>NZ_CP061813.1:822500-1190000 GCF_014784055.1 Polaribacter haliotis | reverse complement strand
TTACTAAAAATCTAGAGCTTTTTATCAATTATAAATTAAAAGTAAAAGAAGCTTATCAAATAAAATTAGATACGTTACCATCTTATAAAAGAGAAATAGAAACGTATAGAAACCAGCTTTCTGCACCTTATTTACAAGACACTACTTTTATCGAAGATTTGGTAAAAGAATTATATGTAAGAACTAAAAATGAGGTTAAAGCGAAGCATATTTTGGTAAGAATCCCAAAAGATGCGACTCCAAAAGATACTCTAATAGCTTATCAAAAAATAACAGATATTAGAAATAGAATTATTAATGGCGAAGATTTTGAAGAAGTTGCTTTTGTAGCATCTGAAGACAACTCAGCCAAAGACGACCCTAAATCTGGTAGAAAAGGAAACAAAGGAAATTTGGGGTATTTTTCTGCTTTTGATATGGTTTCAGAATTCGAAGACAGTGCTTATAAAACGAAAGTTGGTGAAGTTTCAGAACCATTTAGAACACAATTTGGGTATCATATTTTAAAAGTAGATGCAAAAAGACCATCATTAGGAGAAATACAAGTTGCACATATTTTAGTATCTGATACAACAGCAATTGGTAAAAAGAAAATTGACGAATTGTATGCAAAACTTCAAAATAACGGAAATTTCGAAGAATTAGTGAAACAATATTCAGATGATGGAAATACAAAACAGAGTGGAGGGAAATTAAGGAAGTTTCGAAAAGGAAAGATGTTAAAACCTATAGAAGATGCTGGGTTTTCGCTTAAAAATGTTGGAGAATATGCAGTACCTGTAAAAACTCGTTTTGGTTGGCACATTATAAAATTAGTTGGAAAGTATCCAGTAAAACCATTTAATGAATTGAAAAACGAACTTACAAATAAAATTAAAAGAAGTTCTAGAATGCAATTATCGGAAATTGCTGTTATCAATAAATTAAAAGCAACATATTCGATTAAAGAAAATGAAGAAGCAAAGAAAATATTGGATAGAAAAAACATAAGAGCAATTCCGAAAGATTCTTTACAAAATGTTATTTTAAAAATTAACGATAAAGAACTTACCCAAGAATCTTTTATCAATTTTATTCGAAATAGAAGGCATAAACCTGTGTATTTGCTCTTTGATATGTTTAAAAATGACGAAATTTTATCTTATTATAAAGAGAATTTGGTAAATACAGAGCCAGAATATGCATATACTTTAAAAGAATATGAAGATGGTTTATTATTGTTTGAATTAATGCAACAAAAAATTTGGAATGCTTCTTCTAAAGATACTTTAGGATTAAAAAATTATTTCGAAGCCAATAGAAATAAATATCCATCTAAAGAATTGAAAAATAATAAAGGAGAGGTAATGAATGATTACCAAAACTTTTTAGAAAAAAATTGGATTGCAGATTTAAGAAAGAAGAGTAAAATTAATATAAAGAAAAGGGAGTTAAAAAAACTAATTAAATTTTACGAGAAAAAATAATGAGATTTTTACTAATTGTTTTTTGTGTATTTGCGTTTATTTCTTGCGATTATTTTGGCGTGAAAGAAAAGGAAACTTCTTCTTCGGAAATCGTTGCCATTGTAAATACAGATAAGCTATTTAGAGAAGATTTAAAAAACATTTTACCAACAAATATTTCTAAAGAAGACAGTTTGGTGTTGGTACAAAGCTATATCCAAGATTGGGCAATTAAAAAACTGCTTTTAAAAAAAGCAGTAAACAATAGTTCGCTAGAAAACTTAAAGGAAATTGATGTTTTAGTAAACGATTATAAGGAAAGTTTGTTGATAAATAATTATAAATCAGAAATTATAAATCAAAAATTAGATACTATTATATCTGATGAAGAAGTGGAGAGCTATTATAATTTAAACAAAGAAAACTTTAAGTTAAATGAAGAGTTGATAAAAGCCAAATATTTAACTTTTGATAAAGATTTAAAGAACAAAGAAGAAATTATAAAACTCTTTCAATCAAATGAAATTGAAGACCAAGAGGAATTAGAAAGAAAGCAATTAAGTTTTAAAATTTACAGTTTAAATGACTCAGTTTGGACAGAAGTAGATAAGATTTTGTTAAAAGTGCCTTTTTCTAAAGAAAATCTGTTAAAAAAAACAAAATTCACTCAAAAACAAGATTCATTAGGTTTATATTTGGTGGCTATAAAAGATGTTTTACTTAGAAACGAAATAGCACCATTAAGTTATATAGAATCTAAAATAAAACAAATGATTTTGCACAAGCGTAAAATCGAATTAATTAGAGATATTGAAAAAATAATAGTAAAAGATGCCACACAAAACAACAATTTTAAAATATATTAAATTCTTACCAATTATAGCTTTTCTTTTAATAAGCTCACAAACGTTACACGCACAGAAAGTGAAAATAGATGGTGTAGCAGTTGTTGTTGGTAAAAATATTGTTTTAGATTCCGACATTGCCAAATTTAAACAAGAAGTAGAACTTAGAAGCGAAGGAAAAATTACATTTACAGATTGTGAAATGTTAGAGGAGTTGATGCAGCAAAAGCTATTATCTCATCATGCAGTAATTGATAGTGTTACAGTTTCAGATGCAGAAGTAAATGCAAAAGTAGATAGAAGTATACAATATTTTACACAGCAACTTGGATCCATAGATAAAGTTATAAAATCTTATGGTTTTAATGATTTAGATGATTTAAAAGGAGAATTATACAACGTACAAAAAGAGAATGCATTAATAGAAAAAGAACAATTAAATATAACAGAAAAAGTAGATGTAACTCCAGAAGAAGTTCGTTTGTATTATAATGGCTTAAAAGATGCTGGAGAATTACCAGAATTTACAGCAGAGATAGAATTGGCTCAAATTGTATTAAATGCGGAACCAACGAAAGAAGAAGTAGATAGAGTTATTGCATCGTTAAATGCAATTAAAAAAGAAATACAAGATGGCGCAAGTTTTAAAATGAAAGCCGTTATTAATTCTGAAGACCCTGGAGTTGTACAAAATGGAGGTAGATACCCAATCACAAAAGAATCTAACTTTATTAAAGAATTTAAAGAAATGGCATTTAGTTTAGAAGTTGGCGAAATTTCGGAGCCTTTTAAATCTAATTTTGGTTATCACTTAATGCAATTACACGAAATTAAAGGAAATACTAGAGTTGCTTCACATATTTTAATGAAACCTTTAATACCAGATAGTAAGTTAAAAGAAACTCAAGATAAATTAGAAGAAATTAAGCAAGAGATTAAAGATGGTAAAATTAGTTTCGAAGATGCTGTTAAAAAATATTCCGAAGACAAAGATTCTAAAAATAATGGAGGTCTTATTTTAAATCCATATACAGGAGAATCTAAATTCGATTTAACAAGAATGGATCCTGCATTTTATGCAAGAGTTAACGATTTAAAAACAGGAGAAATTACCGATGTTTTTTATGATGAGTCTGGAAATGGAGAAAAAATGTATAAGTTTATCTTAATGAAAGAAAGAACAGATACGCATACTGCAGATATTGTAAATGATTATGTAAAAATACAAGATTTAGCTTTAAAGAAAAAGAAGGAAGAAATTATAGAGAAATGGTCTAAAGATAAAATTAAAGATACTTATATTAAAATTTCGGAAGATCATGCTAAATGTAAGTTTAAAAAGAATTGGAAAAAAGAAATAAATAATAAGTAATGTCAGACGTGCAAGCAGTTAAGAATTTAGTTGGTAAATATGAACAACTACAATCTGAAATTGGAAAAGTAATTATTGGACAGCAAGAAGCAGTAAATTTTACTTTGTTATCTGTTTTTTGTGGTGGACATTCTTTATTAATTGGTGTTCCAGGATTGGCAAAAACATTATTGGTAAATACGGTTTCAGATGCATTAGGTTTAAATTTTAAGAGAATTCAGTTTACACCAGATTTAATGCCTTCAGATATTTTAGGAAGTGAAATTTTAGATGAAAACAGACAGTTTAAATTTATAAAAGGCCCTATTTTTTCTAATATTATCTTAGCAGACGAAATTAATAGAACACCACCAAAAACCCAAGCAGCTTTATTAGAAGCAATGCAAGAGCGTTCTGTAACAATTTCTGGAAATCATTATAAATTAGAATTGCCTTTTTTTGTATTGGCAACTCAAAACCCAATTGAGCAAGAAGGAACATATCCTTTACCTGAAGCGCAGTTAGATAGGTTTATGTTTTCTATTAATTTAGAATACCCAACTTTTAATGAAGAAGTACAAGTTGTAAAAAATACAACCTCAAGTTTTAAAAATAAAATAAATTCTATTTTCTCTGGAGCAGAAATTGTAGAAATTCAGAATTTAATTCGTAAAATACCGGTTGCAGATAATGTAATAGAATATGCAGTTCGTTTGGTTGGTAAAACAAGACCAAAATCTCCAGAAGCTACAGAATTAGTGAAATCTTATTTAGATTGGGGTGCAGGACCAAGAGCTTCACAAAATTTAATTTTGGCAGCCAAAGCTCATGCAGCAGTTCATGGTAAGTTTTCTCCAGATATAGAAGATGTAAAAGCGGTTGCGATTCCTATTTTATCTCATAGAATTGTAAAGAATTATAAAGCGGAAGCAGAAGGGGTAACCATTCAAAAAATTATAAATTCGTTATTATAAAAACGAATTATTACATAATAAAAAAAAAATACGGCTTTGTCCGTATTTTTTTTTTGCTTTAAAATTTAATTTATTCTTCTTCCGTTGTTTCATTTTCGAAGAAACTAAACACGTTTCCTCCATAACGTTTATCGTAACTATGTCTTTCGTGCTTAGATAAATCTGTATGTTTAGAATGTTCTACAATTAAAATTCCATCTTTATTTAGCATTTCTTTTTCGAAAACTAAATTCACAATTTTTAAAAATTGTTCTTCTTCGAAATCATAAGGTGGGTCTGCGAAAATTACATCTGCCTTTAAAGAAGTTTTTTCTAAAAACTTATAAACGTCACTTTTTAACGTGTTAATGTCTAAATCAAGAGCTTTAGAGGTTTCGTTAATATATTTTATACATCCAAAATGTGCATCTACAGCATAAATAGTTTTGGTTCCTCGAGAAGCAAATTCGTAGCTAATATTTCCTGTTCCTGCGAATAAATCGATTACAGAAATACCGTCGAAATAATAAGTATTGTTTAAAATATTAAACAAAGATTCTTTGGCCATGTCTGTTGTGGGTCTAACAGGTAAGTTTTTAGGCGCAGATAAACGTCTTGATTTTAATTTTCCAGAAATAATTCTCATTAGCCTAATAGTATAAAATTCGTGTGTGTTTCTAAATTTAATTCTTTAAAAATAGGGTTTTTACTTCCTAAGAAGTTCAAATTTTTAATGTAAGTGTAGGTTATTTTGTATAATTCCGAATTAAAAATTATATCTCCCATTAAATATAAAGGAAATTCGTTAGTGTCTAATTGTAATTGTTCTGCTACAAAAAGAATATAATATAAAAAATCTTCTTTAGAAGTATATGCAAACGAATTGTATAATACTAGTTTTTTATTTTCCAAAACTACAATGTCGAATGTTGTTTTAGAAACATTTACATACATAGTTTTTGACTCGTTTTTGTTTCGTAGAATTAGTTTATCTATAAGAACAGAGCTATGATGTTTATAATCGAACTCCCCAAAATTGTTAAATAAATAATTGTTAATATTTACATAAGGTACATAAACATTTTTTGCATCTATAGAAGAAATTTCATCAAATGTTATAAAATCAGTTGAGAGCGTTTTTATATTAAAATTTAAATAAGAACTTAACTTATCTTCATTAAAATATTGGTTGGGTACTAAAGCAGAAAGGTTATTTTGATGAATTACGATTACAGTAGAAAAATCTTGCTGTAAATGAGTGTCATTTTTAAAAATATCATCAATTTTTAATAATAAATTTTCTGGAGTTGCTTGTGTTTCTTTAAAAGTGTAAGCACAAAAGTAAATATCCTTTTTAGATATACTATCTTGGATAGAAAAAGAAAATCCATCCAAATTAAATTGGATGGATAATTTATTATCTTTTGTGTTTTTCAAAATAGGAGTACTATTCTTTTTTCTCACCTTTTTTATCGTAATAAGTAGGCCAGTTACCTCCTGTAGTTACTTCATCTAAAGAACCTACAGAAATATATTCACCTTTAATTTGATCAGTAGCAATTGCTTCTAATTCTTGTTTAATTAAAGATTCGTTCATTCCTTTTAAAAGATCTGCCTTAGGTGTTTTTGCTAAGAAAGTAGGTACTACTAAACCAGGTACTTTTTCTACGGTTCCAACTTCTAATTCAAACTCTTTTCCTTCAAGACCAGGAACTTTAAACATATTTTTATAATCTTTACCTTTAAAGTACTTTAAAACTGGTTCGTAACCAATTGTGTCTGTAACTCTTTTTTCTACATCTACAATAATACCACCACCTCTATTTTCTTTTACCACCTCAGTTCTTGTATTTGTTAATGCTAATTTAGCAGTATCTACAAAACTAATAAGAGCAGTTTTATTTTTTGTGTAACTTCCAGTTGCTTCGTAATGTTTTACTTGAGCATCTCTAATTATTTTAAGATTTTCTACAACTTTAGCATATTTTTTTACTTTACCCTTGTTAAAATTAATGGGTTCCATAATTCCATTATAAATTTGTGACCCTATAAATATTGCTAAAAATAGCAATAATAAAGAAGCTAACCAACGTAACTTTAAAGGTAAAAACTTAACTATAACTATAGCTAAAAGCACAGCTACTAATACTGCTGCTAAAATCATTCCAATTAATCCCATTTTAATATTTTTTTAATAGTCTTATCGCAAATCTACAATTTTTTTTTAATGATAAAAACTTTTATTTACAAATCGATGTATCTTTGATGTTTTAAATGCTATATGATAGAGAAACCTAGTGAATTTAATAAAGAACTTATTCTAAAATTTCCACATGAGCCTACTTTTAAGCAAGAGAAATTATTAAGACTTTTAAGCGACTTTATTTTTAATGAAGATAAAGATGCCCTATTTCTATTAAAAGGATATGCAGGAACAGGAAAAACTACTACAATAAGTACTTTTGTAAATTGTTTGTCGTCTGCAGGTAAAAAAGCGGTTTTATTAGCACCAACAGGAAGAGCTGCAAAAGTAATTGCCTTATATTCGAAAAGACCTGCGTTTACAATTCATAAAAAAATATATTTCCCAAAAAAGCAATCTAATGGTTCTGTAGATTTTGTTTTACAAATTAATAAGCACACAAATACTATTTTTATTGTAGATGAAGCCTCTATGATTCCAGATGGGAAACAGAATCAGAATTTGTTCGATTCGAAATCTTTATTAAACGATTTAATCTCTTATGTATATTCTGGTAAAAATTGTAAACTTATTTTTATCGGAGATACAGCACAGCTTCCACCAGTTAAATTAGATGTTAGCCCTGCTTTGGAGTTAGATACACTAACGTACGATTATCAAAAAAATGTAGAAGAAATAGAGTTAGACGAAGTAATGCGTCAACATGAAAACTCAGGAATTTTAGCCAATGCAACTAGTTTAAGGCTTTTATTACAAAATGAAGGAGATTCTTTTCAATTTGATGTGAATTTTCCAGACATAAAAAGATTGGAAGATGGTTATGATATTGAGGATGCTATTGTTAATGCTTACGAAAACGAAGGTGTAGAAGATACTGCATTTATAGTGCGTTCAAACAAAAGAGCCAATCAATACAACCAACAAATACGTTATAATATTAGAGGGCAAGAAAATGAAATTTCTGCTGGAGATTATATTATGATTGTAAAAAATAATTATTATTGGTTAGATGAATCGTCGAAAGCTGGTTTTATTGCAAATGGAGATATTTGCAGAGTTTTAAAAATCTTTTCTATCAAAGAGCTATATGGTTTTAAGTTTGCAGAAGTAGAAATAAAAATGATTGACTATCCTGACATGCAACCTTTCGAAACTGTGTTGCTTTTAGATACACTAACCAGTGAAAGTCCGTCTCTAAAATACGAAGAATCTAATAAGCTTTATGAAGCTGTAAAAGAAGATTACGCACATGAAAAATCGAAATACAAACAATTTTTAGCCATTAAAAAGAACAAATACTTCAACGCTTTACAAGTAAAATTCTCCTATGCTATGACTTGTCACAAATCTCAAGGTGGACAATGGAAAACCGTTTTTATAGAGCAGCCTTATTTACCAGATGGTGTTTCTAAAGAATATTTTAGATGGTTATACACTGCCATGACAAGGGCACAAGAAAAATTGTATTTAATTGGTTTTAAGGATGATTTTTTTATTGAATAGGGTTTAGGTTTCTGGGTATAAAGGTTCAAAATTTTCTCGCAAAGTCTCAAATTTAAAAAGGTTTGGGTTTTTAAAGTCGAAAAGAGTTTTATTTTAAATGTTTATCTTTTTAAATCGTAATTCAAAATATTTACTAAATTCCTGAAAGAGTTTATTAAAGAAAATCTAAAAAAAAAAATCAAACTTCCAACTTCCAACTTCCAACATCTCTATTTCAACAAATAAGCAATATTTATAGAGCCATATTTATGACCATTATCAAATCGTAACCCTTTAGATTTATTCGTGTTATAGTTAAATGTGTACCCAAAATTAAATCTATTTGAGGTAAATTTTAAACCGATTTCTAAATCAAAAACGATAGGAACGAGTTCGCTTGTAACTTCACTATTTTTATTTAAAAAACTTCCTTGAAGTGTAGCATCATAAAGTGCATATCTTATCGTTGGTTTTATAAATAAAAAAGATTCTATTTCTCTAAAATAATTCGTGTCAGTATTATTAATATTAGAATTAAAACCAATAGAATTTGCTAAATCTTGTAAAGGTTTAAAACCAATTCTACCATAAACTCCAGTAGAAATGTTTGTATAAACTGTTCCTGCATTTGCCATGTTTATCCAAGAAACATCGAAATGATTAGAATTGTCTTTTAGTAAATGCTTATTAAATTCTAGATTAAAATTTAATCCCAAAGCATTTTTTATTTGATATTCCCAACCAACAGCTTCCCTAAAACCATAAATATTATGAATAAAATCCTGTAATTCCTCTCCATAAGCATAAGAACCAAGGATACCTAATTGAACAGAAGTTTTAAAATTTTGGTTATTATTATAAATTCTATTAATACCAAAACTTCCATACAAATAAGCAGCAAAAGATCTATCATGTTCTTCTACTGAAGCTATAACCGATTTGTAAGGTGAATACATTTCGTGTCCAATACTCCACTCTAAAATACGCTTTTCTAATTTTTTTTTTTTCTTTTTTGAGAGGTATTTGTACGATAAAAACATTCCATTGGTATAATAGTGATCGTCAATTAACGAAGTATATAAATCGTTTTCTGTAATAAAACTAATTTCTTGAGAAAATTTCTGTTGAGAACAAATAGTTAAAGTTGTTAAAAGAAAGAGAATGAAGCTAATTTTTTTCATAATAAGCAAATATAATTGAATGTGATAAAACTTCTGTTAATTGATGTATTTTTAACTCTCTAAATAAAAAAAATAGTTATTTTTAGACCAATATATAATAAAGATGAATATGAAGAAAGGTTTAACTGCCGAAGATTTTGAGAATACTGTTACTAATAAAGAACTATTATCGCTTATAGAAAGTAAAAGTGAATTATATAATAAGGTAAGTAAAACACTTTCCTATACAGAAGAGTTAAGATTACTTCAAATCGAATTGGTAAAGTTGCAAAGATGGATTTCCAAAGAGAATAAACGTGTAGCTGTTATTTTCGAAGGAAGAGATGCTGCTGGAAAAGGAGGTAATATTAGACGATTTATGGAGCATTTAAATCCTAGATCTAGTAGATTAGTGGCTTTAAATAAACCTACAGAAGTAGAAAAAGGACAATGGTATTTTCAAAGATATATAAAAGAACTTCCTAACCCAGGTGAGATTGCTTTTTTCGACAGAAGTTGGTACAATAGAGCAGTTGTAGAACCAGTTATGGGATTTTGTACAGAAGAACAGTATAAAGAGTTTTTAGTGCAAGTTCCAGAGTTCGAACACATGATGTACGAAGATGGTTTAATAATTATAAAATTTTGGTTATCGATATCTAAAGACGAACAATTAAGACGTTTCGAAGAACGTAAAGAAAACCCATTAAAGCGTTGGAAATTTAGCCCTGTTGATAAACAAGGGCAAAATCTGTGGGATAAATACACACATTATAAGGCAGAAATGTTTTCTAAAACCCACACATCTTACAGTCCTTGGATGATGGTGAAAACAAACGATAAAAAAGTAGCAAGATTAGAAGCGATTAGACATGTAATTTCTCAGTTTGATTATGATGGAAAAAAAGATGCAAAAACGGCCATTACACCAGATCCTAATGTAGTAATGAGATTTTATCGTTCTAATAACAATATAGATTAAGTAATGGAAGACAAGTTAACAACACAAGAAGTAAAAAAATTAAATACAAAAAAAGGACTTTTAGCACTTTTGTCTAAAGATCCTTTAAATATTGAAAGAGGTTTACGATATGTAGATTACCAGAAGAAATTAAAAAAACTTCAAGTAGAATTAATCCGTTTACAAAAATGGGCAATTAATAATAACGAACGTATAATAATTGTTTTTCAAGGAAGAGATGCTGCAGGAAAAGGAGGAGCGATTAGAAGATTAACAGAACGTATTAATCCACGTCATATGCGAATTGTAGCGCTTTCTAAACCTACAGAAGACGAAGAAACTCAATGGTATTTCCAACGATATGTAGAGCAATTTCCAAAAGCAGGAGAAATTGTTTTTTTCGATAGAAGCTGGTACAACAGAGCTGTTTTAGAACCTGTTAACGGTTTTTGTACACAAAAAGAGTACGATATTTTTATGAATCAGGTAAACGATTTCGAAAGAATGATTTTAGAATCTGGAATTCATTTAGTTAAAATATACATGTCTATTTCTAAAAAAGAACAAGCAAAACGTTTTGCAGAAATTAAAAGTAATCCATTAAAACAATGGAAAATGACGAAGTTAGATGAGCGAGCGCAAGATTTGTGGGACCAATATACAGAATACAAAAATGTAATGTTTCAAAAAACAAATACAGAAAATTCGCCTTGGAAAATTATTAGAGCAAATAGAAAAACAGAAGCCAGAGTAAACGTTATAAATCACGTTTTAAATAGCATTCCTTACGATAGAGATTTAGAAGTTTAAGAGATTTGTTTTTTAACGAAACTAAAGATAAAATGTATTTCTGTAGCAATTTGTCGATTCGTTTTTAAATACGTTTCTTTTCTCTCAGGAGTATCGTCAGACGCTTTTGGGTCTACAAAAGGTAAATGAAATCTTTCAATGGCAGTAGGTATAAATGGACAATTTTTGTCAGCATTATTACATGTTGTAATTGCTATAAAAGGCTCGTTGTTTTCTGGATGATCGAATCTCTTAGAAAACCCAAGAATGGTTTTTCTGTTGCCAGCAAATGAAATTAAATATTTAGGATTTTGATGTGAAAAATCTGAAACCTGAAAATCGAAACCTGCTTTTTGTAATGTTTTTACAGTATTTCTATGAAATGCAGTAACCTCTGTTCCTCCAGAAAAAGAATGGATATTTAATTTGAAGTAATGTGCTGTATAAAAACTCCAAACTTGCCCAAGCTGACTTCTTCTAGAATTATGAGTGCAAATAAAATTAAGATTTACAACGCCACTCTTTAAGTATTCTTTTGCAATTCCTTCCGAAATTTTAACGAGTAAATTTTTTCTTTCTTCAGTTATATGCACATTTTTTACTGCATTTTTAAAGAAATTTTCGGTGGAAACTCTAGAAGTACTTAGCATATGACTATTTTTGCAACAAAAATAAAGATTATTAGGCTAGCCTAAATTAATAAAAAGTTAAGGATGCGTTTAGAAATTGGAAATAAAGTAGCTGTTTTAGACGATGTTTTAAAAGGAAAAGTTGTTGGTATTGCTAAAGATACCATTTCTGTTGAAACAGAAGATGGTATGGTTTTTATTTTTGATAAAAAAGAATTGGTTAGAATCGATACAGAACAATACAATCTATCGAAGTTTTCCGACATTAATAACCCAATTTTACAAGAGAAAATTTCTCATGTAAAAAAGAAACCGACTCATTTTAAAAAAGAGAAACAAGAAGTAATTATGGAAGTCGATTTGCATATAAATCAGCTTATAAAATCTACCAGAGGTTTAGATAATTACGATATGATGAATCTTCAATTAGATACAGCAAAACGAAAAGTAGAATACGCAATTAACAAGCGTATTTCTAAAATTGTCTTTATTCATGGAGTTGGAGAAGGGGTTTTAAAATCGGAATTGCAATCGCTTTTAAATAGATATCCTGTAAAATATTACGATGCTTCCTATAAAAAATATGGTTTGGGCGCAACTGAAGTTTATATATATCAAAATGTACAGCAGTAAAATAGAAAACGTATTTTTGTAAGATGAAAACAGTGTATTTAGACAATGCTGCCACAACACCAATAGCCAAAGAAGTAATAGAAGTAATGCAAACTTCAATGGCAGAAAACTTTGGTAATCCTTCTTCTACACATCAATTTGGTAGAAAAGCAAAGTCTGCTGTGGAAACTGCTAGAAAAACCATTGCCAAACACTTTAATGTAACTGCCAGCGAAATTGTTTTTACTTCTAGTGGAACAGAAGCCGATAATTTAATTTTACAGAACGCTGTTTTAAATTTAGGAGTTACTCGAATTATAAGTTCGAAAATAGAGCATCATGCAGTTTTACATACCTGTGAATATTTACAGAAAACAAATAATATTTCTTTAGAATTTGTAAATGTTGATGAGTTTGGAACTATTGATTTAACAGATTTAGAACGTATTTTAAAATCTACAAAAGAAAAAACATTGGTTAGTTTAATGTTGATAAATAACGAAATAGGTAATGTACTTCCTGTAGAAGAAGTTGGCAATTTATGTAAATCGAATAATGCATTATTTCACACAGATGCTGTACAAGCAGTTGGACATTACAATTTAGATTTACAAAAACTAAATCTTGATTTTTTAGTTGCAAGCGCACACAAATTCCATGGGCCAAAAGGAGTTGGTTTTGCATTTTTTAGAAAAGGATTTGGCATTTTACCAATGCTTCATGGAGGAGATCAAGAAAGAGGAGCAAGGTCGAGTACAGAAAATGTGCACGCTATTTTAGGAATGAGTAAAGCCTTAGATGTTGCGATTTCTAATTTGAATAGAGACAAAAATTATATAGAAAGTTTAAAGGTTTACTTTATTTCTGAGCTTAAAAAAGTATCAGAAAATATTCAGTTTAACGGTCTTTCTTCAAATTTAGATAAAAGTAGTTACACCATTTTAAATGTTCGTTTTCCAGTGAAAAACGATATGTTGTTGTTCAGTTTAGATATGGCAGGAATTGCAGTTTCTGGAGGAAGTGCTTGCCAAAGTGGAAGTAATAAAGGGTCGCATGTTTTATCAGAAATACTATTTAATGGAGAAGAAGATAAAACCTCTATTCGTTTTTCGTTTTCTAAATTTACCACCAAAGAAGATTTAGATTTTACGATTTCAAAAATAAAGGAGTTGCTTTTATAAAAAAGCAACTCCTTCGCAATCAACCAACACTAACCTAAAATGGTTTATCTTTTTACAACTATTTTTTTATTTATTGCTCCTTTATCTGTATCGAGTTTAACAATGTATAATCCATTTTTAATTTCCGATTTAGGGTTTAATTTATAGGTTTCTTTTTGTTTATTTATATCCCAAGTTCCTAAAGCGCTTCCGAATATTTTATAAAGACCTATTTTAGTAATATTTATATCACCTTCTTTATTAACGTCTATAGTACCTTCTTGAGAATTGTAATAAAATGAAATTAAATTTTCAGGTAAAATAACATCTACAACACTATCTATTATACTTTCATTATTAGAAAAAGTTAAATAGAATCTATTAGAATAGGTTCCAGAATTTAGCGTTAAAGTTGCATTTTCTGATAAATCGTATACAGCTCCTGTTACTTTATCTGTTAAATATATAGATGAATCTACGTTTTTTACTTCATCTAATTGTATTGTAATTTCTCCATCGTAATTCATAATAAGTTCAAGTGGAACTTCTAAATTAGATGTAATATTCTGTACTCCAGCAATCGAATACTTTGTTTCATTTCCTTCGAATTTAAAATAAAAATCTGTAGTGTTTTGGTCGAACAATTCGCTATCATAACCAACTTCGTTACTAAACGAATTATTCTCATTAAAAGAAATACCAATTTGCCTGTGAAGAATAACGTTTGAATCGTTTTTATAATCCATACCTAATTTTATAATTGGTAATTCGTTTGGATCTTTAAAATCGATAATAGGGATGATGTCTAAAATATTACTTAATAAACCTCCATTTATACCAGTATTTTCTTCCACAGATTCTTTAACTTCATTATTTCTAAACTCACGTTGACTGTTATTAAAAACAACAGGTCCACCAGTTTTGCTACCTCCAATAAAAAAACCAGTTCCTACAGGAATATAGTTTCCAGGACTTACATAAGCTTCGTTGCCAACTGAAGGAGTATTTGGGTTTTGATTATTATTACTTGGAACTTGATTCGCAGCAATACCCATTGCAATATTCCTAGTTGCATAACCACCAACATAGCCACCAAAGGTATGACCAGCATTATTAGAAGAAGCAATATCTTGTTCTCCTGCATGTTGCCAAAAATAAAGCGTTCCACTAATAGAATTAATATTGTCTTCGATAAACTTTTTTGCACTAATTGCAGATGGGTAAGGATTACCAACTAAATAAGAATCTTCTGCACCAATATTTGTTGCTAAATTTCCATCTTTTGGGCTACCAACAAACGTATAATTTTGTTTTACACCAGTTCCTTTAATTAAAAAACCGCTGGTTTCCTTTATAATTCCAGTACTTCTTTTTTGAACATAATTAGATCTTGTTCCACTACTACTTGAAAACGTATAAATCCAATTGTCTGCAATAGATATTGGGCTTGTTGCACTTCCATCAAAACCAGAAACAAAATTAATATCCACAATATTAGAGTCCATAGAAAGTGGGTTTGTACCATCTTTTAAAACATCTGCAATTGCATAATTATTTTTACCAATAGTATTTACAGGACTACTTAAATAACTATATCTATAAATACTTGCTACTGCTGTTTTTCTGTCTATCAATACTTTTCCTAATCCAGCATATTCACTAAAATCTTTATGTACTTGTATTAACTCAGAACTTCCTGCCAATCTAATTTCATCATTAGTTTGTGGCAAATTAATATCATCTGAAACAATTAATAAGTTATTATTGTCAATAACTAATGTGCTATTATTTTCAACCTTTAATTTTCTTACTTTTAAAGAGGTATTGTTTTCTTTGTAATCTTCTTTAATAATTACATATCTAGATCTGTCTGGATATCCATTACTCCAAGCTCCATTTATTCTTTCTGTTGGAAGAATTCTATGCAAACCTAATAGTGTATTAGATTCTGGATTTGCTGTAATTACTTCAGTTAAAAGTGGTGCATGAGGATGCCTTTCAGGTCCACCAATAGATAAATCTTTATAAGGATTTAGATTGTTGTTTACAAACACAACCCATTCATTTTCAATATAATCTCTATTTGGTTTTGTAACTTCATCAATTCTAACATAAGATGTATATGTATCGAAATTTTTAGAAACATCGATTCTACTTTCCCATGTTAAATTTCCTGATGCTCTAGAAGTTGTAATTAAACTATTATTATCTAATGAATTTGTTAGAGAGTTATTAATTACAGGCAATCCTTTTAA
This sequence comes from Polaribacter haliotis, assembly GCF_014784055.1. Lineage (NCBI taxonomy): Bacteria > Pseudomonadati > Bacteroidota > Flavobacteriia > Flavobacteriales > Flavobacteriaceae > Polaribacter > Polaribacter haliotis. Next base: position 1,174,155 of record NZ_CP061813.1, on the reverse strand, counting down.
TAATGTAATTAAAGCACTGCTGTTTTGAATGACTAAAGATTCTCCAGGATTCAACATTTCTGAATTTCTTGTTGAAGCTTTTGGAATTGTTTTTGTTAAATTATCTTCAGCATTAGAAAATAGAGCAATTACGATTGCATTTGCAGGTATAATTGCTGTTGGATGAATGTTTGTAATTTCGATAGAATTATCTGTTTTAGATTTAAATACCTGAGTTATCATTGGAATTCCACATGCATTAATATCTTTATCTAAAGCATAATGATATGCGTTTCTGAAATTAGGATTCGTGTCTGTATCATCAGAATTTTCTAAATTATTAGAAAAACCATTTTTACCAAAAGATCCATTGATATAAGCTTCAGTTAAATAGTCTTCAGTATTTTCTGAAGCAACTAAAATATCTGGCACACAAGATTCTACAGCATCAGAACAACCATCATTATCGGAATCTAAATCCAATCTGTTTGGAATGCCATCCTTATCTGTATCTATATCTGTAAGAGTAGTATAAGATTGGTGTTCCATATAATCTATAACAATAGAACCTCCAAAATTACGAACCATTTCAATTTTTAAATATTGAGTTGTTTCCTTTAATTTATAATAGGTGTATTTTGGAAAACATCCATAATATCCATAATGTAAAATGTAAGATTTGTTAGAATTACTAGTTCCAGAAGCATTAGATTCTGTTATAGAAAGTGCTTTAAAGTTATAACCACTTGCAAAAGATTTGAATCTTATATAGGTATTTGCAGGAATTTTCTTTCCTAAATTAATAACCAATTCATCTTTATTTCTATCGAATTTAGCTCCTTTATAATTTATTCCATCAATTATGTTTTCTGAATAACTAACACCATTGTTTACAGTAAATAAAGGACTTCCAATTGCTGTTCCTTTTGGAATGGTAGTTATTTTAGATTCTATTTCGTCTAAAATTCCATCATTATCATCATCAATATCTACATCATCTGAAATACCATCATTATCTGAATCTAATTTCGGTGCTTTTTCAACTGAAAAAGTCAAACCAGACATTCCAAAACCATGATTTTTTCGAGAATAACAAGTATCACAATCTTTCCATTGAATTTTAATTGATTTAATTTTATCTGTTGAAGAAAATTCAACACCAACTTGTGCTTTATCACCAGTATTAGATTTTTTAGCATCTACAATTCCGTTTTCGTAAGTTTTATATGAAGGATAAGAAGCGCTTATGAACTTTGGAACGATTTCTTTATTATTTTCAGTAATTCCTTTAATGATAAATTTATCTCCATTTTTGTAAGATTTGTTCACATGCAAAAGATTAAATGAGATTTGTTCTAAGGGTTTACTAAAATTAATAGTTATAGTTACACCTTGTTTTTTGTAAAATCCGTTTGTGTAAAACTGTAAATTGTTTTCACCATTTGCGTCATTTCCAACTGCTGGAGCATCTCTTGTAGTTTTACTGTATGGCCATTTACAAAGTGTATTTGTTTCTCCTGTTAAAGCAAAATCTATATCAACATTAGAATTATTAACGTTTATTAAAGATTTTTCTAACTGCCCATCTTTCCAATCGAATTTATCTACATTATTGGAAATTCTATTCCAACTGAATTCATAAGTATTTGATTCTATGTTGTTTTCTTGCCCTAAAGTAGTTTTAGGTAAGAAATATAAAAGAACTAATAATAAGTATAGGTTATATTTTTTTAATGTAATTTTTGTTTGCATAAATAATGTATAGTTTGTTACTATGAACATCTACGCAAAAAAGTAAGTTATGGTTTAAAAAAAATGCAATAAAATGAAAAAAAAAAGAGAACCATAATTGGCTCTCTTTTAAGAAAGGAAAATTAAATACTAGTTAATAAGTATTTTTTTGGAAACATCTCCTTTATCTGTTTTTAATTTTAAGATATACACTGCTTTAGAAAGATTATTTACTTTAAGAATGTTACTCTCTAGAGCTTCATCTTTTATTAATTTCCAAGAATTAATTTCTTGTCCTAAAATTGTATATAAAAATGCCTTTTGAACTATTGTTCCGTTAATTGTATTAATGTGAATTTCTTGATTTGGTTTCGAATAGTAGATAGAAACATTTTTATTTGCAATTTCATCGTCTGTACTTAATGTCTGTGCTTTTTTGAAAGTCACATAAAAACGATCCGAATACGTTCCTTTCTCCAATTCTAAGTTTACTTTATCATTTGTTAAATCGTAACTAATATTTGTTAGTTTATCTAAAATATATAATGATGTGTTTTCTAAAGTCCACTCATCAATTTCTATGCTAATACTGTCTTTTTTAGCAAGAACAATTTCTAAAGGTATTTGTAAATCTTCCGAAATATTTTCTACACCAGCAATTGCATAAGGTTGGTCTTGTTTTGGAAATTTCCAATAAAAGTCTGTTGCAGATAAATCAAAAAGATAACTATCATAACCTTTATCGAATTTAAAACTATTACTTCCTTTAAAAGAAATACCAATTTGACGATGCATTTTAGAGTTCAAGTGATCTGTATAATTTAATCCTAATTTTATAATTGGTAATTTTTTTCTTCTGTTTGTTCCTTTTTTATGTTTTGCATTCGGCTTGAAGAAGGTAGATTTTGCACCTTCTGCAATACTCTCTCTTTGGCTATTATTAAATTGAATTGCCCCACCATCTGTATCTCCACTTATAAAGAAACCTTGCCCAATTGCAATGTATTCTAGAGGAGAAGTGTAAGTGTATCCTGTTCCAACACTTGGAGCACAAGGTATTTTACCATCATCGTCTTTTATTACAATTTTGTTTAAATACAAGATATTAAGATCTAAAGACTCTATTCTTACGGAGCTATTTCTTTCGATACAAACAGGAATATCGAAATCTGTATATGGTACAGAAATTGGAACATCGAAATCGCCAATTGAGCTTCCATTAACAAGCACTCTTATTTTTTTTGGAGTTAGAGATTTATAATTCAATCTTAAATTTTCTATTCCTCTAGGAATTAATCCAAAATCTACATATTCTGTAGCTGCATCTAAAACCACTGTTGTATTTTCTAAATCTGTTGAAGTGGTAGCATTATGAGATGCATTTTCTGCTTCCATAGAAATATCGAAAGCCCCAGAATTAGAGACTGAATTTGCAGCAATTCCCATAGAAATATTTCGAGTTGCATAACCACCAATATAACCTGTATAATAATGCCCAGCTTCATTAGAGCTAGAAGAATCTTTTTCTCCTGCATGTTGCCAGAAGTATAAAGTACCATCTATAGAATTTCTGTTATCTTCTATAAATCTTTGTACGCTAATTGCAGATGGATAAGGATTACCCACTAAATAAGACTCATTTCCACCAACTGCAGTGTTTAAATTACCATCATTTGGTGTTCCTACAAAAGTATAATTTTGTGCAGCACCACTTCCTTTTAGAGTAAAACCGTCTGTTACAGGGATACTTCCAGTACTTTTCTTTTGATTCCAATTAGATCTATTTCCATTGGCACTTGCATATGTATAAATCCAATAATCCGAAATTTTTATCGGAGAATCAGTTGCTCCATCATAACCACTTACAAAATCGATATTTGTTGCTGTAGAATTTGCAGAAGTAGGTGTTGTTCCATCTTTTAATACATCTGCTAATGTGTAAGATGTTCCTCCAACTGGAGAACTCATGTAATTATATCTGTATTTACTTGCAATAGGAGAATTCTGGTCTATAAACATTTTTCCATTTCCAGTAACTCCACTACTATTATTATGTACTTGAATTAGTTGAGAACTTCCTGCAAGCCGTAATTCACTTGAAGCTGCACCAAACTCAATATCTTCTGTAACTACTAATAAATTATTTGTAATTGTTAATTTTCGATTTGCATTTATGGTAAGTTTTCTTGCAGTTAAACCTGTTGTAGTTGCATAATCTTGATTGATAATAACACGTCTAGTTTTATCAGGAAAACCATTAGACCAAGTATTACCAAATCGAATTGTAGGATTTACTTTATGTGTTCCTAAACTTAGATTAGATGTGGAAACAGCACTTGTTACTTCAGAAATTATAGGTGCATGTGGATGTCTTTCTGGACCACCAGTAGCTATATCTCTATATGGGTTTAAATCGTCTTCTACAAATGCAATCCATTCGCTTTCTGTAAACGTTTTATTATTTTCTGTAGCTTCATCATTTCTTACATAAATTGTATTATCTGCAAAATTAGAAGTTGTTTCATATCTATTTTTCCAATCGTTAATACCAGATGAAATTCCTTTTGGATGTGAAAATATTAATATATCGTTTGCTCCACTTAAATTCGTAATCGCGTTATTTACAGTTCCAGAAAATACAGAAGCTGAATTTGTAATTAAAAATGATGTGCCTGGTGCTAACTGAGTTGGAATTGAATAGGTAACATCTGGTACTATACCTGTTTGATCTCCATTTTTATTTCTGAAAAGATTCAATTTTACAGTGTTTGCTAAAATTGAATTTGTTGTATGAATATTGGTAACTTCTATTACTCGACTTGTACCATCGTTATAAATTTGAGTAATCATAGGAATTCCTGAGCTATGAGCATCTCTATAATCTACATCTCCAACAGTTAAAGCATCATTATCTGAGTCTTGTAAAAGAGTTGGGTTATTTATGTTTGCATTTACATCACTAAAATCGTCTGCAGCATATAGGCTGTTATCTAAACCATTGTCTCCAACAGTTCCATTTGATTTACCATCGCTATCTGTGTCTTTTGCAGCTAAACCTACTTCAACTATATCAAAAACAGTATCTCCATCAGAATCGAAATCTACATAATCTGCATTTCCAGTTCCGTCTGTATTTTGTGCAACTAAACCTGTGCCATAAGCAGTGTCTAAACCATTTGCAGTGTATGCATAATTTGGAGCGATATAACCAATTGTTGTTTGTGCTTCTATATTATCTGGAATACCATCGTTGTCGGAATCTAAATCTTTATCGTTTGTTATTCCATCTCCATCTACATCTAAATCGTCTGCAAAACAAGATTGACCAGAAGTTCCGTATGCAAAATTGTCTAAACCATGTGCGTCTCTTGCACAAACATCTGTACTACCATTAACAATAGTTGTTCTAATTTCAACATTATTAATTGCTGTTGAGTTTATAAAACCGATGGTTGCTTCTGTTTGATTTCCAATATTTATACTTCCATTTTCTAAAGTTGTTTTATTTCCTCTGTATAATTCCATTGTTCCTGCAACATCGTTTCCGAAATTATCTGCTTTCATAAATGCCAATAACTTTCCGTCTGCAAAAACTTCTAAAGTATATTCTAAGTCAGACGAACCATTTGTATCGAAAACGTCATTTATGTCGAAACTAAAAGCATAAATAGGGGTGCTAAATGCAATATTTACGGAATAGGAATCTCCAGTTGTTGAGGCTCTTTCTGGAACTACATAAATTGCTCTAGATGAATTCCCAGAAGAAAATTCGCTACTTGTAGTTGTTCTTAATTCGGAATTTCTTCCATTTGGAGTTGAAGAACAACCAATGTCTGGTGTTGAACCAGGGTTGTTTACGTAATCTGGAGAATAGTATGTAGAGGTAAAAGTAACCACACCATCGTTACTTGATGTTGTTGGGTTTGTTCCAAAATAAACCTTATCGTTCAGAGAAAGGGGAGAAGAAGAAGAGGTTGGACTTTCTGTTACATAATTTGTAGAAGAATCGTCTAAAACAGTCAAACCAATTCCTCTTTGATACGCTGCTTGTTGAAAACCAGATTCTCTATAACCTAATCCGTTTGTATTGTTTCCAATTCCAAAAATACTATAATCACCATCAACCCAAGTTTCAGCATCTACAGTTGGAGTTGCTGCTCCTGGAATCACACAATTTTCGTCTGTATCCAATATTCCATCATTATCATCATCAATATCTACGCTGTCTTCATAGCCATCTCCATCAGTATCTTTTGCAGTAATTGTAAACAATGCAGATACAAAAGTTATGTTATATTTAGGGTTATTTGCATTAGTTACAGTTCCTTGGGTAATATTGTATGCACCAATTGCTTCGCCAGCAGTTCTTGATAAACTACCAGTTAATGAAGTGTCTCCACTATCTAAAGTTCCAGAAGTTATTGTATAATTTAAAGTAGGGTCTGCATCTCCTTCTTGCTTTGTATTTGCTGTTGCAGTTATTGTAATTGGTATTTTTGGTGTAGAAGAGGTGCCTTCCACTTTAACATTATCTATCGCCCACCAATAGCCCCAAGAACCTACATATGTAAAACGAACTCTAGCATTTGTTGCTCCATTTGCTGCTGCTAAAATGTTATATGTTCTTAATGCTGGGGTTGGGTAATTTGTATTAGATGTATATGTATCGACTGTAATCCAATTAGAACCATTAAAAACTTCTATAGTTCCACTTTCTCCATTAGTATAAAATCTAAATTGATTATTGAAACTTAATGTTAGAGTGTTGTAAGAACTTGCGTTAAATGAAGGAGAAGTTAATGTTACATTTTGAGAGCTTCCATTTCCATAACCATCACTATCTAAAATCGCATAATTACCACTAAAACCTCCAGTGGTTATATTAGGGTTTGTATCGTTGAAATTCCATATTTGTCCGGTATTTCCACTGTTTCTAACATTTGTCCATCCAGTTGGAGGATTTGTGCCAGAGGCAGATGAGAAATTTTCCGATAAAATTGTTGTTTGAGCGTAACTATTTAAACTAATAAATAGCATTATAAATGGTACGAAATACCACTTACTTTTAGATTTAGGGGTCATAAAGTAATTATTTTAGGGGTTATTACCAGATTTTACAATCCTATAATTGATGCTAATATATTCATTTTTTTCAAACAATAAAATTTGAACACAAAAAAAGTCCAAACTTTTACGTTTGGACTTTCATTATTTGCAGAAAATTATTTTCTTTTCTTTTGTTGTGCTTGTTGTTCTTGCGCTTGTTTCATAGCAGAATCTATACGTTCTCTAAACTTACTTTTTTTCTTTTCTGGGCGTTTTTTATTTTCTTCGATTTGTGCATGAATTTTATCTTCATCGATAACAAAATTCTTAATTACCAACATAATTGCAATGGTTAATAAGTTAGAAACAAAATAATACAAACTTAAACTACTTGCATAGTTGTTAAAGAAAAACAACATCATAATTGGAGAGAAGTAAATCATGTACTTCATCATCTTACTCATATCTGGCATACCTTCTTGAGGTGGTGCTTGCATGTTTGCTTGCTGGCTCTGGTTCATTTTCATATAAAAGAAAATAGCAACAGATGCCAAAATTGGAAATAAACTTACATGATCTCCATAAAATGGAATTTTAAAAGGTAATTTAAAAATAGTATCGTAGGAAGATAAATCGTTTGCCCATAAAAAGTTTTCTTGTCTTAAAGCAATATTTGTTGGAAAAAACTTAAATAATGCAAAGAAAACTGGCATTTGCAACAATGCAGGTATACAACCAGACATCATACTAACTCCTGCTTTTCGCTGTATTGCCATGGTTTCTTGTTGGCGTTTCATTGCGTTTTCTTTTCCAGGATATTTTTCATTTAATGCTGTTAATTCAGGACGAATAACCTTCATTTTAGCACTAGATAAATAAGATTTATAAACTAAAGGAGACATTATTAAACGAACAACAATGGTCATTAAAATGATAATTAAACCATAGTTTCCTAAAAATCCTTTTAAGAAATTAAATACAGGATAAAAGATGGTTCTGTTTAAAAAACCGAAAATTCCCCAACCTAAATCAGATGAATCTGCCAAATCTGTTCCTTCGAATTGTTTTGATTTAAATAAATTATAATCATTAGGTCCGTAAAACCATTTCATATTATAATTTAACTCTCCATTAGATAGCTCTAAAGGTGTTTTTAATTCGAATCTTTTTGTAAAAACAGTATCAATTTCTTCATTTTTAACTAAATCTGTAGAAGTAATTGTTGCGTTGTTAAAAGGTTTGTCAGAAAGTAAACTCGAAGCAAAAAAGTGTTGCTTATATGCTACCCAATCTAAATCGTTTATTACCTCCGATTTTCCAGCATTTATATAATCTACTTCGTCGTCTGCTTTGTAGTAGTAGTAAGAATACATGGTATTCTCTGTTTTTAAACTTTTTTCGTGACGATAACCGTCTAAAGTCCAGTCTAAATTAATAGGGTTCGAAGAGTTAATTACATTTCCTAAACCTTGAGAACGAATAGAAAAATTCACCAAATAATGTTTAGGTTTCATTTCGTATCTGTATTCTAAAAACTGAGTTTCTGAAACTTTCAACTTTAAAGAAACAACTTGGTTTTCGCCATTTTTAGTAACTGTTGGTTGGAAAAATAAATCTTTCGTGTTTAAAATTCTATTATCTGTCGTTCCAAAATTAATGTTAAAAGACGCATTATTGTCTTTAATCATATATAAAGGAAGAGAATCGTAGGTTTTAAAGTTCTTAATTAAAGCCTCTTTAATTTGTCCTCCTTTATTATCGATTGTTAGTTTAACAACTTCATTTTCTAAAACAGTAACACCTTCAGTAGCGCTAATTGCACTTTGAGCGAAAGCACCCAATTTATTTTTTAACGCTAGTTGCTTTATAGAATCGTTTTCGAAAGCGGTTTCGTTAACAGTTGTACTTGTAGTTGTGTTATTTATGGCATTTGTAGAATCTACAATTTGTGTGGTGTTTGTGTCTGTAGTTATTTCAGGTTCAGGACTATTGGTGTTCATCCACCAAAGAATGATTCCTCCTAATAAAATCATTCCAATAAAAGAATTGAAGTCGAATTTTTTTTGTTCCATGTGTTATTTTAAAATGTCAATTTGTCATTTTTAGACTTCTTAATAAAGTAAAAAGCGACAAATGTAGCAAAACAGTATTGTTTTATGTTGATTTTGCTGTGATTATTGTTGATGAGTTTAATAGTTCAAATAGTATTCCGTTTTAGAATGTCTCTTCGAGCGCAGTCGAAAAGTTTAGGTTTCGACTGTGCTCGATCTAACAAACTATAGTTTCGACTGCTTTAAAGAAGCTTTAATAAAATCTACAAATAAAGGATGAGGTTTTAAAACCGTACTTTTATATTCAGGATGATACTGCACCCCAACAAACCAAGGGTGTGTAGGAATCTCTACTACTTCTACCAAACCAGTTTTCGGGTTTATTCCTGCAGCTTTCATTCCAGCAGCTTCAATTTGCTCTAAATAAGCATTGTTAAACTCATATCTATGTCTGTGGCGTTCACTAATATTTTCTGATTTATATGCATCATATGCTTTAGAACCCTGCTTTAATTCACAATCCCAAGCACCTAAACGCATTGTGCCACCTTTTTCGGTTACATTTTCTTGACTTTCCATTAAATTAATAACAGGGTGTTTTGCACTTTTATTCATTTCTGAAGAAGAAACACCTTCAAGATTAAGAACATTTCTAGCATATTCTATAACCGCCATTTGCATACCTAAACAAATTCCGAAGAAAGGAATATTGTTTTCACGAGCATATCTTACAGCTCTAATTTTTCCTTCAATTCCTCTGTCTCCAAATCCTGGAGCCACTAAAATTCCGTTTACACCTTTTAATTTCTTTTCGGCATTTTTAGGAGTTAAACTTTCTGAGTGCACCCAACGTACTTTTACTTTCGTTTCGTTAGAAGAACCTGCATGAATAAATGCTTCTGTAATTGATTTGTAGGAATCGTGCAACTCTACATATTTACCAATTAAAGCAATTTCTACTTCGTGTTTTGGGTTTTTATGTTTTCTTAAGAAGTTATTCCAAACCTTTAATTCTGGCTCACCTTTCGAAGAAAGTTTTAATTTATTTAAAACAACTGTGTCTAAACCTTGCTCTAACATTAAGTTAGGTACATCGTAAATTGTTTCTGCATCTATAGATTGTATAACATCTTCTTTCTTTACATTACAGAATAATGCTAGTTTACGTTTAATATCGTCAGAGATTTCGTGTTCTGTTCTACAAACTAATATATCTGGACTCACACCACTTTGCATCAACATTTTTACTGAATGTTGTGTTGGTTTCGTTTTCAGTTCACCTGCAGCCGCTAAATAAGGCACCAAAGTTAAATGAATAACAATCGCATTTTCTTCTCCTTTTTCCCAAAGAAGTTGTCTAACAGACTCTACATAAGGTAAAGATTCGATGTCACCTACAGTTCCACCAATTTCTGTAATTACAATATCGTAATCGCCAGTTTCACCTAAAAGCTGAATTCTACGTTTTATCTCATCCGTAATATGAGGAATAACTTGTACTGTTTTTCCTAAAAACTCTCCTTTTCGCTCTTTATTTATTACAGATTGATAAATTCTACCAGTAGTAACATTGTTTGCTTGAGACGTTGGGATGTTTAAATAACGTTCGTAATGACCTAAGTCTAAATCGGTTTCTGCACCATCGTCAGTTACATAACATTCGCCATGTTCGTAAGGATTTAGTGTTCCTGGATCTATATTAATGTACGGGTCTAATTTTTGAATGGTTACAGAAAAGCCTCTTTCTTGCAATAGTTTTGCTAAAGATGCTGCAATAATTCCTTTTCCAAGTGATGAAGTTACGCCTCCTGTTACAAAAACGTATTTAGTATTACTCATGGTATTCTTAGGTTTGCGCAAAAGTACTAACTCTAAAAATTCTGTCAAATAAAAAAGGTAAAAACATTTCTAAAAATTGTAGTTTTGTACAAGTAAAAAATATTTCAATTTTTTTTCAAATTGTGTTTGTCAAAAATAAAAACAGTTGTATATTTGCCCACGCTTTAAATGAGGTAAAATTCATTGAGCAAAAAAAATATTAAAGAAGTCATTTAAAAATACATATAATGCCGAAAAGAACTTATCAGCCATCGAAAAGAAAGAGAAGAAACAAACACGGTTTCAGAGAAAGAATGGCTTCTGCTAATGGAAGAAAAGTCTTAGCTCGTAGAAGAGCAAAAGGAAGAAAGAAAATTTCTGTGTCTTCGGAAACAAGACATAAAAGATAATATAATGATTAACAATTGTTAATAATTAAGGTGTTACTATTTTTAGTAACACCTTTTTTTATACCTAACTGCTAACTATTTTTACAAACTCATTAAACACAGTAACTTAACATGCCAAAAAGAAAAGACCTCAAATCAATTTTAATTATTGGATCTGGACCAATTGTCATTGGACAAGCTTGTGAATTCGATTATTCAGGTTCACAATCCTTACGTTCATTAAGAGAAGATGGAATAGAAACAATTCTAATAAATTCTAATCCTGCAACAATTATGACAGACCCTTCAATGGCAGATCATATCTATTTGTTGCCTCTTACCACAAAATCAATCATTCAAATTTTAAAAGAACATCCGCAAATTGATGCTGTTTTACCAACAATGGGTGGGCAAACTGCATTAAATCTTTGTATTGAAGCAGATGATAAAGGAATTTGGAAAGATTTTGATGTTAAATTAATAGGTGTAGATATAGATGCTATTAATATTACAGAAGATAGAGAGCAGTTTAGAGAGTTAATGTTAAAGATTGATGTGCCAATGGCACCTCAAGCAACAGCAACTTCATTTTTAAAAGGAAAAGAAATTGCCCAAGAATTTGGTTTTCCATTAGTAATTCGTTCTTCTTATACTTTAGGTGGAGCAGGAGCTTCTATAGTTTATGATCCAAAAGATTTTGATGAATTATTAAGTCGTGGTTTAGAAGCATCTCCAATTCATGAGGTGATGATTGACAAAGCCATGATGGGCTGGAAAGAATATGAATTAGAATTATTACGTGACAAAAACGATAACGTAGTAATTATCTGTTCTATCGAAAATATGGATCCTATGGGAATTCATACTGGAGATTCTATAACAGTAGCACCTGCAATGACATTGTCTGACAAAACGTATCAAAGAATGCGTGACATGGCAATAAAAATGATGCGTTCTATTGGAGATTTCGAAGGTGGTTGTAACGTTCAATTTGCAGTTTCGCCAGACGAAAAAGAAGATATTATTGCAATTGAAATTAATCCAAGAGTTTCTCGTTCATCTGCATTGGCTTCAAAAGCAACAGGTTACCCTATTGCAAAAGTAGCAACAAAATTAGCCATTGGTTATTCTTTAGATGAATTAGAAAACGGAATTACAAAATCTACATCTGCTTTATTTGAGCCAACATTAGATTATGTAATTGTAAAAATACCACGTTGGAATTTTGATAAATTCGAAGGTTCAGACAGAACTTTAGGTTTACAAATGAAAGCAGTTGGAGAAGTAATGGGAATAGGGCGTTCGTTCCAAGAAGCATTGCACAAAGCAACACAGTCTTTAGAAATTAAAAGAAATGGTTTAGGTGCAGATGGAAAAGGCTACACAGATTATAACCAAATTATAGAGAAATTAACCAACGCAAGTTGGGATCGTGTTTTTGCAATTTACGATGCAATTGCAATAGGAATTCCATTGACTCAAATTTATGATATCACAAAAATTGACATGTGGTATTTAAAACAATATGAAGAATTATTTCAATTACAGAAAGAAATTTCTACTTATACAATTGATACAATTCAGAGAGATTTATTGTTAGAAGCAAAGCAAAAAGGTTATGGAGATAGACAAATAGCACACATGTTAAGCTGTTTGGAAAGTGAAGTATATACGAAAAGAGAAGAATTAAAAGTACAACGTGTTTTTAAATTGGTAGATACTTGTGCTGCTGAATTTAAAGCGAAGACTCCTTATTATTATTCAACGTTTGAAAATGAAATTGAAACAGCAGATGGAGATATAATCATTGCAAACGAAAGTATTGTTACAGATAAAAAGAAAATTATTGTTTTAGGTTCTGGGCCAAATAGAATCGGACAAGGAATTGAGTTCGATTATTGTTGTGTGCATGGGGTTTTAGCAGCTGCAGAATGTGGTTATGAAACAATTATGATTAACTGTAATCCAGAAACGGTTTCTACAGATTTCGATACTGCAGACAAATTATATTTCGAACCAGTTTTCTGGGAACATATTTACGACATTATTCGTCATGAAAAACCAGAAGGAGTTATTGTACAATTAGGTGGGCAAACTGCTTTAAAATTAGCAGAAAAGTTAACGAAATACGGAATTAAAATTATCGGTACTTCTTTTGAAGCTTTGGATATAGCAGAAGATAGAGGAAGATTTTCAGCAATGTTAAAAGATAATAAAATTCCTTATCCAGAATTCGGAATCGCAGAAACTGCAGACGAGGCTTTAAAATTAGCGGATGAATTAGATTTCCCAATTTTGGTAAGACCTTCGTACGTTTTAGGAGGACAGGGAATGAAAATCGTTATCAACAAAGAAGAATTAGTAGAGCATGTTGTAGATTTACTAGGTAGAATGCCAGGCAACAAATTATTGTTAGATCACTATTTAGATGGTGCAATTGAAGCAGAGGCAGATGCAATTTGCGATGCTGATGGAAATGTGTACATTATAGGTATAATGGAGCATATAGAACCTTGTGGAATTCATTCAGGTGATTCTAATGCAACTTTACCTGCCTTTAATTTAGGTGAGTTTGTAATGCAACAAATTAAAGATCACACACATACGATTGCAAGAGAATTAAAAACTGTTGGTTTAATAAATGTTCAGTTTGCTATAAAAGATGATATTGTTTATATTATTGAAGCAAACCCAAGAGCATCAAGAACAGTTCCTTTTATCGCAAAAGCATACAAAGAACCGTATGTAAATTATGCAACAAAAGTAATGTTGGGTCATAATAAAGTAACAGATTTTACTTTCAATCCGCAATTAGATGGTTATGCAATTAAGCAACCTGTTTTTTCTTTTAATAAGTTTCCGAATGTAAATAAGAAACTTGGACCAGAAATGAAATCTACTGGAGAAAGTATCTTATTTATAGATAGTTTAAAAGACGATGAATTTTACGATTTATATGCAAGACGAAAAATGTACTTGAATAAATAAGTAAGGTTTAATTTATATTTAAAAAGCATCCAATTCTCAGTTTAGAAATTGGATGCTTTTTTGTTTGATATACTTGTGGCTACAATAGTTATTTAACTATTATTGAATAATTATTTTTCTTGTAATTATTCCAATTTCAGTCTTTATTTTTAGTGTGTAAAAACCTTTAGAATAGTTGTTTAAATTAATTTTGATATTTTCTTCTTTAAATTTTAAACTTTTTTTCTTTCCTAAAATATTTATAATTTCAATGTGATAAAATGAACTTTTTGGAAGTTTCTTAATGTAAAGTCTATTTTTTGCTGGATTTGGATAAATAACCGTTTCTGAAAAGTAATTTTCCATCAAATTTAAAGAATTCGATGTGTCATAAACTATTTTAGAAAAATTATATAAACCACTATTATCATCTTCAGCTAAAATTTTAGTTTTAGTTCCGTCGTATAAAAAAAGTTTTGTGTCAGTTAACATTACACCAGGTCTTGTTTCTATAGTTATAACATTATTAGAGGTTTCAATATCTATAAAATATCTACCAACAGAATTATTTGCACTTTCTACCTTTATTGCATAGTTAATATTATTTACTTTTATTTCTGCAATCCAGTCAATATCATTAGAAGATGATAGACAGTCCCAAGTTTTAATATTATTTATATCAGAATTGTAAAATGGAAAAGGGCGTGTATTATTTTGTGGTTCAAGATTATTTTCTTCATCACATTTTTCAGCATTAAATTGTACTGAAAAATTATTGTTATAAGCTAAATAACTTCTTTCATTTAAAAGTGTTTCAACGATTGCAGATTGCTGTTCTGGTGTAAATGAATTTTTGCAAGAACTTCTACTGTAAGACATATAATTATTAGTTAATGGCTTGTATAAATCTCCATTTGCATCTATTGTAGTTTCATTATATTTACATTCGCTGTTTACTTTATTAAGTAAATTTGGATCTGCTGGAGTATCACAGAACTTATCACCTTCAGATGAACAGTTAGAACCATCAACCAATTCATTTGTTAGTGTAGAATTGCTAGTACCATGTGTATGAGGTAAAGAGAAGAAATGACCAATTTCATGAATTAAAGTACTAGAATTTGTATTGGCTATGAATATTCTATTTAATGAAGATTTATAAGGTAAGTAGGAGTAAGGTATATATGCATAACCACCAACAGAATCTCCATTTTTCGCTATTGAATTTACAAAGTAAATATTAATTACTTGAATTACTTCAGTAGAATTTGCTAAATCATTTTCTTCGCTTTTATCAAATGTGTAATATTCGCTGTTATCTATGTAATTAATATCTTCACACAAATAAAAAGACATTTTCATTGGCAGATAAGCCGCGTTTAATTCGCTTAAAATAGTGTTAAAACCTGTTTCACTAATACCACCACTTCCATCTGAGTTTCTAACAATATGAACTTTTATTGGGATATTTGCATTAGAAGTAAGTTTGAAGGTTTGTTTTTTTCTTACTTTTTTTACATTTTTAAAATAAATCTCGTTTTCAGAAGTCCATTCTGTAGCACAACTTAAATTTTCAATTTTTTTATTTTGTGAATAACTCAAAGTGTGAATTAATATAAATAGGAGTAATAATTTTTTCATAACAATAATTTTGAATTATCCTTTACAACCATCAGAAGAATTATTTTGTATTTGTTGATATGTTGGGTTATAAAGATTATTTTTTATAAAATATTCATCTATAGATATTATACCATCTCTTATTAGATTAGATATTTCACAAAAATTTGTCAATTTTGGATTACCAGTTTTATTATCTCTCGAATCTCTTCCAATATAGAGTTTGCCACCAATATTTGATAATGAGCTTAAACCTTTTAAGGTTTTTAGATTAGTATTACTATTTATTATAATATCTTTTTTTATGTCTTTTATGTTTTCTAAACCTGATAAGGAAGTTAAAAGTAAATTATCTTCAATTGATAGGTTTCCTTCTACTTTTTCTATGTTAAGACCTTTAAAGGAAGTTAAAGAATTATTATTAGAAATTGTTATAAAATCACCAATTGTCACTATGTTTCTAAGATCTTCGATGTTTTCTAATAAATTATTATTCGTTAATATTAGTTTACCTTTAATAGATTTAATATTTTCGAGCCCTATAAGATTTTTAATATTAATATCTGAAAAATATAAATCACCATTTATTGTACTTAAATTTTTAAAAACTTCAATAGAATTAATATTACCATTTCCAATAACCCATAAACTACTACCAATATTATTCAGATTTTTTAGTTGTTCTAAAGAGTTGACATTAGGGTTATTCGAAATTTCTAAGCGACCAACTATTTTTTTTATATTATTTAAACCGTTTAAGGAGATAAGATTTGAATTATTCGATATTATTAAATCTGACTTTAAAAAGGAAATATTTTTAAATACTTCAATAGATTTTAAGGAACTATTTCCAAATAAATATATACCTCCAACAGTTTTTAGGTTTTTTAAAGCGCTAATAGATGTTAGTACGGAGTTTGGAAAAGCAAATTGAGAGTAACCTAACCATAACCCTTCATTAATTGATATTAAGTTTTCTAACCCATCTAAAGATTTTAAAGTTGTATTTTCCTGAGAAAAACCAGTACTATTTCTATTTCCAATACCTAAGAAGCCTTCAACGGCTTTTAAGCTTTTCAACCCTTTTAAGTTTGTAATATTTGTGTTTTTTAATAAATTAATTTCAAGATTACCTTTAATTACGTTATAATTGAAATTATCTATATCAAATTGGGTACTAAGCACTAAATTTCCTTTAAATATTTTTTGAGAATTACTTTTCTGAATATCAATCGTTCTTTTTAAATTTGCTACTTTATTTTCTTTATCAATAATTGTCAAAGAAACTTCATAATTACCTAAATTTTCAAAATAAATTATTGGATTTTGTTCATTTGAAGTAGTACCATTCCCAAAATCCCATTCATAAGATTCAGCATTATTAGATAAATTTTTAAATGTTACTAAACCATTGTCATTTTCATACTCAAAATATGCTGATAATTCTGTGTTTGTTGTTTCTAAATTTATTGTGCTACTTTTTTCGCAACCATTTGCGTCTTTTATTGTAATTTGATGTTTACCTAATGGCAAATTATAAAAGGTAGTAGCTGAAGTAAAATTATTAGAATTAGAGTTTCCAAGAGCTTTAAAACCAGTTCCAGGTAATGCAACAGTGGAGTATTCATATGGAGGTTTTCCCCCAGTTGCTTTTACATCAATATTTTTACCATAAGTGCTTATTTCCAGATCTAAATCAGAATCATCACAAGAAAAAGGAATACTTATATAACTTTTAGAAGCTACACATCCATTATTGTCTTTAACATAAATAGTATAAGTTCGTCCATCTACTAAAGCTATTTCTGGTTTTTCATTAGAAAAACTTACATTATCTATAGAATATGTATAAGGTGATTTACCTCTATGTGCATAAGGTATTAATATATTATCCTCAATTTTGTAACTTGCAGAAAGTGTAGTTTCAGAACAATCAATAGCTTTTACTTCTGTTGCGTTAAATATTAATGGAGAGTTTGATATGTTTTGATCATTACAATCCACCACAGAAACTTTAAGTTGAGAACTATTATCTACAGTTGGAGTCCAATCTGTTATCGCGTAACCATCAGCATCAGTTAAAACATATTCATTAGAAACAGTATCAGAGCTGTTTGGATCTGTTTCAAACTTTACTGAAACAAATTGAATTGGATTTCCTTTATTATCCGTTATTCTAACCTCTGGAGAATGGACTAAAGTAGTACCTTTAATGTATTGTTGGTTACTGCCTTGGATATAATTTAATTTATATGGAAATTTTAAACTATAAAGACCACTATTTTCCCAAGTTTCACTAAAATCAAATAGTTTTCTACCAAAACCCCTAGCTTCTATACCTGCAGTAACTTTAGTTCCTAAATCAAAGTTCCCATTCCAATTAATAGGCTCTAAATTATTGCTTTTAGCACAAATTTTAAATGTTTCAGTTAGTTTAAGCTCTACATAAGGGCCTACAACATCATAAACTTTAAACCCAATTTTTGGTCCAATTTCTAAACTCTGTATAAAATTTCCTGATATATCTAAATTATTATCTAAAGAATTAACTGTAGAGCTGTTAAATTCTTTGTCCCATTTACCAGATTTATAAGATATACTTGCGTTAGTAGTTATTGTATTCGTGAATTTGTGTACAAATGATAAGTTCGCTTTTGTGTTGGCTGTAATTTTTCCTTCAAAATCGATATCAGTTGTTATCAGTAATGGAACACCACTAACCAATATATAAACTACTTTTGTATAACTAAATAAATTAAAATTATTTAGCGTATTAGATTCATAGTCTCCAGTTAAACTAAAAGTAAATGTATTTTTTAGTTTAGAGTTTTCTAAAAGAAGTGAGAAATCTGGTCTGAAAATATCTTCATTAAATTCAGTTCGTAAATTTGGAGTAAAATTTAAATTGCCTTTCAGATTTATTTTTATACCATCTTTGTCTACCAAATCTCCACCTAATGTAAAATCTAAAACAGTTTTTTTATCAGTTTCTTTTGAGGCTTTCTTCCTGACATTATTATTTAAACTTTTAACTTCCTCATCAATTAAAAAATAATGAATTCCAGATTTTAATTCTTTTTTTGATAGAATATCTTTTCGAGTAGGAAGTGTTCTTAGTTGTTTAAAACTTGTTTTAGATTTTTTAGTAATAGCATCTAAGCTTAATATTTTACTTAAATCAAAACCACCTTTAATTAAAATATCTTCTAATTTCCCCAAAGTCGTTGTCATTGTAAAAGTATTATCTGTTTTTGTTACTGAAGATACTTTTCTTAAATAGCCATTACCGGTAGTTCCAATTAAAATTGTTTCTGTATCTATTTCTGGAACAGGGTCATTAAATTCTATTGTATAATTTCCATTTTCAATTTCATTTTGGGAAGATAAAATTTTATCGGTTTCATCTACAATAACGATTTTATCATAGTAGGTGTTTTCTAAAATTTCTACTGAAACTGTATCTGTACTAAAACCGCAAGAGTTTTCTAACTTCCATAATAGTTTATAATTCCCACTTTCTCCTGTAAATTTTGTTTCGGCATTTGTTTTATCGTCAAAAGTTCCATTTGTTCCATCTAATACAGTCCAATTCCCCTTACTGTTGGCTTCTGTATTTCCAGATAAGAATAAAAAATTATCATTAATAGCTCTATCACTACCAGCATTTGCAACAGGAGGTCTTTGAACCAAAGTTTTTGAAGAGTATATTGGGGCGCAATTTGGCAGTTTATTTACTGCTCTGTAATAGGATGTCTTTATAGGTTTAAAAATAAAAGTTGTGTCAAATTCACCTTTTATTTTTTGCCAATTTTTTCCATCTATAGATTGTTCCCACTCTATAATGCCGTATTTGTAATTCTTTGTTTTAAGTTTTATTGTGTCATTTGTACAAGTTATAACATCCTGTGACAATATATTAAAGCAACTTATTAGTAAAACTAAATTAAGTAAAAGATTTCTTTTTTTCATAAGTCTATTTTTACTTTTGGATGATTAATTTTTTTGTAACTTTTTTTTCTGAGTTTTCATACTTCAAAAAATAAAAACCATTATTAAGTCTACTTACATCTAAAATATTGTTGTAGCTAATTTTTTTAGTGAATACTAAAGAACCTTTAACATCATAAATTTTTACTTGAGAAGTTAGTGACTTATTTATACCTTTTATAGAGATTTTTCCATTTGTAGGATTTGGAAAAATATTCAATTCCTCAATATAAGGATTTTTTATTTTCAGTGAAGCACAAGGAGATTGTAATGTAGCTTCGATAATAACTATTTGAGAATTGGTTTTATGTGCAATACAAAGCGTAAGAAAGATTGTTGCAAATATTAATTTCATAACAAATATTAATTTTTTGTTAAAAATAAAATATTTGAAATTATTATACAAGATTTATTTAAGCCAATATGTTTGCTTTGAATGTATTATGTTTTTTTAGTGTCTATAATTAAAATTATAAGAATGATTTAAAAAGTAACATATACTTATATTTGAAAGTAATAGCTAATTTTTAAAAATAATTATTTCAACTCAATTTTAGAATTACTTTCCTCTAATAAATGAATATAAGCGTCCGTTTTAAAAATTTTACTACTAAAACGAGATGTTCTGTGTCTACCTTCATTTTGTCTTGTAATAGATCTTGCAAAACGTCTTATTTCATCTTTAGTAGTTAAAATAATTCCAGGGATTGGTGCGCTTTTTCCAGCTTCATCTTTGGCAACCATTGTAAAATAAGAAGAGTTACAATGTTTCTTTTCGCCAGTCCTAATATTTTCCGATTCTACTCGTAAACCTACAACCATAGAAGTTCTTCCAGTATAATTTATGGAGGCTTTTAAGGTTACTAATTCACCAACTTCAATCGGATTTAGAAAATCTACCTTGTTTACAGAAGCAGTTACACAATAATTTTCGGAATGTTTCGAAGCACATGCAAACGCAATTTGATCCATTAGGTTTAAAATATGTCCACCATGAATTTTTCCACTAAAATTAGAATGAGAAGGTAACATTAACTCAGTAATGGTTAATTGAGATTCTTTAATATGTTTAAATTTCTTTTTCATCGTTTAATTTCTTCTAAAATGTGGAGATTGATCTTCTTCTACTTTTGTAATAAAATACTTGGTGTCACCTAACCAGAAAAATGTGGCATATCTTTCTATATAGGTTAGTTTTACATATCGTCCTTGATATTTTTTTAAGTTTTCGACTACATTTTCGTTTTTGTCTTCTACTGAAAAAGCAAAAATTTGTGCTCCTGAAATACCTTGACTAATTTCTCCTTCCCAAGTTTTTACTATAATACCTTTTTTGCTTATTTTAATTAATTCGCCAGAACGAACACCTTCACTAAAAGTAATGTTATAAATAAAGGCGTAATATAATAACGTAATTAAAATTACAACAGTTAGTAAAATTCCTATAATTTTTTTCATACTCAAAAATACAATTATAATTTAGTATTTTTAAGTAGATTTTATTTAAAATAAAAGAGTATTTATTTTTTTAAGAGCTGAAAATTAAGATAAACATCTACCTCTTGTGCAATTTTTTTTCTAACAATGTTCGGAATTTTAATATTAAAATCTTCTGGTTTTAATTTAAAATTGGATACTAATGTTATAACGTTTGCACTCTTTTTTATGTTTGCTTTAATTATAACTTCATGCTCAATTCCATGTAAAGTTATATTACCTTTAATTTGATAATTATTATCGATATTGATGGAATTAGCATCAAAATTTATAATTTCCCCTGTAAACTTTGCTTTAGGAAATTTATCTGATTCTATATAATTTTCGTTAAAATGCTCTTCCATAAGAGATATTTTAAAACGAAAACCTTTAGTTAATGCCAATACTGCAATTTCTCCATTATTTTTTAAAATGGCAGTTACTTTAGTATTTTCAGCTTTAACTTCTTCAAAAGAAGGCACAGAAGATTCAAAAGTTATTTCTCCAGATTTTGTATAATATTTATCCTGCGAAAAAAAAGAAAATGATATAAAAAAAACGATTAAAATTAAAATATTTTTTTGCATAATTTATTCTATAAAACCTTGTTGTTGCCAATTTTTAATAATATTTATAGTTGTTTGTGGAAGGTTTCCAGATGCTGGCATTGGAGCAGAAGAGCTTTCCATTCTATTAATTAAACCTCGATTTAGTACAGCAGTTTTTACTTGATTAAAATTTTCTAAAATTAATCCACCAGAATTTCCACTAGTATTATGGCAGCCACTAGTAGCACAACTTTGGTCTATAATTTTTTTAACATCTTTATTGTATGTTATACTTGTATCCGTTGGTTTTTCTGGTTCTATTAGGTCTTCTGTACTGGAATTTGAGCAATTAGAAAAGGCTAAAAGAATTATAAAAAGTGTGTAAATTAGTTTCATAAAAAATTATTATTTAATTTGTTAAGGTAATAAAAAATAAATAGTACCAATTTTATTGTTAAAAAAACATTAAATTGCTAAGTAAATGAAACATAAATATTTATCAATAGCATTATTAGTTTTACTTGTAGTCGTTTTTTTTGGCTATAATTACATGTATAAAAATCATAGGAACATTTCTAATGAAAATGCACACTATAAATTAAATGTAGAAAATTTTTATAAAAATTATAAGGAAAGCCCAAAAATTGCGACTAAAAAATTTTTAGATAAAACTATTGAGTTAACTGGTACAGTAACAGAGATAGAATCCGATAATTTTATGATGGACGATAAAGTAATTTTTTACACAGATAGTTTGGTTATTAAGGCCATTTTTATTGGAAAAAAAATTACTGTAAAAGGAAGAAGTATTGGATATGATGAATTATTGGAAAACCCTAAAATAGATCAAACAACAATTACTAACTAAATAATAGAAAATATGAAAAAAAACTACATTTTTAAAATCTTTTTACTGTCAATCCCTTTTATAGCTTTAGTTTTAATGTCTAATGCTGGAGGAAAAGTAAATGCAACTTCTACAGGTTCTCCTGGTGATGGAGGTTCTTGTATCTCTTGCCATAATGGAGGTAATTTTGGTGCTTCTGCAGCTATTTCTACTAATATTCCTGCAACTGGTTACGATACTAATACAGCATATACAATAACTGTAACTGCAAATTCTTCTGCGCCAGCACATGGTTTTCAATTAACAGCAGAAAAGGAAAGCAATAATTCTAAAATAGGAACTTTTACTCCTGGAAGTACTACAAGAACTATAAATGCAGGAAATACATCGATAACTCATAACAGCCCAAATAATAAATCTTGGACTTTTACTTGGAATTCTCCTGCGACTGACGAAGGACAAATAAAATTTTATGCAGCAGTAAATGCAGCAAATGGTAATGGAAGTGCTTTTGATAGCTCGGACCAAACTGTTTTAACTTCTACAAATACTATAAATGTTTTAGGAATACCTGAAGCGAAACGTTTAAATTTTGAAATGTTTCCTAATCCTTCTTCGACAATGTTAAATATTCAATTACCAGCTGAAAATTTTAATGGAAAAGTAGAGTTTTTTGATGTTGTTGGGCGAATGATTTTATCGAAAAAAATTACTTCTAAGGATAAAAATGTAGATGTAACTAATTTAAATAAAGGAATTTATACGCTTAAAATAACTTCCGATAATAAAGTTGGGTCAAAACAATTTATCAAAAATTAATTTTATTTTATATTCAAACAAAAGTCAATCATTTTTAGATGGTTGACTTTTTTTAGTAAATTTCCACATGAAAAACATCAACTTTTCCATAATAGCATTATTTTTCTTTAGTTTTATAACTTTTGCTCAAGAAGATTTATTAGAAGAATTAGATAACGATTTAATTGACGATACAAAAGTATCTTCTGTTTTTAAAGGAATAAAAATTATAAATATGGAGTCTACAAAGTTGGCTGCAAAAGAGGATTTTTATTTTATGATTTCTCATAGATTTGGTTCTATAAAATCGGGTATAGATGATTTGTTTGGGTTAGATAATTCTAATATTCGTTTTAGTTT
This sequence comes from Polaribacter haliotis, assembly GCF_014784055.1. Classification (NCBI taxonomy): domain Bacteria; kingdom Pseudomonadati; phylum Bacteroidota; class Flavobacteriia; order Flavobacteriales; family Flavobacteriaceae; genus Polaribacter; species Polaribacter haliotis. Next base: position 1,150,538 of record NZ_CP061813.1, on the reverse strand, counting down.
TATATATGGATTTTCTGAATGGTTAACTGCTGGAATTTCTAGGAGCTCCTTTAATAAAACGTATGATGGTCATATAAAATATAGGCTTTTTCAACAAGAGAAAGATGGATTTCCTTTTAATATTGTAGGCTTTAACTCTATAGAATATAACACAGGTTTAAAAGAAGTTAATTATCCTTTAATAGAAAATAAAGATCGTTTCTCATATGCAATGGAATTGTTAATTTCTAGAAAAATTAATAATAATCTCTCACTTCAAATTGCGCCTATTTATTTACATCAGAACTTTGTAGAAGAAGACACACAAAATAATTCGCAATTTTTACTTGGTTTTGGTTCGAGATATAAAGTTAGTAAGCGAATAACAATTAACTTAGAGTATCATGCTCATTTTAATAGAGCCGAAAATTCGAATTTTAGAAACCCACTTTCTTTAGGGGTTGATATTGAAACTGGGGGACACGTTTTTCAACTACATCTTTCTAATTCTAGATTAATGAATGAGGCAGGATATTTAGCGAATTCTACTGGAGAATGGTCCAAGGGAGAAATCTTTTTAGGTTTTAATATTTGGAGAGTGTTTTAATATGTATTTCGTCTTTTTGTAAATGTTGTTTATATGTTCACAGATGTATTTAGTCGATATTGTTAAATTGATATAGCATAAATTTTTCTTCACTAATTACAAGCATTCTTATATATTTGCAAAAAAAATTCTATAATGAATTATATTTTATTTGATGGCGATGTTAGAAATTCGCTTTTACCTTTTACCTACACAAGACCTGTTGCAGAAATTAGAATTGGAATTTTAACCATTAGAGAAAAATGGGAAAAGCACTTAGGTTTAACTACTACAACAATTACTGAAGAATATTTGGAAGAGAAATTTCCAATGGTAGAAATGGAAGAAAATATTTTAATTAATGCTTCTTTTTGCCCAACAAATTCTCTAATAGAAAAAGTTAAGAATTTATCTAAAAACGAAGCCATTTTTAAAGGTGAAGATGTAATTGCATTTTTTACTTCCGATTCTCAAGAGGAAGTAAATTTTGATGAATATACTCAAATTGAATTCGAAGAGGATTTAATTCAAATTAAAGAAAATTGGGATATTTTTTCTTTAAACGGAAAAGCGATTCAAGAAGATTTCGATTTAATTACAAAAGATAGAACCTCACAACCAATTCCAGAAGGAGTTCAAGTAATAAATAAAGAAAATATTTTTATTGAAGAAGGAGCAGAGATTATTTTTTCTTCTTTAAATGCATCTAAAGGCCCCATTTATATTGGTAAAGATGCTTTAATTATGGAAAATTCTTCCATTAGAGGTCCATTTTCTATGAGCGAAAATGCTGTTGTAAAAATGGGAACCAAAATTTACGGAGATACTACACTTGGCCCTTTTTGTAAAGTTGGAGGGGAAATAAATAATTCTGTTTTATTTGGTTTTACAAGTAAAGGACATGATGGTTATCTAGGGAATTCCGTTTTAGGAGAATGGTGTAATTTAGGTGCAGATACAAACAATTCGAATCTTAAAAATAATTATGCAGAAGTTCGTTTATGGAAATATGAAACTGGAGGTTTTGCAAAAACAGGTTTGCAATTTTGTGGTTTAATGATGGGAGATCACTCCAAATGTGGTATTAATACCATGTTTAATACTGGAACTGTTGTTGGTGTAAGTACAAATCTTTTTGGAAGCGGATTTCCAAGAAATTTTATACCTTCTTTTAGTTGGGGAGGAGCTGCAGGTTTTACAACATTTCAAATGAAAAAAGTATCGGAAGTTGCATCTGCAGTAATGAAACGTAAAAATTTAGATTTCGATGATAAAGATCAACGAATTTTAGATCATGTTTTTGAGATTACGAAGGAATATAGAAATTACTAGTTTTTTTGATTTAAGAGACAAGAATAAAGAAATAAAAAAGCGTAAGAATGAAAATCATTTTTACGCTTTTTAAATTTGCCTAAAAGTCTAAAATCTAATTCCTATCAATTACACTTCCAGAACCCACAGACTTTGTGTCTATATGGCTTGGGTTTCCTTTATAATAAAGACTTCCAGAACCTACGATTTTTGCATTAATTTTAGATTTTACAGTTGTTTTAATGCTTCCAGAACCTGCTACAGTTGCTTTTACTTCATCAGTTTTTAATTCGAAAGCTCTTATGCTTCCAGAACCTGCAATTGAACAAGTAAATTCTGTAGTATTTCCTTTTAAATCGATATCTCCAGAACCACCAATAGAAGCTCTAATTTCTCGGGCATTAATATGTAAATCTATTTTTCCAGAACCTCCTAAGCTTACATTAAAATTCTTAGCTTCAATTTTTTCTTTACAAGAAATATTTCCAGAACCACCCAAACCAACACTTTCAATATCATTATAAAAAATGGTTACAGTTAGCCTTTTTGTGGTTCTAATATTGGTGTTGTTCTTATAGCTTACTTTTAAAGTATTTCCTTTCACTTCTGTTTCTATATAAGGTATTATGTTTTCTTCTCCTTCAATTTTAATGTTTCCTTCTTTACCTTTTATTAGTTGTACATCAAAAGAACCGCCAGCAGATACTCCATCGAAATCGGTTGTGGTTCTATTTACAGTTACCACTTTTCCATTTCCTTTTATTTTCTTATTATTTCCCCACCAATTTTGGGCATTCATAGAAAATGAAATGGCAAAAATTAGACAGGTAAAAATTATTTTATTGTTCATGATTTATAAAATTAGGTAGTTGTTTTATTTAGTTTTCTTCAATTCTAACACTTCCATACTGAGAATTTATTTTTAAATTTCCACTTGGATTTCCTTTTCCATATTTCCCTTCGTAATATTTTTTTGTGGATTTAGAGTTGCTTTTAAAAAGTTCTATGTTATCGTTATTTCTTTTGAAACTTCCATATTGTAAATCAATTTCAAAATTGAAAGAAATTTTTGGTTCTACATAAATTTTAATACCTGTATATTGTCCAGAAACATCTACTTTTTCGAAATTTTTTGCCAAATTTTTTACTGTAAGCGAACCATATTCTGTATCTATTGTTAAATTTTTTCTAACAGTTCCAAAACGCAAACTTACATAATCGGAATTTCCATTAATATTATCAGCTTCGTTTATGGTTATAGAACCATAATCAGCATTAAAATCGACAGTTCCAGCTTTGTCAAACTTTAATGTTGAATAATCTGCATTTGCTCTAATGTTTTGAGAATTATCAATAGATAACTTAGAATAATCGATATTTACATCTCCGTTTTTCATATAAGAAATAGTAGAAGTAGAGCAGTAGTCTAAATTAATATCATTTTTATTAGAAGTTAATTCGCCCACAACTATTTTACCATAATCGCAATTAATTGCTGCAGATCCAGAAATATTTCCTAAGTAAATACTACCATAATCGTTGTCTAAATCTACACTGTTTGTTTTGGGCATTTTTACAATGTAATTAATCTTGTAGTTTACATTTTTGCTTCTTTTCCACCAAGACCAATTGCTTTTCTTTTCGCCAAAAACTGTTTGTGCACTTACTTTAGAATTACTAGCATTAAATTCTATATTTATAGAATTTAATTTTTGTTCTACATCCTCTAAATCATCTCCTTTTACTGTAATTTTCACTTCAATTTCAACTCGATTTTTATCCCAAGTAGTTATGTTTAAATCACCATATTTGTTATCTAAGGCTACTAATGCATTAGAATTTACGGTATATTTTTTTGTAATTGTTTTCGATTTTTCGTGCTTCTTATCGTTATCATTTGCAAAAGAAATGAGTGGAAGTAAGAGCAATAAAAATGTAATTTTATATATAGATTTCATTATTAAAATTATTAGAATTTTTAATTTTATCGATTTGTTTTAAAGTACGTTCTAGAATGTCTAAACGTCTTTGATAATTTTTAATCATTGCAGCTATAATGCGTCTATGTTTTCCGTTTTTAGTAAGTTCTTGTACAAAAAGCTTGTAATTATCTTCCAATTCTTCCAATTCTTCTAAGGCACTTTCTATTATAGATTCGGTGTCTAAACTTCTATTTAGTTCTAAAGTTTTTATTTCTTGGTTAATGGTAGAAACAAAATAATTTTGAACTTCCTCCATTTTAGGAGAAACATCTGCTAAATCCATTTGTTTTTTCTGATGGTTGCTTCCTAACCAAAAACCTAAAACTAAAACCACAGAAGCAGCAACACTTAACCATTTCCAAGAAGTTTTTGCTTTCTTGTTTGGTCGATTTAATTTACGTTCAAACCGTTCTAAATGTCCAGAATGTGGTTCTTGTAAATCAAAATTATTTTCAGAAAAAAATTGATGTAATTTATCTTCCATATGCTTGTGTTTGTATATTCTCTGCAAGTAAAACTTGCTTTAATTTTTTCTTTGCTCTCGAAACTGTTGTTCTTACATTTTCGTTGGTATAATTTAATATTTGTGCAATTTCTTCATAATCATAACCTTCAATTAAATGCAAATTTAATACCAATCTGTAATTTTCTTTTAAACCTTGCAAACAATTTAAAACGGTGTTTACTTTTAAACCAGAGTATTCCATTACTTCCTCCTGCACAACATCATCATTAGGAATTACTTCCATTTTCACCTCTTTATATCTAGAATTTTTCTTTAACTGAGTTAAACTTTTATTGATTACAATTCTCTTTAACCACGCCCCAAATGTAACTTCTCCTTTATAGGTATGCATTTTTGTGAAGACCGTTAAAAAGGCTTCTTGCATTATATCTTCTGCTTCAAATTCATCTTTTAAAATACGAAAAGAAACATTGTACATTGCCTTGTAATAAGCTTTGTAAATTTCTAATTGCGCGTTTTTATCCGACTTTTTGCAGCGTTCTATAAGGTTGGTTATATGTGGTTGATTAGCTTCCAATAAAACGTTTCTATGTTAAAGACAAAACTATCTTTAACTTGTGACACTTTTCTGGAAATAAAAGTAAACTTTTTATTTTTAGGTAATATTTTAGATGATCTTGAAGAAAATTTAATTTTTAAAAAAAATTATTCATCCAAAGGAATAGCGTTTTTTTTTGGCTTGTTTTTACTTTGTAAATGTTTATATATTAATTCAGATGAATTTATTTTCTCAGCCAAATTAAATTTTTTATATAATTGTTTTTCAGTAATTCTTTCCTCTTGAAATGCGGTTTCTATTTGTAGTGTTCTTTTAACTTTATCTAATGCCATCATATAAAATAGTGTCTCGCCATCAGACTCTTTCGTAAATTCATAAGTACGTTGTAAATTAATATAATCTTCATTAAGTGTTAACAAGCTTTTTTTACTTAAACCCTTTAAAAAATCTGGGTTGTTTAGTAAAGCACCAATATAATCTGGAAAAGGTAATTTCATATCGCCTAATATAATAGCACCTATATTGTTTTCATTTTCGGTATCTACAGGTTTTATTGTATTTTTTTTGAATACAATTTTTAAGCTGTCTATTCTTTTTTTAATAGAATCAAGAAAATGGTTTTGTTTATTTGGTTTTACATTTTCTATTTGATAAGACATTAAATTTTTTAAAGAATCTTTCTCTTTAGTATTTTTAGCTTTAGTAAGGTCAGAGGCGATTTGTTTGTAATCAGTGTTTTTAGAATCTGTACTTTCTACATATTTCGAAACTTTTTCAACCACATAAACACCAGATTCTAAAATCTTTACCAAATCTTCCTTTTCTTTTTTCATTTCATTATTAACACTCACATTTATTGCCATAATTACACCAATTAGAGTAGCAATTGTTGTTAATAGGAAATTTACAAGATTAGTATAACGTTTATTTTTTCCCTTAATCGAAATTAATAATAAAATTACGCCTGCTAAACCAAGAAATATGTAAACTAAAAGCATTTAATATTATTTTTAGAATTCAAACAAATATAAGATTTTATAAGATTTTAGGAAGTTTATCTTTTATAACATTCATTTTAGGGGTGTTTAATATTTATAAAGTCGTTTTGCGATGCAGAAGTATTCCTTTGAAAGATAAATATTGGCATAACAATTGACTTAATAATTATAGATAAGAAGAAGTTTTATAATTAAATTTCTGATTATCAGTTTTTTAATAAAAATAAATTTGATATTGATTATTTGTTGAAAATCAATCAATGTCAGTATGACAGATATAAAGAAGATGAGCAAACCAAAAGTAATGAGATTAGACAATATGTCGCTTCATAGCATGCTAAATGAAGATTCTGAGTTAATTCCTTTAATGACGCCAGAAGATGAAGAGATTATTAATAACGAAAGTGTACCAGAAATTCTACCAATATTACCTTTAAGAAATACGGTTTTATTTCCAGGTGTTGTAATTCCTATTACAGCTGGTAGAGACCAATCTATTCAGTTGATAAAAGATGCAAACAAAGGCGATAAAGTTATTGGAGTTGTTGCACAAAAGAATGAAGAAATAGAAGAACCTGGTTTAAAAGATATCCATACAACAGGAGTTGTAGCACAGATTTTACGTGTTTTAAAAATGCCAGATGGAAATACAACTGTTATTATACAGGGTAAAAAACGTTTCGAAATAGATACACTTATACAAGATAAACCGTATTTAAAAGCGACTGTAAAAGAAGCTGTAGAAGATAAAATTATTACAGATGAAAAAGAGTTTGAAGCAATAATAGAATCGATAAAAGAACAAGCATTAGAGGTAATTAAGGAAAACCCGATGTTGCCTTCAGAAGCATCTTTTGCGATAAAAAATATAAAATCGAGTTCTTTTTTGGTGAATTTTATTTCTTCGAATATGGATTTAAGTGTGATGCAAAAACAAGTAATTTTAGAAAAAGACAATCTAAAAGAACGTGCATTGTTAACACTTACAAACCTGAACAAAGAACTTCAGAAATTAAAATTACGAAATGATATTCAGTCTAAAACAAGAGAAGATTTAGACCAACAACAGAAAGAGTATTATTTACACCAGCAATTAAAAACCATTCAAGAAGAATTGGGTGGTGTTTCTAACGACCAAGAGTTGGAAGAAATGCGTAAAAAAGGGAAAGCTAAAAAATGGACAAAAGAGGTTGAGAAAACGTTTGAAAAAGAATTAGGTCGATTAAAGAGAATGAATCCGCAAATGGCGGAATATGGTGTTCAAAGAAGTTATTTAGAGCTCTTATTAGAATTGCCTTGGGGCGAATACACAATTGATAAATTCGATTTAAAAAGAGCAACAAAAATCTTAAATAGAGATCATTTTGGTTTAGACAAAGTAAAAGACAGAATTATAGAACATTTGGCGGTTTTAAAGTTGAGAAACGATATGAAATCTCCTATTTTATGTTTGTATGGACCTCCAGGAGTTGGTAAAACTTCGTTAGGAAAATCGGTTGCAGAAGCTTTAGGAAGAAAATACGTTCGTATGTCTTTGGGTGGTTTGCGAGACGAAGCAGAAATTAGAGGGCATAGAAAAACTTATATTGGAGCGATGCCTGGACGTTTAATTCAGAATTTGAAAAAAGCCGAAAGCTCGAATCCTGTTTTTGTGTTAGATGAAATTGATAAATTAGGGCAAAGTCATCAAGGAGACCCATCTTCTGCGATGTTAGAAGTGTTGGATCCAGAACAAAACGAATCTTTTTACGACAATTATTTAGAGGTTGGTTACGATTTATCGAAAATCCTTTTTATTGCCACAGCAAACAATTTAGGGCAAATTCCTTGGGCTTTGCGTGATAGAATGGAAATTATAAATGTAACTGGTTATACAATTGAAGAAAAAGTAGAAATCGCGAAAAGACATTTGTTACCAAAGCAATTAAAAGAACATGGTTTAACAACAGAGCATTTAAAGTTGGGTAAAAAACAATTAGAACAAATTGTTGAAGGCTATACAAGAGAATCTGGAGTTCGTGGTTTGGAAAAGAAAGTAGCGAAAGTGGTGCGTTTTGCTGCAAAATCGATTGCTTTAGAAGAAGAATATAACATTGCAATTACAAGCGAAGATGTCGAAAAAATCTTGGGAACTCCAAGAAATAGAGACAAATACGAAAATAATGGAGTAGCAGGTGTGGTTACTGGATTAGCGTGGACTAGCGTTGGTGGAGATATTTTATTTATAGAATCTATTTTATCGAAAGGTAAAGGAACACTTTCTATTACTGGTAATTTAGGAAATGTAATGAAAGAATCTGCAACAATTGCTTTGCAATACATAAAATCTAATGCAGAAGAATTTGGTATAAAACCAGAAATTATGGAGAAGTACAATGTCCATATTCACGTTCCTGAAGGCGCAACACCAAAAGACGGCCCAAGTGCAGGTATTACCATGTTAACCTCTTTGGTTTCTTCTTACACGCAACGAAAAGTAAAAAACAAGTTAGCAATGACTGGCGAAATTACTTTACGAGGAAAAGTATTGCCAGTTGGTGGAATTAAAGAAAAAATATTAGCAGCAAAAAGAGCAAATATCAAGGAAATTATTCTGTGTGAAGACAACAGAAAAGATATTTTAGAAATTACTGAAAGTTATTTAAAAGGACTTACGTTCCATTATGTTTCGGATATGAAACAAGTAATTGATATCGCGCTTACAAAGCAGAAAGTAAAAAATGCTAAGAAATTAGTGTAACTTTTTACTTTTTTATTTTGAATTGAAAAGCCTCCTTTTTTTTGAAAAAAGGAGGCTTTTTTGTTTTTCGCTAACGGTTTGTATATGAAAAGTGGCAGATTTATATAGACTAATTTTCAGTTTTAAAACAAATATAATAGAAAAGAGCCTAACTTTAGGTTAAGCTCTTAACTGCTATTTTTTATATACTTTGTTGTAGCCAGTTTTCATGTCATTTTTTAGATGACTTTAGGCTATCATTTATCTACTAATTTTCAGGTTGCATAACAGCAACTTCTCTAGTTACTTGCCAACGATTTTCTTCCCATACCAATTCAAGACTAAATACAAACTTTTGTTCAATACCTGTTAAGTTGACTTTTCGCACAACAATTATATGGCCTAAATCGCCATTTAAATCGATATTACTATACTCAGCCCAATTATTTAAATGAGCATCTCCATTATCTCGTTTTGATTGAAACATTGTTAAAACGGAATTTTTGTCTAACATGTTACTTTGACCATTAGTGTCAACCATAAAAACTTTAAGGTTTTTATGGTAAATTAAATCTAGTTGTTCTATATCAAAAGTTGTTCCTGCTTTTATTAAATTTTCACCTGCTTGTTTTAATGTTTTTTCTGATTGTTCTATCATGTCTTTATTTTTAATTTATATCATTTATTATTTAATACAAATGTCGACAGTGATATGGCTGAATGGATTATCAATCTCTTTTTTTAGATAGTCAATATCTAATCGAGTTATTTTTTTAAAGTTTATCTTGAAATTGAAGTGGGGTTAGTTGAGTGTGTTTTTTAAAAAATCGAATAAAGTTAGATGGTTCTTTAAATCCCATTTTAAAAGAAATTTCTTGAGAAGTGTATTTTTTTTCTAAAATATTTCGTTTTATTTCTAACAATAACCAGCTGTCAATAAAACCTTTAGCTGTTTTATTTGTAATCTCTTTACTTATTTCATTTAGATAATTGTAGGATACATTTAATCTTTTCGCATAATCTTTTGCATTATGTATTTCACTATAGTGTTTAATAATTAATTCTTTAAATAGATAGAAATTTTTTAATCTTTCACTATCAAAAAAAACATGTTCATTACATGCCAATCTTTTGATTTGAAAGAGTAAAGTCATAAAAGTAGAATGAATAATTTCTGACTTTAAATTATTGTCTATATCTTTATGTAAGTTTCCTATTAATTGTAAAATAGGTTTTAAAGTATCAATACTTTTTTTTGCTATTTGAATATTTGAAGTATTATAAATTTGTAAAAAATGGAATAAGTTTTTTTCATTAATATTCTGCGTAATAAAACTTTCTTCAAATCCAATTACGTAACCTTTTACGTTTACTTCTTTATTAAACGAATGAATTTGCCCTTTTGCTATTGGTAAAATTGTTCCAGAAGATAAAACTTCTTCTTTAAAATCTACAAAGTGTTTGCTTTCTCCTTCTAAAATTATTATTAGAGCATGAAATTCAATTCTATGAGGTTTAGATAAATCAAATTTACTTCCTGAAATTGTTTCATATAATTCTTGTATTGTAACAAAATCAAAAGGAATTTTTTGTTTTACAAAACGCGAAAAAGTTATATTTTCAATTTCATTTTTCATTAATTAGTTCAGTTTTTTTAATTGGCTACAACTTCATATTGATATGATATCGTTTTAATGATTTATATCAGGAGTTAGCGAAGTTATATTTTTTAAGATTTAGAAACAAACTAAATTATTCGCAACTATTCGATGTTTTGGTGTACACAAAAAAAAAATACCCAAGACATTGCAATAACAAAGACTTGGGGATTCTATTAAATTTTAATTACTTAATCTTCCCTATTAATTCCTTAATCTTGGCAACATCTAAACTTGCAGTATGTTTTGTAATTAAATTGCCTTTTGCATCGTAAAAATAAGTGGTTGGTCGTAATATAATATCGTAATCTCCCAAGCTTTTTTTACTTCTTAGAAAATTAAAAGTATAAGGATTATTCGTTTTAAAATTATTTATTTTTTCCAAAGATTCATCTGAAATCATTATAAAATTTACGTCATCTCCTAATTCTTGCTTTACTTTTTCGAAATAAGGAAATTCTTTAATACAAGGTCGGCACCAAGTTGCCCAATAATTTACGACTAAAGGTTTTCCTAAATATTGTGCTAGTTCAGTTTTTGTTCCATCTAATTTTTCTACTTCAACTTGTTGTAAAGAAACATCTGGCTGTACAAATACTTTAAAATATAAAATTGTAAGTGTTGCTATTAATAAGACTCCACCAACAGCGAAACCTTTCCAAAATGATTTTTTATCCATAGTTTATTTTATTGTAAGATTTGCAAAGACCACTAATAATAGTATTGTTAAAATTAAAAGACCTATAAAACCGGATAATAACCCAACTACGAAACTTGTTTTTTTATTCATTTTATAATAATTTTAAATGTCTATGTAAATTAGACGTTGGGTAATTGAATATGTTACAATATTTTATTTGCTTTGATAAGTATATTCTCCACCAGCTTCTACATCCACAACAAATTTTTCTGTTCCATAAACAACAGGAATTTTACCACCTTTTTCAGATCTAATAACAGCTTCTGTAATTGTTCCATTATTCCAAGTGATATCACATACAAATCCACCTCTAGCTTTTAACCCTTTTACACTTCCTTTATTCCATGCTTTTGGCAAAGCAGGTAATAATTTAATGGTTCCATTATGCGATTGTATTAACATTTCTGCAATCCCAGATGTGTACCCGAAATTTCCATCAATTTGAAAAGGAGGGCAAATGTCTAAAAGATTGTCATACATGTTTTTAGCCAAATGTTCACTTGCCATTTTCCAAGCACGATCTCCATCATTTAATCTTGCCCAACAATTTATTTTCCAAGCTTTGCTCCAACCAGTTCCACTGTCTCCTCTATAATTTAGAGAGGTTTTTGCTGCTTCTGCCAATTCAGGAGTTTCTTCAACTGTAATTTGCGATCCTGGGTACAAACCAACTAAATGAGATAAATGACGGTGCTTGTTATTAGGAACATACGTTGCTAAGGAGCTATCTTCTTCAATAATTTCGTTATCCATCCATTCTGCTAATTGACCGAATTTACCAATTTTAAGTGGCCAAAGTCTGTCTCTAGCTTCCGTAACTTTATTTATAAACTCTTTTTCTTCAGGTAGATGCTCACGAACATTTATAATATCTGTAAATAATTCCCAAATTACTTGTTGGTCGTAATAAGCACCTTTTGTAAGTGGGCCATGTTCTGGAGAATAAGTTGGTGAAGAAACTAATATTCCACCTGGATATTCTTGTAGATTTTCCAACCAAAATTGAGCAGCACCTTTTAAAATAGGCCATCCTTTTTCTTTTAAAAATTCTACATCGTTGGTAAATGCGAAGTGTTCGTAAATATTTAAAGAAATCCAAGCTGCACTTTGTGGCTCAAACATATGTATACCTCTTGCAGGACCCATAGCAGAAAAACCCCAAACATTAGAAGTATGTGTTGTTACCCAACCTTCTGTATTAAAATGGGTTTTTGCTGTTTTTTCACCTGCTTTTCTTAAATCGTCTGTCCATTCGATTAGTGGTAAACTACATTCAGATAAATTAGTAACTTCTGCTGGCCAATAATTCATTTCTAAATTAATATTCAAATGATAATCGCTATTCCAAGGTGGTGTATTAGAATTGTTCCATAAACCTTGCAAATTTGCAGGTAAACCTCCAGGTCGTGAAGAACTTATTAATAAGTAACGACCATATTGGAATAATAAAGTTTCTAAATGTCTGTCTTCTTTATTTTTTCTATATTTAACCAAACGCTTATTTATTGGCATATTTAAGTAAGTAGTATCTTGTCCTAAATCTAAATCTACTCTAGAAAATAGGTTCGAAAAATCTTTAAAATGTCTCTCTTTTAATTCTTTAAAATCTTTGCCAGCAATTGCTTTTAAAGTTTTATTATTTTTTATTGATGCAGAAGTACCATAATAATTAGGATACGTCATTTGGTAATTGGTAGCACCAGCAACAATTATAGTAACTGATTTAGAATTTTCTATCCATAATTTTTCATTTTTACTTTTAATAGAACCGCCATTAGGTATTGTAATTAATTGTGCCTCAAATTCTAAACCTTTATTTTCTTTACTTTTCGTGTCTACTTCACCATTAAAAATTAATTTGTTTTCATTTGCTTTTACATTGCTTTTTTTATGCAAAGAACTTAGCCCAATTGAACCACTTAAACCAGCATCACTATCTGTTGATAGTTTCATAACAATTACTTGATCTGGATAGCTCGAAAAATATTCTCTACGATATTTTATATTATCGATTTCATAAGTTACAACTGCTGTTCCTTTAGACATATCTATATCTCGTTGGTAATTTTTTAATTCACCTTTATGATTGTCTAAATTAATTAATACATCACAAAACGATTGATATTGTCCAAAATCTGGCCTTCCATATCCTTTATCTGTAAAAATACTGTCCATCATTAATTCATTAACTCCATCAGTTTTTCCTTCTCTTAGAATTCCTCTTAATTTTTCTAAAGATTTGTACGTGCCTTTTCTGTCATTATCTTCTCTGTACCAACCGCTCCAAATACTACTTTCATTCAACATTATTCTTTCATTTTCGACTCCTCCAAAAACCATTCCTCCTAATCTTCCATTTCCAAAAGGAAGTGCTTTCATCCAGTCGTCTCCTGCTGGTTGGTCGTACAATAAACGATATTTTGGATTTCGGCTGTTATCTTCTTTTGTACATGAGAAAAGTAGGAGTAGTGTTAAACTGATAAAAATGTAAAATGTGGATTTCATAGGTTTAAAATTATATAGTTTGTAAGTTTGTTTTTATATTGAAATAGTGTTAATTTTAATGAATAATAGTAATAAAAATAAAAAATTAAAGAAACCTTGGCCTACTAAAAATGCGATGGAACAAGTTTATGAAATGAAACTTTGGGGCGATAATAATACCGATTTTTATTCTGGAGATGGTTCTCATAATTCTGCAATTTTAGCTCCATATATTACTGTTGTAAAATCGTTTTTAAAATCATTTGAAAAAAAACTTATTATTTGCGACTTAGGTTGTGGCGATTTTAATGTTGGTAAAGAATTGGTGCAATTTTCTAAAAAATATTTTGCGATAGATATTGTTGAAAACTTAATCCATCGAAATAAAGTAAAATTTAATGCAGAAAACTTAGAATTCCATTGTTTAGATATCTCAAAAGATAAATTACCTTCTGGAGACTGTATAATATTGAGACAAGTTTTACAACATTTATCTAATGGAGAAGTCTCAAGAATACTAACAAAATTTTCTAATTTTAAATACATTATTTTAACAGAGCATTTACCAAATGCCGATTTTATTCCTAATAAAGATATTATTTCTGGACAAGGAATTCGATTGAAAAAACAAAGTGGTTTAAACATTTTAATGCCACCTTTTAATTTAAAAGTGAAAGAAGAAGAGCAATTACTATCAACAGTTTTAAAAGATTCGAAAGGTGTAATTGTAACCACTCTTTATCAACTATTTTAAATTATTTTTCACTTCTTTAAACAGCTCTAAACTAAATTCTTTATTTTTTAAATCTAGTTCTTTGCTAGACATGTTTTTTAATATGATGTTTTTTCCTAATAGGTTTTTATCAACAGTATTACCACTTATTTCTACATTTTTACAAGCATCTAAAAAGAAGTTTTGTTTTTGAGAATGCCAAGGTGTATAGGCATAACTTCTTGTGATTTTGTTGTTGTTAAATTGTAAGCCATCTACAGATTTTGCAAATAAAATAGGATAATCTGAAGGATTAAAACTGTTATTTTCAATGGTAATATTATTATGATAAGGTTGGTTCGCATCTGCCTCAGGAATTTCTGGGTAAATACTAATAATTGCCTTGCAAAACTGATAAGCAGAAGAATTACAAGGGTATTTAAATTCGTTATTTCGAATGGTAATATCTGTTACAGCACCACTTTCGTACCAATAATTTGCATCACCAGCAATAAGAATCGCAGAACCACTAGTTTCAAAAATGTTGTTCTCAATCACCACTTTTTTAGGTGTCGAAATTAAATAACCTCTGGCTCTGTTGCTTCCAATAAAACAATTTGTAATAGTCGCAGTTGGTGTCCAGCTCATGTTTTCCAGAGAAAAATCTTTCGATAGCTCTTCTGGGATTTTATTTTTAAACTCAACCGTAAATGTTTTTTCATCAATTTGAGTAAAACTTTTTACAACGCTTGTTCCTAATGAAATCATGTTTTTCTTATTCACGAAACTCACTTTATCATTTTCTTTTGCCCAAATTAAACCTAAACTCATATCATGTGCATAACTACATTTTAAAACGGTGTCATTTACTCTTTCTAAAACGGGTACATAAGTTCCATGAATGTTTATTGCATCGTCCATTAAACCTTGCGCATCACAATTATCCACAATAATATCTCCTTTACAACCCATAAAGTGCAAACCATCATCATGTCCACTTAAATATCTGTTTTTCTTTGGATTCGGAATCATATTAACCTTTTTCATGGTAATATTTTCGCAATACTGAGAAAGAATTCCTAAGCCAGAAGTATGGTACACATCAATATTTTCTAACTTTAAATTTTTACTATGAAATAAGAAAATTCCTGCGTGATCGCGATCACTATGTCTCATTATTAAATAATTACCAACAGCAGGTGTTTTTGTAAATTCCCCTTTCATTAACAATTTATTTGTACCAACTTTAGAATATACAACCTCTTTTAATTTTCCATTTACAGTTCCATGATCTCCAGTAAACGCAGGTATAATATGGTTTTTATCATATTCTATTAACCAAGAACCTCCAGACAATCTCCAATTTGCTTTCCAATCGTCCGCACTAAAAACAACTTTATCTTTTAAGACTTTATGAGGGAATTGAACTGTATCAATTTCTACTAAAAGATGTTCGGAATCTGCTTCTAAAACTTTTGCTTCTGCAGTTAAAGGTTGATCCCAGTCAATGGTTAAATTTTTGATTTCTATATTTTCTGAATTATCAATAGTAAAAGGCTGTATATGTCCATGATAAACAAAATCCGAATGATTAGCATCAATCGTTATATTCTTTTTATTCTGAATAAATATTGCCAATCTTTTTGGATTGATATCATACGTGTTTGTTTCAAAATAAGGTTTAAAATACGTTGAATCTGGGTAAAAATCATATCTTCCTTTTGGGAAAACAATGGTTACAGGTTCGTTATCTAAACCTTCAATAATTTTATTAATTTTTGAAGTAATGCTTTCTTTTGTGTTTGGTTGAATTCCAAAATCATTCACATTAATTATTTTAATTTCTGATGAAGAGTTGCAACTCATCAGAAAAAGGGTAATTATAAAAGATGCAAAAAGCGTTCTCATAAAATTAATTTTATATAAGATAAATGATATTCAAAATCGTTATTAAGCTCCGAAATTTTTTCCATCTTTCAAAGGGAAATACTCTAAACCAGCTTCAGTTTCTATAGAAATTTGCTTTCCATTATGTTCTAAGATACAAGCACCTCCATTTTTAGAAAATACACGTACACTTTCTAATTTTCCTACTTTCCAACTAAGGTCAACAACAAAACCACCTCTAGCACTTAATCCTTTTACATAACCATCTTTCCAGTCATTTGGTAACGCTGGCAATAATCTAATTTCGCCAGACTGACTCTGTAATAACATTTCTGCAATTCCAGATGATGTTCCGAAATTCGCATCCATCTGAAAAGGAGGGTGTAAACCAAATAAATTTGGACTTGTACTTTTTGATAATACTGTTTTTAAACTTTTATTTGCGTTTTCTCCATCTCCTAACCTTGCATATTGGTTAATTAACCATGCTGCACTCCAGCCAGTATGTCCACCACCATTTTCAATTCTATAATCTAAAGATTTTCTAGCAGCTTCTGCATATACTGGGGTTTTAACAACATCAATTTGATAACCTGGATGTAAAGCAAATAAATGCGATATATGTCTATGGCCAGGTTCTAATTCTTTAAACTCTTCTTGCCATTCCATTAAACGTCCATCTGAACCAATTTGTGTTTGTGCTAAATTTTGCTGTGCTTTTTTTACTTTTTGTAGTAATTCGTCATTAATACCCAAAGCTTCAGAAGCATCTATGTAATTTTTAAAAAGTTGCCAAATAACTTGTTGGTCGTGAGATGGTGCCATACAAATTTTACTATTACTACCATCTGGTGCTAAGAAACTGTTTTCTGGAGAAACAGAAGGTCCAGAGATTAATTCACCAGTTTTAGGGTCTGGAATTAACCAATCTAAATAAAACTGAGTGGAAGTTTTTAAAATAGGAAACCTTTCTTCTAAGAATTTTTTATCTAAAGTATAATAATAATGTTCCATAAGGTGTGTAGTTAACCAAGCACCACCACCTAAATGCATTCCCCAACTAGATTCTTCTCCAGGAGCAGTAAAACCCCAGGCATTTGTAATTGGGTGTAAAACCCAACCATCTGCATTATAATGTATTTTTGCTGTACTTTTTCCTGCGTCTTTTAAAGTTTCCATTAAATCGAATAAAGGCAAATGCATTTCCCCTAAATTGGTGCTTTCTGCCAACCAATAATTCATCTGAATATTAACATCTGTATGAAAATCTCCATTCCAAGGAGTTTGAATTTTATTGGCCCAAATTCCTTGTAAATTTGCAGGTAAAGTTCCAGGCCTCGAAGAAGAAATTAATAAATATCTACCATATTGGAATAACAGTTCCACCATACGTAAATCTTCTTTCTTTGCTCTTACATTTTTAAGTCGAACGTCTGTAGGTATTGTGTCTAAGGCACTAGAAGTTATTTTAAAATCGACTCTTTTATAATATTTTTGATATTCGTTTTTATGTCTTTTTAAAAGCTCTTTGTAGCTAGTTTTCTTAGCTTTTTGTAAATTTGTTTCTGTAATATTTTTATAATCTCTTCCTTTGTAAGTAGGGAATTCTAATAGATAATCTGTAGAAGCAGTTAAAAATAAAGTAACTTCATCTGCGTTTTCTACGATTAAATTTTTGCCTTCGTATTTAATAGAACCATTTTTATTTACTGCAGATAAACGTGTTAAATACTCTAAATTTGTTCCACCTTTTCCATCAGAAAGAGCTCCTTTCATAATTAATTGGTCTCCATTTGCAGAAGTTTCAAATTTTTCTGGTCTCGACATTGTACTTTTAAACGAGATTTTACCAGGGGTATCTGCAGTTAATTTTACAACCATTACCTGATCTGGTTCACTAACAAAAATTTCTCTTTTATAGTTTACACCATCTTGTTTATAACTTACTCTAACTACAGCATCATCTAAATCTAATTCACGATTATAATCCTCATAATCGCTATTTTTATTAAAATCGATCCATAAATCTCCCATGGTTTGAAAACAACCAAAAGGAACTTCTGCTCCATTTCCATGACCACTCCCATGACCTACGCAAACTTGAGTTTGTTGTGTTAATAAAGTAGCTTCTTTATATTTACCTTCAAAAAGTAGTTTTCTTATTTCAGCTTGAGCTGGAAAAGCGGCAGGATTGTCATCGTTATTTGGGCTTCCAGACCACATGCTTTCTTCATTTAATTGAATACGTTCTTTATTAACATCTCCAAAAACCATTGCACCTAAAGCACCATTTCCTAAAGGTAAAGATTTTAGCCATTCTGGGTCGTCTTTCCATCCATTAGGACTATCTACTGCACTGGCAAGTGCTGGTTGTTTGTACCAAAGTTTAAGTGAATTGTAATCTTCTGTATTTTCTGTTTTTTTACAAGCAGTTAAGAATAGTAAAAAGCTAATTGTAAGTAATTTTAATAAGTGAAAGTTTGATTTTTTGGTGTTCATTTGTTAGGATTGATTTATATATATCTAAAAGACAAAAATATTTTATGATTAAATATTTTTAAAAATATAAGCTAACTTACTGCAAAAAATATGTAGTTACAAACTATGGAAAGTCGTAAAGTAAAGATTAACGAAAAAAGACCCTTTTTTGATGATTTTGTACCAAAAAATATAAATGTAGATATTCTATGAAAACTAAATTTTAGGAAATGAAATAGAATTTTTATTTAGAATTAAGTAAAAAATACTAAGATGAAATTATTTAAAGAATTCTTTTGATCTTTCCCAGTATATATCCATCTCATTTAAAGACATATCAGATAGGTTTTTTCCTTCTTTTTTTGCCGCTTTTTCTAAGTATTGAAAACGGTTGATAAACTTTTTATTTGTTTTTTCTAAAGCATTTTCTGGGTTAACATCTATAAAACGAGCGTAGTTTATCATGGAAAATAAAACATCTCCGAATTCTTTTTCGGTATTTTCTTTATTTCCTGCTTTAATTTCTTCGTTTAATTCGCCAAGTTCTTCTTGTACTTTTTCCCAAACTTGTTCAGGTTTTTCCCAATCGAAACCTACTCCAGCTACTTTTTCTTGAATCCTGCTTGCTTTTACAACTGCTGGCAAACTTTTAGGAACACCTTCTAAAACAGATACTTTGCCTTCTTTTAGTTTTAATTGCTCCCAGTTGCGTTTTACATCTTCCTCATTTTCAACTTTTACATCTCCATAAATATGTGGGTGTCTGGAAACTAATTTATCGCAAATTGAATTGGCTACATCAGCAATATCAAAAGCTTTTTTCTCACTTCCAATTTTTGCATAAAATACAATGTGTAATAATACATCGCCTAATTCTTTTTTAATCTCTTGTAAATCATTATCGAGAATAGCATCCGCTAATTCATACGTTTCTTCAATAGTTAAGTGACGTAGGCTTTCTAAAGTTTGTTTTTTATCCCAAGGACATTGCTCACGAAGCTCGTCCATAATATCTAACAAACGATTGAATGCGGCTAATTGCTGTTTTCTTGTATTCATGATTGGTGTTTTTCTAACGCAAAGATGCAAAGTCGCAAAGTTTATTAATAAAGGCTCAAAAACTAAAAATAAGATTTCTAAAATTTTAGCCTACCATTTTTTTGTAAACTGAATTTAAAACTCTAAACTTCTATTAACACTGTAAACTGAGACTAAAAACTACTCACTATCTTCTGAAGTTGTTTCAGAATTTGCTTCAGCAGAAGTTGCTTCAATTTTAGAAAAATCCATTCCAGATTTTACTAATAAGTTAAACCACTGAATTACTTTTTTAATATTTGAAGTATACACTCTCTCATCATCATAATCAGGTAAAACTTCTGCAAAAAAAGCTTCTAGTTTTTTACTACTTTCTTTGTGAGAAATTGCTTCTTTTCCTTCTGTTTTTTCGAACATTGCTTTAAAAACTTCTAACAAAGGTTTGTCTTCTTCGAAAGTATAAATTGCAATATTTTCTAACAAACTAACATTTTGTGTTGCATTAACTGCCAAACGTTTTTTGTCTGTTAACGATTCTACAATAATTGCATTTTTAGATTGAGAAACTACTTGGTATAAACCTGGTTTAGCAGTAACAGAGATAATTTTATTAAATTCCATGTGTATATTTTTAGGTCTTAAAAAGACTATTTACCTTTTTTGATATTCGGAAAACGCATTCTATATTCTGCGTTAATTTTTCCTTTAGAAATGTTGTCTAATTTCTTTTTTATAATTCTTTTCTTTAGTGAAGAAAGTTTGTCTGTAAACAAAATTCCTTCAATATGATCGTATTCATGCTGAAAAACTCTTGCAGCCAAACCTTCTAGGGTTTCTGTATGCATTTTAAATTCTTCATCTTGATATTCAATGGTTATTTTTGGTTGACGAAAAACATCTTCTCTAACATCAGGAATACTTAAACAACCTTCGTTAAATGCCCATTCGTCTCCTTCTTCTTCTAAAATTTGCGCATTAATAAAAACTCTATTAAAGTTTTTTAATGTTTCTCTATCTTTTTCAGATAAATCTTCATCTTCTGCAAAAGGCGAGGCATCAATAATAAATAAACGAATCGCTTTTCCAATTTGTGGAGCTGCTAAACCAACACCAGAAGCATTGTACATAGTTTCCTTCATATTGGAGATTAATTTGTTTAAATCTTTATAATCTGGTTCTATATCTACAGCTACTTTTCTTAAAACAGGATCTCCGTAAGCAACAATTGGTAAAATCATTTTCTTATTTTTTTAAAGAATGCAAAAGTACAACTTAGAATAATTAATTACGAATTTTGAATTGTTTATTTAGAGTTTCAAAATTTTAAATTAAACATGTTAAAAATCTGCTCTTAATTATTCTCTAGCTTTTTTAAGTTAAAATTACCCAATTACACATTTATTTGCTGTATAAATACGATTGCAATATTATGGTTGCACTAATTTCGTCTACTAAAGCTTTATTTCTGCGTTGTTTTTTCTTCATTCCACTATCAATCATTGTTTGAAAAGCCATTTTAGAAGTAAAACGTTCATCTACTCTTGTTACTGGAATTGTAGGGATTTGTTGTGTCAGTTTTTTTAAAAAAGGAAGAATTAAGGCTTCGCTTTCACTTTCGGAATTGTCCATTTGTTTTGGTTCTCCAACAAGAAAAAGACTTACTTTTTCTTGTTTAACATAGTCTTTAAGAAACGGAATTAATTCGGAAGTATTAACCGTAGTTAAACCAGAAGCGATAATTTGCATCTCGTCTGTAACTGCTATTCCTGTTCGTATTTTTCCAAAATCTATGGCTAAAATTCTTGACATTTATAATTTTTGATGCAAAAATACGTTTTTTAAACAAAGCAGAAATATCTGTTTAAAAAATGTATCTTCGCTTTCAGTTTTTACAGATAGATTTATATTTGCAGAAATTAATTTATTACCATGAAAGAAATTAGAGAAATTATAGAATCGGCTTGGGAAAATCGAGATTTGTTAAAAGAACAAAACACAATAGATACCATTAGAAAAGTAGTCGATTTATTGGATAAAGGAGAATTAAGAGTTGCAGAACCAACAACTGATGGTTGGCAAGTAAACGAATGGGTTAAAAAAGCAGTTGTTTTGTATTTTCCAATTCAAAAAATGGAAACTTTAGAAGCTGGTATCTTCGAATATCACGATAAAATTCCACTAAAAAGAAATTTTGCCGAAAGAGGAATTAGAGTTGTGCCAAATGCAGTTGCAAGACATGGAGCTTATATTTCTGCTGGAACTATTCTTATGCCAAGTTATGTAAATATTGGTGCTTATGTAGATGAAGGAACCATGGTAGATACTTGGGCAACTGTTGGTTCTTGTGCACAAATTGGTAAAAATGTACATTTATCTGGTGGAGTAGGAATTGGTGGTGTTTTGGAACCATTACAAGCGGCTCCAGTAATTATAGAAGATGGCGCTTTTATTGGTTCTAGATGTATTGTTGTGGAAGGTGTAAGAGTAGAGAAGGAAGCTGTTTTAGGCGCAAATGTTGTGTTGACAATGAGCACTAAAATTATAGATGTAACTGGAGACGAACCTGTGGAAATGAAAGGTAGAGTTCCTGCAAGATCTGTAGTAATTCCAGGAAGTTATACAAAGAAATTTGCAGCTGGAGAATTTAACGTTCCTTGTGCATTAATTATTGGAAAAAGAAAAGAAAGTACAAATAAGAAAACCTCTTTAAACGATGCTTTACGTGAATATGACGTTGCAGTTTAAGAGTTAAAATGCTATGACAAAAATATCGGCAATTATACCAACACTAAATGAAGAAATTCATATAGCAGATGCAATAAAATCTGTTAGTTTTGCTGATGAAATTATAGTTATAGATTCTTTTAGTACAGATAAAACTGTAGAAATAGCAGAAAAATACAATGTAAAAATCATCAAGCGAAAGTTTGATGATTTTTCTTCTCAAAAAAACTTTGCAATAGAGCAAGCTTCCCATTCTTGGATTTATCTTTTAGATGCTGATGAGAGAGTAACTCCAAAAGTTGAAAAAGAAATTTTAGAAGCTGTGCAAAATCCAAATGGTTTTGTTGGTTTTTATGTTCGCAGAACTTTTTATTTTGCTGGCGAAAAAATAAATTATTGTGGTTGGCAAAGAGATAAAGTAGTTCGTTTATTTTTAAAAGATCATTGCAAATATGTTGGAGTTGTTCACGAAACGATTAAAACAACAGGAGAACTAGGTTTTTTTAAGTACAAAATAGACCATTTTGGGTACAGAAGTTACGACCATTTTATTGCTAAAATTCATCATTATGCTTCTTTAAAAGCGAAAGATTTACATAAACAAGGCAAAAAAGTTGGTTTGTTTCATATTTTGGTAAAACCACCAGCCAGATTTTTTATTCATTATATAATTAGACTAGGTTTTTTAGATGGATTTGCTGGTCTTATTTTAGCAAAAACCTTAGCATATTCTGTGCTAACCAGATATATAAAATTGTGGCTTTTAAATAAAGGAATTAAAGAGAGTTAATTGCTTTTGTAAAAAGCATAATTACCAATAAATCTATATGTTTTATAGGTAACTAAAGTAATTAATTGCCAAAAAGGACGAATAATTTCTCGGAACATTTTCTTGAATTTTGGCATTTTCTTTTGCTGAATCGTAGTTCCACCAACATTTTTATCATTACTACTTACATACCTTTTATTAGTTGTTAAAACAGGTGTTTTGTGTTTAAAAACATCTTGCTTTAAAACATCAATGGGAGAATAATAAGTTGTTAGATTTTTAGAAAGTGTTGTTGCTGCTTTTTTACCAATAATTTGTCCTGTTGTTTGTAATGAAGGAATTAAAAAAGTACTTGTTAATAAATCTGATTTCATCTTAAAAAAACCTTTTCTCCCAGATATATCTAAAAAAGTATTTTCAGAAATTGATTTTAAAAGCGAATTTAAATCCGTAAAAAAATCTTCAGTTAATAAAGCATCATCTTCTAAAACCAATGCAAAATCTTCTTTTTGTTTAGCAATTATTTTCCACAAATCGAAATATGTTTTTGTTAAACCGATTTCGCCATCATTTAAATATGGATAATGTGTTAAGAGATTATGTTGATTCTTTGCTTTTTTCAGAAAGTCTTGTGGCAATTCTTTTCCATAAACTGCAGGCATTCTTGTTAATGGAATATTCAATTTTTTAAATTGATTTTCCATAAAATTCCTGCGCTCCAAACTTTTGTCTAAATTGATATAATATACTTTGTATGAACTCATATTTTTATCCAATTTTCGCAAGCAATTTCATTTTCTTTATTAACAAACCACTGTTTTGGTGCAATTATGGTTTTACTTTTATTTTTATTCAACCAAGCTCCCCACCAAGAAAAACTACTGTTAGCGGTAATATTATGGTTGCAAAGACTCATTAAATACATGTCTTCGTGAGGAATTGTTTTATGATCGATATAAATAGCATTTTCTAAAGATAAATTTTCTTTCGTCCAAGAAATATCATCAGAAAATATAAAAAATTGCACGCCTTTGTTTTCTGTTTTTATCAACTCAATAGCCTCTTTATAATATTCCAAACTACAAGTTCCATGAATGGTATTTGCTTTTTTGTCGGAAACATAATCTCCTCTTCGAATATGTAAAGAACAACTTATATGAGACCCCAAAATCTGTTTCTTATATTTTTTGGTTGTTGTAGAAAGTTCTGCAGCAATTGTAAATTGTTCTAATAAAATAGTTCTTATTTCTTTAAAATATTTCTCTGTTTGGAAATATCCTTTTACATATTCGTTTCCTTTTAAAGACTTTAAAGAGGCGTCAAATAATAAGTTTTTCTCTTTTTTATATTGAAAAAAGTTGATTTTCGATAGAAAATTTGAAAAGTTAGAAGCGTATTTTAAATCTATTTTATAGTTGTTTAAATGATAACCACCATGAAGTTTGTAATTTTTAAAACCAGAAATGTCTAATTTCACGTCAAATCCTTTTTGTTCCAATGCTTTAGCATATGCGTATTGAAACATTTGATTTCCTAAACCACCAAGAATTCTTACAATTATCATTATAAATAAATCTTTTTAAAAGATAAAAACAAAAGTACAAATGTTATTATAATTTTCTTTCATCAATTTTATGTTTAAAGGAATATAAACAATAAATTTGCCATCACTTTTTAATAATTATGAATTACAAAGAAGCAATATCTTCAGAAATTTTTACAATCATCTCAAAGGCGTCCAAACAATTAGGTATCGAAAGCTATGTTATTGGTGGTTTTGTACGTGATTTCCTGTTGAAAAGAGGAAATGCAAAAGATATTGATGTTGTTGCTGTTGGAAGTGGAATTGAATTAGCTCTAAAAGTTTCTTCCTTATTACCAAACAAACCAAAAGTACAAGTTTTTAAAACCTATGGAACAGCAATGTTGCGTTTTAAAGATGTTGAAATTGAGTTTGTTGGCGCAAGAAAAGAATCGTATTCAGAAGAAAGTAGAAATCCTGAAGTTACTGAAGGAACTTTACAAGACGACCAAAATAGACGAGATTTTACCATAAATGCATTGGCTTTAAGTTTAAATGAAGCTAATTTTGGAGAATTATTAGATCCATTTAACGGAATTGAAGATTTAGAAGATAAGATTATTAGAACACCTTTAAATCCTGATATTACCTATTCAGACGATCCTTTAAGAATGATGCGTGCCATTCGCTTTGCAACACAATTGCATTTTAAAATTGAAGAACATTCACTTGCCGCTATTTCTAAAAATTCTAATAGATTAAAAATAATTACTCGAGAACGAATTGTAGATGAGTTGAATAAAATATTGGCTTCTCCTATACCTTCAATAGGTTTTTTGTTATTGCATGAAACAGGTTTGTTGCCACAAATTCTTCCTGAAATAGTTGCTTTAAAAGGAGTAGAGGAAGTGGAGGGGCAAAAACATAAAGATAATTTTTATCATACTTTTGAAGTAGTTGATAATATTGCTGAAAATACAGATAATGTTTGGTTACGATGGGCGGCTTTATTGCACGATATTGGAAAAGCGCCTACTAAAAAATTCAGTAAAAAAGTAGGTTGGACTTTCCATGCACACGAATTTGTAGGCTCTAAAATGGTATACAAAATATTTAAGCGTTTAAAAATGCCATTGAATAACAAAATGAAATTTGTACAGAAAATGGTATTGTTAAGTTCTAGACCAATTGTATTGGCAACTGAAGTTACAGATTCTGCAGTAAGACGTTTAATATTTGATGCAGGAGAAGATATAGATTCTTTAATGACACTTTGTGAAGCAGATATTACCACAAAAAACCCGAAGAAATTTAAAAGATATCATAGTAATTTCGATTTGGTTCGCTCTAAAATTAAAGAGGTAGAAGAACGAGATAAAGTCCGTAATTTTCAGCCACCAATTTCTGGTGAAGAAATTATGAAAGCTTTTAACTTAAAACCATGTAGAGAAATTGGTCAAATAAAAGAAACGATTAAAGAAGCAATATTGGATGGTAAAATACCAAATGAGCACAAAGCTTGTTACGATTTTATGATTGAAAAAGGGAAGGAATTGGGTTTAAAAGAGAATAGCTAAAAGATTATGAAATTACTAACTGAAATTAGAAGTCTTTTTTTACAAGCTCAATTATCATTTCATTCATTTTCACAAGATTTGATAATTGTCACTGGTTCAGATAGCTCTCATTTTAAAAGTTTACTACAACTTTTAGAGAGCTTAAAAATTCACGAAAAAAACACTAAAAGAATTGTTTACGATTTAGGTTTAACTGTTGAAGAAAATGAGATTTTAAAAAATAAATTTCCTGAATTTGATGTTAGAGAGTTCGATTACTCAAAATATCCATCCTATTTTAATATTAAGATAAGTGCAGGAGAATATGCTTGGAAACCAGTTATTATTAACGATGTTCTAAATGAATTTAAAACATCCGTTTGTTGGTTAGATGGAGGTAATAAAGTGATAAAACCTTTAAATTCTATTAGAAAGCTCATTGAATTATATGGTTTCTATTCTCCGTTTTCTAAAGGAATTATTGCAGATTGGACACACCCAAAAACTTTAAAGTGTTTAGGTCTTTTAAATGATAAAGAATTATTAAAAAAACGCAATTTAAATGGAGCTTGTGTTTGCGCAGATTACAATAATTTAAATGCTCGAAATCTAATTAAAAATTGGAGCGATTGTGCTAAAAACAAAGATTGCATTGCTCCAGAAGGCAGTAGTAGAGAAAATCATAGGCAAGACCAAGCTGTTTTGTCTGTCTTGGCTTATAGAGATATTCCTAATATTGCAAAAAAAATGATTTTTAAGAAGTTAGGTTTTAAAACGCACCAAGATATTGATTAAAATTATGCAAGTGATTGCATCGTAACCAATTTATAATATTCACCTTTTACAGCCAATAACTCTTCATGTTTACCTTGTTCTACAATTTTTCCTTTTTTCATTACTACAATTTTATCTGCTTTTTGTATAGTAGATAATCTGTGTGCAATTACTAAAGAAGTTCTGTTTTGCATCATTTTTTCTAACGCAACTTGCACTAATTGTTCAGATTCTGTATCTAAAGCTGAAGTTGCTTCATCTAAAATCATAATAGGAGGGTTCTTTAAAACTGCTCTTGCAATAGATAAACGTTGTTTTTGTCCTCCAGAAATAGTGTTTCCACTATCGCCAATATTATTGTTGAATTGTTCTGGTAAATCTTTTATAAACTCATAAGCATTTGCAATTTTGGAAGCTTCTAAAATTTGTGCTTCATCTGCATTTTGTGCACCTAATTTAATATTATTTTCAATAGTATCGTTAAATAAAATTGAATCCTGAGAAACAATTCCCATCAAATTTCTTAACGATTTTTTAGTGATGTCTTTTATGTTTTCGCCATCGATAAAAACGTCGCCTTTATTTACATCGTAAAAACGAGTAATTAAGTTTGCTAGAGTAGATTTTCCACTTCCAGATTGCCCAACCAAAGCAACAGTTTCTCCTTTATTAATAGTTAAAGAAAAATCTCTTAAAACAAAGTCGTCTTTGTATTTAAAAGAAATATTTTTAAACTCAATTTTATCTGTAAAATCTTGTTTTACAATTGCATTTGGTTTGTCTTTTATACTGTTTTCAGTATTTAAAACTTGCATTATTCTTTCTGCTGATGCTTCTCCTTTTTGAACGTTGTAAAAAGTAGTAGTAATTAATTTAATCGGATTTAAAACAGTGTAAAACAATACAATATATCCCATGAATTCATCTGGTTGAAGTGCACTTGTTTTAGACAAAACTTCTGTTCCTCCATACCAAAGAATAGCAATTATGGTTGCAGAACCTAAAAATTCACTCATAGGAGATGCTAACGACTGTCTGTGAAAAACACTCGTCATTAATTGCTTAAAACTACTTGTAGAATTATTAAACTTCTTTTCAATTACGTTTTCGGCATTAAATCCTTTTATAATTCTTAAACCTGTAAGAGTTTCTTCGATAAATGATAAAAAATTTCCAGTTTCTTTTTGAGCTTTTACAGAATTTGCTTTTAATTTTTTACTGATGGAAGAAATTATAAATCCAGAAACAGGTAATAAAACAAATACAAAAAGTGTTAACTTCACACTCATAAACAGCATAATACTTATAGAAATTATAACTGTTAATGGCTCTCTTACCATTACTTCTATAGAAGTTAAAATAGAATTTTCCACTTCTTGCACATCAGAAGTCATTCTTGCAATAATGTCTCCTTTTCTTTTCTCTGAAAAATAAGCAATTGGTAATTCGATAATTTTACGGTATAATTTATCACGTAAATCTTTTACGACTCCAGTTCTTAGAAAAGTAATTACATAAGAAGCTAAATAGCGAAATAAATTTTTAAGAAAAAATAAAGATAATGCTAATAGACATATAAAAAAAAGCGTGTTTATTTCTCCATTAGTTTCAATTTTTTGAGAAATAAAATGATTGAAATTTTCTTTTAAAAACGAACCTATTTTTGTTATTCCTTCGTAAGTAGGTTTGCTTGTTACTTTTTTATCTGTTCCAAAAAGAATTCCTAAAACAGGAATAAAAGCTAAAACAGAAAGCACATTAAAAATAGCATACAGAATATTAAATAGAATGTTTAAAACAGTAAACTTTCTGTACTTTTTTTCATATTTTAAAATGTCCTTAAAATAACCCATTAATTCAATTTCATTTCTTTAATAATACGTTGAATTTTAGCATCCAATGCAGCTTCTACTTTCTCTGCATTTTCTTTTGTATCTAAAGAAGTATTCACACTAAAATAAAATTTAATTTTAGGCTCTGTTCCACTTGGTCTTGCAGCAACTCTGGTTCCTTTTTCTGTTTGATAAATTAAAACATTCGATTTTGGTAAGTCGATTTTTGTTTCTTTTCCAGTAATTAGATTTTTCTGAATAGAAGAATCGTAATCAGTAAGTGTTTCTATTTTCTCCCCATCAATTTCAGTTAAAGGGTTGTTACGCATATCGCTTAACATTTGCTGAATTTCTGCAGCTCCATCCATCCCTTTTTTTGTAATAGAAATCAAATGTTCTTTGTAGAAATTATTTCTAACATAAATAGCTAATAATTCTTCATAAAAAGAACTTCCATTTTGTTTTGCCAAAGCAGCAACTTCACAAGCTAAAAGTGTTGCTGTAACAGCATCTTTATCTCGAACAAAATCGCCAACCATATAACCGAAACTTTCTTCTCCACCACCAATAAAGTCAAGTTCAGGAAAATCACGAACCATTTTAGCTATCCATTTAAAACCAGTTAAACCAACTTTTGTTTCAACACTAAAATTTTCTGCTAATTCATTTACTAACTCTGTAGAAACAATCGTAGAACCTATAAACTGTTTTCCATTTATTTTACCTTCTTCTTTCCATTTTCTTAATAGAAATTCAGTCATAACAACCATGGTTTGGTTCCCATTCATCAATTTCATATTACCATCTAAATCTCTTACAGCTACACCTAATCTATCGCAATCTGGATCTGTTCCAATAACAATATCTGCTCCAATTTTATTTGCTAAATCAGTTGCCATTTTTAAAGCTTCTGGTTCTTCTGGATTTGGCGACTTTACTGTTGGGAAATCTCCATTTGGTGCTCTTTGTTCTTCAACAATATGTACATCTGTATAACCTGCTTTTTCTAAAGCATCTGGTACAGAAACAATAGATGTTCCATGTAAAGATGTAAATACTATTTTTAAGTTTTTACGATCTATTTTATTAGAAAGTTTTCCGTTTTTTACAGAAGCATCAATAAAAGCATCATCTACTTCTTTGCCAATAACTTCAATTAAATTTTCATTTGCTTCGAACTTAATTTCAGAAAAATCTAAGGAATTTACGTTGTTTATAATTCCACTATCATGTGGAGGAACAATTTGTCCACCATCTTCCCAATATACTTTATAACCATTATATTCTGGCGGATTATGAGAAGCTGTTAATACAATACCTGCATCGCAACCTAAATGACGAACTGCAAAAGACAATTCTGGAGTTGCTCGTAAATCTTCAAAAAGAAATACTTTTATATTATTTGCGGAAAAAACGTCTGCAACAATCTTTGCAAACTTTTTACTGTTATGCCTACAATCGTAAGCAATAACAACCTTAAGTTGGGTTGTTTGTACGTTATCTATTAAATAATTAGACAAACCTTGTGTTGCTCTTCCTAACGTATATTTATTTATTCTGTTAGTTCCTGCACCCATAATTCCACGCATTCCACCAGTTCCAAATTCCATGTCTTTATAGAATCTGTCTGCCAAATCAGGAGAATCAGTTTTTATTAATTGTTGAATTTCTTGTTGCGTTTCAGTATCGAAAGTAGCAGATAACCACTTTTTTGCTTTGTCTAAGATTTCGCTCATTTTAGTTGATTTTTACTAATAATATACAAATATACATTTTAGAAGTTGAGTTTTTCCTTTATTGAATAGTGTTTTTCGTTGCTTTTAGTCTTTATTATCAATTCACCAATAAAACCAGCTAAAAATAATAATGTTCCTAAAATCATAGAAGTAAGAGCAATATAAAACCAAGGATTATCTGTCACTAAAATAGTTTTAATACCATTATATAGTTTGTATAATTTTAAAACGCCAATATAAAATGCACTTGTGGTTCCGAATAAGAACATAAAAGTTCCCCATAAACCAAAGAAATGCATGGGTCTTTTTCCAAATTTTGATAAAAAAGAAATGGTAATTAAATCTAGAAAACCATTTACAAAGCGGTCCATACCAAATTTAGTAACACCATATTTTCTAGCTTGATGTTGCACTACTTTTTCTCCAATTTTGTTAAAACCTTCGTTTTTTGCCAAAACAGGAATGTATCTGTGCATTTCTCCACTAACTTTTACGGTTTTAATTACTTCATTTTTATAGGCTTTTAATCCGCAAT
Organism: Polaribacter haliotis; assembly: GCF_014784055.1. Classification (NCBI taxonomy): domain Bacteria; kingdom Pseudomonadati; phylum Bacteroidota; class Flavobacteriia; order Flavobacteriales; family Flavobacteriaceae; genus Polaribacter; species Polaribacter haliotis. Next base: position 1,119,533 of record NZ_CP061813.1, on the reverse strand, counting down.
TAAAATCGTGTAATTTTAAGCCTGAAGTTTTTCTAGCAGCAGCATTAAATAATTTCGAAGGAATATTTTTGGTAATTACATTATCATAACGTTTCTTTTTCCAACCAGAAATAAGGTCGAAATCTTCTTTTATGATAAGGTCGTATAATTCTGGAATTTCCTCTGGATTGTCTTGTAAATCTGCATCCATCGTTATTACTACATCTCCTTGTGCAAGTTCGAAACCTGCATCTAAAGCTTGCGATTTACCGTAGTTTTTTTGAAAACGAATTCCTTTTACGGAGTTGTTTTTCTCCGATAGTTTTTCGATAACTTTCCATGAAGTATCTGTACTACCATCGTCTATAAAAATAATTTCATATAAATAACGATTGGATTGCATAACTTTTGCAATCCAATCGTGTAATTCTTGTAAAGATTCTTCTTCGTTAAGAAGTGGTATTACTACCGAAATTTCCATATGTAAGTTTCAAAGTTCTTAATTGAATGTTCAAAGTTACTATTTTATTAAATATGGAACAACGAACTTTAAGATTTAGTATGTTTCTTCTTCTGAATGTTTCATTATTGCAGAAGTAATTGCAGAAAAGATAAATCCTAAAACTAAACCACCAATTACCATTCCTCCAAATAGAGATACATAAAAGTAATCTTCCGTCATTTTTTTAGAAATATCTATTTGATCTGAAGACATACCTGCATCTTGCCATTGAACCATTGATTTTTCTATTATTTGATTTTTAAAATCAGGCTCAATAAAAGTAGTAAATAGATAAGTATATATTGCAGAAATAATTACTCCAATTAGAACGACACCCATTCCAATTTTAACACCTTGTCCCCAAGACATAAAACCACCATTTTCGAATTTGAATTTCTTAGTAGCCAATACTATAAAAGCAATCATTATAACAAAGCCAATTAGCGATGTTGCTAAATTTTGTTCTAAATGTTGTCCTAACGCATACATTATTAAACTAAAAACTACAGCTACTATTCCATAGTATAATCCATAATTTAAAATAATACTTTTACTACTTGCTTGATTTTCCATTTTTTTACTGATTTAGTTAGTTATACAAATATATTCATTTCGTTGAAATAGCATTCAGTTTTTAGTTTTTTTTCTAAAACTACCTTAACAATTAATTAGTATTCAAAGATTTAAAAATGTTACAAAAAATTTAAGGTTTTTTTAATTGTTAAAATAAAAATCTGTTGTAAATTTGCAGTGGCAAGTCCTACACAACTAGCTCCCTTTGAATCCTCCAGGGTGGGAACACAGCAAAGGTATTAGGTTGTAGCAGTGTGATGTAGATAGCTTGCCATTTTTTGTGCTCTAAATTTAGATTTCTTCATTTACTTTTAAGATATTTGCCAAACTTAAAACATTGAATCTTACACCTTAATATGTCTAAAGTTGTTTTAGTTACTGGTGCTTCTTCTGGAATAGGAAAAGCAATTGCTACTTTTTTATCTGAAAAAGGATATAAGGTTTATGGAACCAGTAGAAATCCTAAAAATATTGAAGACTTTAACTTCAAATTAATTGCTTTAGATGTTTTAAATATCGAAACCATTACAACTGCAATTGCTTCTATTATAAAATTAGAAGGTAAAATAGATATTCTCGTAAATAATGCAGGAATTGGAGTTACTGGTCCAATTGAAGAAACACCAACAGACGAAATGCGAAACGCATTTAATACCAATTTTTTTGGAGCTATTGATGTTATTAAGACGGTTTTACCTCACATGCGTAAGCAAAAATCCGGACTAATTATAAATACAACTTCGATTGCTGGTTATATGGGATTGCCATTTAGAGGAATTTATTCTTCATCTAAAGGAGCTTTAGAATTGGTTACAGAGGCCATAAGAATGGAAGTAAAAAGATATGGAATCGATTTGGTAAATGTGGCACCTGGAGATTTTGCAACGGATATTATTTCCAGAAGATATCATACACCACTTTTCGACGATTCTGTGTACAAGGAAAACTATAAAGCCAATTTAGATTTGATGGATGCTCACGTAGATACTGGGAAAAACCCAATTGAAATGGCAGAAAAAGTCTATAAAATTATACATACGAAGAACCCGAAAATCCATTATAAAGTGGGTGGATTTTTAGAGAAATTTTCTATTGTTTTAAAACGAATTTTACCAGATACTTGGTTTGAGAAATTATTAATGAATCATTATAAATTGTAAGAAAAACGTTAGTTTTTTGTTTATAAGTAGTAATAAATTGTTATTATATCAATTCATAATATTATAATCAAGTAACTATCTTTGCGTTAGGGATTGAAGCATTTGTTTGAGCTCTCTTGCTTTTTTGCGAGAAGCGAGTGCGTAAAGCCCGACCATTTTTGGGAACGCCCAAATAATTAAAGAATAAATACAACTAAAAATATACAGATGAAATTTTTTATTGACACAGCAAATTTAGAACAGATTAAAGAGGCGCAAGCTTTGGGTATTTTAGATGGTGTAACTACGAATCCGTCTTTAATGGCAAAAGAAGGAATTACAGGCGAAGGAAATATTATTAACCATTACAAAGAAATTTGTGAGTTGGTAGATGGTGATGTTTCTGCAGAAGTAATTTCTACAGATTTCGAAGGTATGGTTAAAGAAGGTGAAGCTTTGGCTGCTTTGAATCCGCAAATTGTGGTAAAATTACCAATGATAAAAGACGGAATTAAAGCGTGTAAATATTTTTCTTCGAAAGGAATTAAAACAAACGTAACTTTAGTGTTTTCTGCTGGGCAAGCTTTATTGGCTGCAAAAGCAGGTGCAACTTATGTTTCTCCATTTATTGGACGTTTAGATGATATTTCTACTGATGGTTTAAACTTAATTGCAGAAATTCGTTTGATTTATAATAATTACGGTTTCGAAACTGAAATTTTAGCAGCTTCTGTACGTCACACAATGCATGTTATTGATTGTGCAAAATTAGGTGCAGATGTTATGACTGGTCCTTTAAGTGCAATTGAAGGTTTGTTAAAACACCCTTTAACAGATATTGGTTTGGCTAAGTTTTTGGCAGATTACAAGAAAGGGAACTAATAAGCCCATCCTAACCTTCCCAAAGGGAAGGAACACTCATGCTTTAAAAAAATACTAAACTAAATTTTAAAATTAATTATTAGAAGCTGTTTCCTGCTTTCCACTATATCTTTTTGCAAAAAAGCAAAAAGGATGTCGTTTCAATCAGGGCTAAACTTGTTTAGAAGCTTTTAGCAAAACGAAACAACTTTTGCATAATAAAAATAGTACAAAAGATTCATCTCAGAAATCCAGCAAGAGTTCCTCTCCTTTGGAGAGGTTAGGAGAGGCCATTTTTCCCAAAAAAGAACTCGCTCAACTTGTAATTTCTGCATGTCAACAATTTAATGTTGGCACTGTTGTAATTTCTCCAGGTTCACGAAACGCTCCTTTAACTGTTGGTTTTTCGAATCATCCAGAAATTAAGACATTAAGTGTTGTAGACGAACGTTGTGCTGCTTTTTTTGCTTTAGGAATCGCACAACAAACCAGAAAACCAGTTGCAGTTTTATGTACATCTGGTTCTGCTTTGTTAAATTATTATCCTGCAATTGCAGAAGCTTTTTACAGCAATATTCCATTAGTGGTAATTTCTGCAGACAGGCCAAAACATTTAATTGATATTGGTGATGGACAAACGATTCGTCAGGAAAATGTGTTTGCGAATCATATTTTGTTTTCTGCAAACTTGATTGAAAACCCGAAATTTAAAGCTAGAAACGCACAATTAATTGGCGAAGCTTTACAAATTTCTATTTCACAACAAGGTCCTGTTCATGTAAATGTTCCTTTTGATGAGCCTTTGTATGAGACTGTAGAAAAAATGGAAGAATTTCACTTTCCACATATTTCTATGAGTTCATTGGATAATTCTCATATAAATTATGAAGAATTAGCCGGAATTTGGAATACTTCAGATAAAAAAATGATTTTAGTTGGTGTTAATTATCCAAATGAAGATTTACACAAATTAATGGATTTATATGCAGAAGATGATTCTGTATTAATTTTAACAGAAACAACTTCTAATTTACATCATAAGAAAGCAATAGATTCTATAGATCAATTAATTTTTTCTTTGGAAGATGCTGAGTTTAAAGAATTGCAACCAGATATATTAATCACTTTTGGAGGAATGATTGTTTCGAAAAGGATCAAACGTTTTTTAAGAGATTATGCACCAAAACATCACTGGAATATCGATGAAAGAAAAGCAACAAATACGTTTTTCTGTTTGTCGGAATTTATTCAAACAAAACCAGTAGATTTCTTTTCTCATTTTAATACTTTTATAACACCTTCGAAAAGCAACTATCAGCCAAAATGGTTGGCTATTAGAGATGAAAGAAGAAAAAAACATGCAAGTTATTTCGAGAATATTAAATATTCCGATTTTTCTGTTTTTGAGCAGATTTTAGAAAGTATTCCAAATAATAGTCAGTTACAAATTAGCAACAGTTCTATTATTAGATATGCGCAACTTTTTACAATAAAAGATTCATTTACAGTTTTTTGCAATAGAGGAACAAGTGGAATAGATGGAAGCACAAGTACAGCAATTGGTGCAGCTTTTGCAAATAAAAACCCAACTGTTTTTATAACAGGAGATTTAAGTTTTTTCTATGATTCTAATGCACTTTGGAATAACAACATTTCAAAGAATTTTAGAATTATTTTAATTAATAATTCTGGTGGTGGAATTTTTAAAATAATTCCTGGGCCAAGATCTACAAATGCACACCAGTATTTTGAAACACCACATAATTTAACTGCGGAACATTTAGCTAAAATGTATAATTTTGAATATGTAAAAGCACATTCAAAAGAAAGTGTAGAAAAAGGATTGCAAGGTTTTTTCGTAACATCTGAAAAACCAAAAATATTAGAAATCTTTACACCAAGTGAAGAAAATGATTTAATTTTAAAGGAATATTTTAAATATATAAAATAATGAGTTTACACGAAGAAGAAAACAATTCTGAAGAGTTTGAAAATAATTCGCAGGAAAATGATAATGATTTTCAAGAACACGATTATAATTTTAAAGAAGGAGATAAGGTAAATTTAGTTATTGAGACTGAAACTGGTTTAGGTTACACTGTTTTGATTAATGAAGAATTTGATGGCTTACTTTTTAGAAGTGAAGTTTTTCAAGAATTGGAAGAAAACATGGAAGTTGTTGGTTACATAAAACAAATTCGTGAAGATGGTAAAGTAGATGTTTCTCTTCGTCCACAAGGTTTTAGAAATGTTATAGATTCAGATGTTGATAAAGTACTAAGCAAATTAAAAGATAGTAGAGAAGGTTTTTTGTTGTTGACAGACAAAAGTTCGCCAGATTCTATTCGTTTTCATATGAAAATGAGCAAAAAAGCATTTAAAAAAGCAGTTGGTAATTTATACAAGCAAAAACTAATCGTAATAAAAGAAGATAGAATTGAATTGGTAAAATAGTAAAAAGGTGAAAAAGTTGTTTTTATGTATTTTACTGTTGAGTGCAACAATCGCAAATGCTCAATTTACAGAAACCTTGTCTTCTGACAGACCAGGACAAGCTTTGTCATCAAACACTGTTGGTAAAAACGTTTTTCAAATTCAAGCTGGGATAGATTTCTCTGAAAATAATTCAGAGTTTTTTCCAAATTCTTATTTTAGATATGGACTTTCAGAAAAGCTTGAATTAAACTCAGGTATTATTTTATCAGGAAATAAATTTGCTAATGAAATTGCTTCTTTTTCAATAGGAGCAAGATATAACCTATCTGATGTTAATAGTAAATACGCTTCTACTTTACAATTTTCTCATGATTTTGGCGCAACAAATAGCAATTCACAATTAACTTATATTTTAGCGAGTTCTTTATCGGAAAAACTTTCTTATACTGTTAATTTAGGAATTAATTTTGATAATAATTTCGGATTAAATAACGGGATTTACGTATTTAATTTATCTTATGTAATTAATTCGAAAATGGGTGTTTTTTTAGAGCCCTTTGGAAATTTCTTAAATAATAGTTATCAATTTAATATCGATTCTGGAGTGTATTATCTTTTAAATAATAACTTTCAAATAGATGCACTTATTGGAGATAATAATGGTCTTTTTATTGGTGCAGGATTTACTTGGAGAATTCCTACGAAAAAAATCTAATTATCTTCCACCAATTCTTAAGATGTTTTCATAAAAAGCATCTGCATTTGGGTCTGCTGGATCCATTTTTCCATATCCAATTTTGTAATATTTTAAGGCTTTTCTAATATCGTTTCCTTTTTCGTAATATCTACCTAAATAATAATCTCCAAGAGGAGAAGTAGGAAATAATTTTAAAATCATTTTACCAAAATTTAATAATTGATCTCCATTTTCTTTTTCGATAATAATTTTTTCAACAGCATAAATATCTCTTTCTCTAATTCCTAAATTAGTTCCAAAAAGAAATTCAATTTCCAAGTATTTGTTTTCTAAATACGCAATTGCATCAATAGGAGAGAGGTCTTTTACTTTGGTGTCGAATTCTTCTTTAGAAATTGCAGAATAAATTTCGAAAGTTTTATCTAAAGCTCTAGGAATTGCTTCTGACATCGCAGAAATACTACTAGAGGTATTTATGGTGTCGTTAATTACGTTGAAGTTTTTAATTTCTAATCCTGTTAAAGCACTTTGTACTTCTCCAATCTTTATTTGTTTTTCATCAGAAAAAGAATTGGAATTATTCGTGTAAAAGTAAAAGGTATTATCTTCATTTTGATATCTTCCTAGATTAAACGATTGCAGTTTGTTTCCAATAAAATCAGAAAAAGTAGGATTTATACATATATAAGAATTTATAAATGGCTTCCCTTCTCTTAAAAAATTTGTAATTAAACTTGCTGAAGTTCCATCTCCAATAATAGAAATAAAAGGAGAAGTTTTATAATTGCTTTCGATATCGAAAATAACTTCGTTTTTAATAAACTGATAAAACTTCTCGTTATTAGTTGTTAATTTCTCTTCATTTAAATTGAAATAAGTATCAATTTTTCGAGTTTTTTCCATTTCAATTCCCACAACAATTTGTTTTGGAGCTTTGTCTTTTGAAGCAAATAATACAGCGTTTCCTACATAAGCATCAAATAAATATTCAGCATCTAAAACGATGGCTAAAGGATAATTTTTCTCTTTTGTTTCATCATAACCTTCAGGTAAATATATTCGTATGGTTCTTTTCGAATCTACAAAATCCGACACAATTGTTTTTTTGATAATTTTCTGTGAAAATGTACAAATCGAAAAAAGTAAAAATATTAATGGAAGTGATTTCTTAATCATCATTTAGAATGTTTATTTTTGTAAACAAGAATGTTTTGTTCTCTTTTAGAACGACCAAAATACAAAAATATGATACAACCCGAATGGAAAACTGTTAAAGAGTATGAAGATATTACTTATAAAAATGTAATGGTGTTGCAAGAATAGCTTTTAACAGACCAAATGTTAGAAATGCTTTTAGACCAAAAACTACTAAAGAATTATACGATGCTTTTTATGATGCTGGCGAAGATGTAAATATTGGTGTGGTTTTATTGTCTGCTGAAGGACCAAGTTCAAAAGACGGAATTTACTCTTTCTGTTCTGGTGGAGATCAAAAAGCAAGAGGACACCAAGGTTATGTAGGTGAAGATGGCTATCACAGATTAAATATTTTAGAAGTTCAAAGATTAATTCGTTTTATGCCAAAAGCTGTAATTGCAGTTGTTCCTGGTTGGGCAGTTGGTGGAGGACATTCTTTACATGTGGTTTGCGATTTAACGTTAGCTTCTAAAGAACACGCGATTTTTAAACAAACAGATGCAGATGTAACTTCTTTTGATGGTGGTTATGGTTCTGCTTATTTGGCAAAAATGGTTGGGCAAAAAAGAGCAAGAGAAATTTTCTTTTTAGGACGAAATTATTCAGCTCAAGAAGCTTATGAAATGGGAATGGTAAATGCAGTTATTCCTCATGAGGAATTAGAGAGTACTGCTTATGAATGGGCACAAGAAATTTTAGAGAAATCGCCAACCTCTATAAAAATGCTGAAATTCGCTATGAATTTAACAGACGATGGAATGGTTGGGCAACAAGTTTTTGCTGGTGAAGCAACAAGACTTGCTTACATGACAGATGAAGCAAAAGAAGGAAGAGATGCTTTTCTTGAAAAAAGAAAGCCTAATTTTCCTAAAAAATGGATACCATAGTCAGTTAACAGTAAATAAGTATTCAGTTTGCAGTCTCGGTTTTTAGTAATTCAGTATTTAGTCTGTGGGAATAATTTATAGTTAATTAATTTAAAGAGAATAAATTAAACACAAGAGTGTTTTTCCCTTTTGGGGAAATTAAAAGGGGCTTATATGAAATCACAAATAGTAACTTTTTTAATAAAATGTCCAGATCAAAAAGGTTTGGTAGCTAAAATAACCAGTTTTTTTTATGAGCAAGGATTCAATATTGTAAGTTGTCAGCAATACGTTAACTCTATAGAAGACACTTATTTTATGAGAGTTCGTTTAAATGCAGAAGGAACTGTTATCTCTAAAGAAGATTTAGAGAAGAATTTCTTAAAGTTGGCAACACCTTTACAGTTTAATTGGTCTGTAAATTATGGAGATAAAAAACAAAATGTTGCCATTATGGTTTCGCATACAAGTCATAATTTATATGATTTGTTGGAACGTGCAAAAGAAGGTAGGTTAGATTGTAACGTAAAAATGATTATCAGTAATCATAATAAGTTAAGGCATATTGCAGAGATGTTTAATGTTCCTTATTATTATTTACCTGTTACAAAAGAAACAAAGAAAGAGCAAGAAACTCAAGTTACGAAATTATTAGATTCTAATAAGGTTGATTTAGTAATTATGGCAAGATATATGCAAATTTTGTCATCAGAATTTATAAACCATTATCCAGAACGCATAATTAATATTCATCATTCTTTTTTACCAGCTTTTCAAGGAGCAAATCCTTATAAAAAAGCCTATGAAAGAGGAGTGAAGCTAATTGGAGCAACTGCACATTATGCTACCGAAGATTTAGATGAAGGTCCAATTATTGAGCAAGATGTAAAACCTGTAACTCATGAAAGTACGCCAACAACCTTAAAAAGAATTGGTGCAGATATCGAAAAATTGGTATTGGCAAGAGCTGTTAAAAATCATTTAAACAATCAAATAATTGTTTCAGGAAATAGAGCTATTGTTTTTCCAGAAGCAGGAGAGTAATTTTTATGAAAATAATCTGTATTGGGCGCAATTACGCAAAACACATCGAAGAATTAGCGAACGAAAAACCAGATAATCCTGTTGTTTTTCTAAAACCAGATTCGGCTATTTTACCGAGAAAAAATCCATTTTTTATTCCACCTTTTTCTGATGTTGTACATTACGAAGTTGAAGTTTTGGTGAAGATTAATAAAGTAGGAAAACATATAGATGCAAAATTTGCTTATAAATATTATGATGAAATTGGTTTAGGAATCGACTTTACAGCAAGAGATGTTCAAGCAAAGTGTAAGGAGAAAGGTTTGCCTTGGGAAAAAGCAAAAGCATTTGATGGAAGTGCAGTTGTTGGAGAGTTTTATCCGAAGGAACAATTCGATTTTGAAAACTTAAAATTTCAACTGTACAAGAATGATGAAATTGTACAAGATGGAAATACCAAAGCAATGCTATGGAAAACAGATGAATTAATTTCTTATGTTTCTCAATACTTCACATTAAAAAAAGGAGATATTATTTTTACGGGAACTCCAGCTGGAGTTGGTAAAGTTGTGGAAAATGATAACTTAAAAGGAGTAATTGAAGGTAAAGAAGCTTTTAATATAAGAGTGAAATAAACTAACTTCTACTTTGTTTTATTGATTATTGTCAATTATTATAACCTATTTAGACAATTTTTAGACTTCATAAGTAACTATAATTTATAAATTTTAAAAAATAATAATTAATTTTGCCATTTATAAATGGCAAACAAATTTGTTATTTATATATCTAAAACTATAGATAACCATGAATAAAAATTCTTCTTTTAAAACCCTAATTTTATTATTAATTTCTGTTGTTACTTATGCTCAAAGTCCAGCATATTACATAAGTCAAGAAATTGGATCAGATTCTAATGATGGTTTAACTGCTACAACTCCATTTAAAACATTAGCAAATGTTCCTAAAAGAGTTTCTGCAGATGCAAGTGCACCTTCTCTTATAGATAATGATGGTGTGGCATTCGAAATTATTTTAATGGGAACATTTATAAATGATGGTTATTACAGTGATACAGCAAACAAAATAAAACATACTTTTACTTCTGGCCAAATTAACGCTCCTTTCTTATGGAATTCAGAAAACACTTTAATTTTTAGTAATTTTGAAGGTGAGGCAGGGAAATACATAACAATTAGAGCACATAATTCATCTACAATATTAAACGGAAATGGAAGTAATATTTTAAGGGTTCAGAATTCTAAATATTTAATTTTTAAAGATTTAGTAATTAAAGGTGAGGTAGAAAGTATTCCTTTATCATTAGCCAACGAATTACAATTTGCATATTTAAATTTGTCTTTAAATGAAAATTATTTGGCAGATGGAACAACTCTAGATACATCAGATGATATAGATCGTTACAACCCAACTTTAGCTCAAATTCGTCAAAGAGATGAAGATGATTGTGTTGTAGCTAATTGTGCAGATGGAACAGAGAATGCAGGTACACTTTATAAAATTAACGATAAAAAACAAGCAAGACCATCTTATGTAGATACTAGAGGTTTTTATTTAAGTGGTATAAAAAATATTCAAATATTAAACAATACTATTACTCAAATGCCTGGAGGTGGTTTAAGGGTTTCAGATGCTGAAGATGTAGATATTATAGGAAATGATATTTCTCATTCTTCTAAAAGGTCTTTTTCTGGGACACATGGTTTGGTTGTAACAAAAGCAACAAGTTCACGAACTGGAGATGATTATAGAATTAGAATTTTAAGAAATAAAATACATCATAATTATAATGAACAATATTCTTGGGCGCCAGATAAAGATAAAATTACCCCACATATAGATGAAGGTAAAGGAATTTCTTTACAAAGAAACAGAACTACTTACGAAGATGATGGAACTACAATAAAAGTAGATTGGGAAAATGGAAGAATTTTAGTAGCCAATAATATTGCTTACTATAATGGTTTTAGTGGAATTCATTCTAATGATGGAGATCGAGTAGATTTTATTAGTAATACAGCCTATTTTAATTCTTACACAAAGTCGGTTACAGAAGATACAGGAACAACACCACCAACTTCTAATAATGGAGGTAATATTGGTATTAGTATGAGTGATGGTCAAGATTGTAAAATAATTAATAATATATCTGTAATAGATTCAAGATTAAAAAAATCTGCGATATCTGTAAAACAAAATACAAGAGCAACAAGTACAGTTACTGCAACACAAATTGCAAATGGAGAACCATATGCAGAGGTTAAAAATAACTTAATTTATGGAACAACTTATGGAGGAACTATTGGCTCAATTAATGAAGGTCAAGCTACAACTGACATAGATGTAAATACTATTAAGTTAGATCCACAATTTGTAGATCCTACAAATTTCGATTTTCGATTAAAAATAACATCTCCAGCAATAGATAGAACATCAATTACATCAACAACTGGAGGTTTAGAAATTGCAGATACAAGTTCTAACGCACCAACAACAGATTATAATGAAGATCCAAGATATGGAGTCCCAGATTTAGGAGCTTTAGAGTTCGATGCAAATGTAACTTTGTGGGATGGTTCTGAAAGTGCTTCTTGGTCAGATGCAGACAATTGGAGTGCAGGAGTTCCTTTAAATGACAATACGTATGCAATTAACATTCCAACAGGAGCAGCAAATTACCCAGAAATTACAACAGCAGGTGTTTCTTTAAAAGATGTATATGTAAATGCAGGTGGAACTTTAAATATAGCACCAACAGGGTCTTTAACAGTTACAAGAGATTTAACGCAAGAAGGAACTTTTAAAATAAAGTCAGATGACACTAATAATGGTTCTTTCATTTTAAAAGGAGATTCTAAAGGAACAGCAAATGTAGATTATGATAGATATGTAACTACAAATTGGCATTTGGTTTCTTCCCCAATAATCGATCAAAATATTAGTGCATTTGCAGGTTTATTAACTAAAAAAGGGAATAAATATCCTTTAGCAGCATATAATAATAGTTTAGCAGACGATTTACGTTATACTTATTATACAGATGGAGGTGCAAACCCAATTACTTCTGCAGGTAATTTTATAATAGGAAAAGGATATTCTATTAAAAAAACAACAGCAGGAGTTCTTACTTTTTCTGGAACGTTAAGAACTGATGCTACACCTGCAGTAATTACAGATGGAACATCTGCAACAGTTGGAAGTAATAAATGGAACATTGTTGGAAACCCATCTACTGCATTTATCAATTTAAACGACGATGCAGATATAAATAATAACTTCCTAACTGTAAATGCAACTAAATTAGATCCTTTAAGAATTGCAATTTATATGTGGAATGGAACAGGTTATGACATTTTAAATCATTCTGGTACTGTTGCACATTATGCAGCTCCTGGACAAGCTTTCTTTATACAATCTAAAAATGGTGGAGAAACCATTAATTTTACAGAAGATATGCAGAGTCACCAAACAGGAAAGTCTTTTTTCAAGTCATTGAATACCAATCCAGAGATAGATTTATTTATTACAACTAATGGAGTAACAAAAAAGACACAAATAAGATATCAAAAAAATACTACAACTGGTCTAGATCTTGGTTATGATGCAGGAACATTCTCTGCAACACCTAGTAATTTCGACGTTTATACACATTTGGTTTCAAATAGTGAAGGACATAATATAGCTCTTCAATGTTTACCAAATTCAGGATACGAAAGAATGGTAATTCCTGTAGGTGTAACAGCTGTAAAAGATACTAACATTACTTTTTCGAGTAAAACTTTAAATCTACCAGCTGGAATTAAATTGTTTATAGAAGATAAAACAACAGGTACGTATTCGCAATTAGACGAAAGTGGATCTGAATATACTGTTCAATTAGATACAGATTTAAACGGAATTGGACGTTTTTATATCCATACAACTTCAAGTGCTTTAAATGTAAATACATTAGATTTACAAAACGTAAGTATTTATACAACAAACAGAAATACGTTACAAATTGCAGGTTTACAAGATGGAAAATCGGATATTAAAATGTACGATTTAGTTGGTAAACAAGTTTTTTCTTCGAAGTTTGAAGCCAAAGGATTAAACACTTTAAATCTTCCAAATTTAAAAACGGGTGTTTATGTTATAAATTTACAATCAGAAAAAGGAAACATCTCTAAAAAGATTGTTTTAAAATAAAAGTTTTTTCACAAATAATAAATAGCCATTTTATTTCGATGTTTTCGTTTTAAAATGGCTTTTTTGATTTAGTAATTTACAAGTACCTTTGTATCCTGAAAAACATAATGTTTACATTACTTATTTAGATTGTAAAATAATATTAGTATAATTATTTATGAAAGCTTTAGGTTATATCTTTATTTTTTACATCGGTTTTTATTTTTATAGACTTGCAGAAAATCATAAGAAAAATAAATGGTTATTTGGTTTTCTTGGCATTGCTATTTATTTTCTTAGCTTACTAATATATCCACTTTATTTAAGGTTTTTTAATGTTGAAGATATAGATGAATATTCATTAACACTAGTAAGTTTCAAATCCTTTGCAATAGGTTTCATATGTATATTGATAAGTTTTCAGCTTTTAAATTTTTTTTGGAATCGTAAAAAGAAAACAAACAAGAAAGAGATAGAAAAAATAGGAAAATAAATGAAAGCAGAAATTATAACCATTGGAGACGAGATTTTAATTGGACAAATTGTAGATACAAATTCACAGTGGATTGGTCAGCAATTAAATAAAATAGGTGTTTCAGTTTATCAGATTTCTTCCATTCAAGATGATGAGCAACATATTTTAAATGCTTTCAAAGAAGCACAAGAAAGAGCAGATATTGTAATAATAACAGGAGGTTTAGGACCCACAAAAGACGATATCACCAAAAAAACAATTGCTAAATTCTTTAAAGATGATAAAATTGTAGAATATCCAAATGTTGTAACTCATATAAAAGGACTCTTTCAAAAAATAAATCATCCATTTAAAGAAATTCAAAGAACACAAGCACAATTGCCATCCAAAGCAACATTGTTAATGAACAATTTCGGAACAGCTCCAGGCATGTGGTTTTTCGAAAATAATACCGTTTTTGTGTCACTTCCAGGCGTTCCTTATGAAATGAAAGGTTTAATAACCAATGAAGTTTTACCAAGAATTCAAAAACAATTTAAACTACCATTTATACTTCATAAAACAATTATGACTTATGGTGCAGGAGAAAGCACCATCGCAGAAAGAATAGAAGATTTCGAAAACAATTTACCAACCTATATAAAACTAGCCTATTTACCATCATTTGGGAAAGTTCGTTTGCGTTTATCTGCCTTTGGCGAAAACAAAGAAATTTTAGAAAAAGAATTACAAGAAAAAGTAGATGAGGTTTACAAACTAATCCCAGAAATAATTACAGGTTTAGACGATGATGCTTCATTGGAAAAAAGAATAGGAGCTTTGTTAAAATCTAAAAACAAAACAATAGCAACAGCAGAAAGTGTAACAGGAGGTAAAATAGCCTCAACATTGGTTTCAATTGCAGGTTCATCTTCATATTATAAAGGAAGTTTTGTAACCTATTCAGCAGAAACAAAAACAAGTTTATTAGGAGTTTCCGAAGAAACAATTAAAACACACACAGTAGTAAGTAAAGAAGTTGCTTTAGAAATGGCAAAAGGAGCCAAGGAAAAGTTAAAAACCGATTATGTAATTGCTGTTACAGGAAACGCAGGACCAACAACCGATGATACTGACAAAAGTGTAGGTATTGTTTATATTGCATTAATTTCTGACGATAAGGAAATCGTCGAAGAATTTAACTTTGGGCAACCAAGAGAGAAGGTAATTAACAGAACCGTAAGTAAAGCTTTAGAAATGTTGCAGAAAGAATTGTCTTAAAGTAGTTTTTCTGGAATTTTAAAGTGTTTAAATACTAATAAAGACAACAATTAAGCACTTATTTAAATTATTTTTTATAAAGATGAAAAAATTCACAAAATTGTTTTGTTCAATATTGTAATTATTTGTAGATTTGCACCTCGTTTAGAGATAACACTAAAAAACTGTCGAAAAGATGTCTAGAGTTTGTGAATTAACAGGAAAAAAAGCAATGGTTGGGAACAACGTTTCTCACGCTTTAAATAGAACCAAAAGAAAGTTTGACGCTAATTTAATGACAAAGCGTTTTTACATTCCAGAAGAAGATAAATGGATTACTTTAAAAGTATCTGCTTCTGCATTAAAAAATATTAACAAGAAAGGAATTTCTGCAGTTATAAAAGACGCGAGAGCTAACGGATTTTTAACTAAATAAGCTCAAGCAATTTAAAATTTTATACAATGGCAAAAAAAGGTAACAGAGTTCAAGTAATTTTAGAGTGTACAGAGCACAAAGCAACTGGAAAACCAGGTACTTCTAGATACATTACAACTAAGAACAAGAAGAACAGTCCAGATAGAATGGAGATTAAAAAATTCAACTCTATCTTAAATAAAATGACAGTTCACAAAGAAATTAAGTAATTTAAATATCTAGAACTCAGAACAGAGCATATAGATTAAAACATTTAGACAATGGCAAAGAAATCAGTAGCATCGTTACAAACAGGATCAAAAAGATTAAGTAAAGCTATAAAAATGGTAAAATCTCCAAAAACAGGAGCTTACACATTTGTAGAATCAATTATGGATCCATCAGAAGTAGACGCTTTTTTAGCTAAAAAGTAATCGTTTACAAATAAAATATAAAAACTACTTTCTAATTTTAGAAAGTAGTTTTTTTTGTGCCCTATAATTATGTATTTTTGGGCGTTACCTAAAAAGGTCGGGCTTTCCATTATATCTTTTTGCAGAAAAAGCAAAAAGGATGTCATTTCAATCCCTAACGCAAAAGGCATTTTTAGTGACAATTTGACCAAACCAAACAAATGGCACGTTTTTTAACGTACTGTTCTTATAGTATAAAAGATAAAAATGAGTTTTTTTAAAAAAATATTTTCGAAAGAAAAAAAGGAAACATTAGACAAAGGATTAGAGAAAACAAATACAAATTTCTTTGATAAACTTTCCAAAGCAGTTGCAGGTAAATCTAAAGTAGATGACGATGTTTTAGATAACTTAGAAGAGGTTTTAGTAGCATCAGATGTTGGAGTAGATACAACGTTAAAAGTAATTACTAGAATCGAAGATCGTGTTGCCAGAGATAAATATGTTGGTACAGACGAATTAAATAAAATTCTTAGAGAAGAAATTGCAGGTTTATTATCGGAAACCAATCTTGGTAACGAAACTGAATTTACAATTCCAGAAATTCCTAAAGACAAAAATGGTAAGAAAATGCCATATGTTTTAATGGTAGTTGGCGTAAATGGAGTTGGTAAAACCACAACAATTGGTAAGTTAGCAAGTCAATTTAAAAAACAAGGTTTAAAAGTAGTTTTAGGAGCTGCAGATACCTTTAGAGCAGCAGCAATAGATCAATTACAAGTTTGGGCAGACAGAACAGATGTACCAATTGTTCGTCAAGAAATGGGCTCTGACCCAGCTTCTGTGGCTTTCGATACTTTAAAATCTGCTGTAAATCAAGATGCAGATGTTGTAATTATAGATACAGCTGGTAGATTACATAACAAAGTCAATTTAATGAACGAGCTGACCAAAATTAAACGTGTAATGCAAAAAGTGGTAGACAACTCTCCACACGATGTTTTATTAGTTTTAGATGGTTCTACAGGACAAAATGCATTTGAGCAAGCAAAACAATTTACTTTGGCGACAGAAGTAACTTCTTTGGCTGTCACAAAATTAGACGGAACAGCAAAAGGTGGAGTTGTCATAGGAATTTCCGACCAATTTAAAATCCCAGTAAAATATATTGGAATAGGAGAAGGAATAGATGATTTACAAGTCTTTAATAAAATTGAATTTGTAGATTCTTTTTTTAAGTAGGTGTTTTACTGAAAAAAATAAATTTAAATGACTTTTAAAATATATTTTTAATTTCTTGTTTCTTAAGTGTAGCTTATAATCTTAAATTTAGCATAGATAGTCCTCTTATCTCTAAAGAATTATTTTATTACGTTGTTAAAAAAAAAATATTCATAATAGTATTTTTGTAACAGTTTCTTTAATCTATTTCATTTTAATTGTATTAAATAAAGTGAATAAAGAAATTTCATTATTTCTTATTTCACTTTCTATTCTTTGTTAGAAGAGCAAATATTATTTTTTTTAATTGATTAATAAATTCAACTTTTCCCATAAATCAACATCAAAAGTTGAAAGTGCAAAATTGCTAGAATCTGCAGCTTCTCCCATTCTAATAATTACTAATTTTTTACTTGGCACAATATAAATTTTTTGGTCGTCTTTACCCAAAGCTGCAAATAAGTCATTTGGTGCATTAGGTATTAATTTTCCATTAAAAGTAGCCTGACTTTGTGGTAAATGATAACTAGATTTTCCATTCAACCACCATAAATAACCATAAGATTGGTTTAAGCTTTGTGAAGTATTTGTAGCTTCAGTTATAAAATCTTCAGAAATAATTTGTGTGTTTTCCCATTTTCCATTGCCAGCAATTAATAATCCAAAACGAGCCATACTTCTGCTATTACTCCAATATACATTAAAATTGTTACTATTTCTCCAAAACCCATTCATTCCTATTTTATCTTTTAATTTTGTATTAAAATAATTTGTAAATGTAGTGTTGGTAGCATTTGTAATAACATCTTGCATTTTTACATACACATTATGGTATGCCCATCTTTTTTCAGCATCTGCTTTGTATTTTAAATTTTCTTTAGAAATATCATCTCCCAAAGAATCATCTAAACCAGAATTCATAGAGAGTAAATTTTTACAAGTAATTAAATCTTCCTTTTCAATAGTTAAACTTGTCCAACTTTTACCTAAATAATCAGAAACTTTATTATTTATATTTAATAAGTTTTCATTCTGTGCAATTCCAGAAACTGCTGTAGTTAAAGTTTTACCAGCACTTGCCCAATACCAAAAAGAATTTAAATTATGGTTATTAAAATACTCTTCAACAACAATTTTGCCATTGTAAAGAATTATAAAACTTTTGGAGTTTTTTTCTTTTAAAAAGTCTAATAAAGGTTTGTATTCGTTTTCATTCCAATTTAAATTACTTAAAGAAGTGGTTTCCCAAATTTCAGAATTTAAAGGAGGAAAGTAGATTTCTTCATTTATTGGTGCTACTACAATTTCTTCAGTATGTTTTCTAGAACAAGAAATAGTAATCATTAGTAAAAAAACAAAGTAGTATAAAGAAATTTTCATAATGTAGATTTATAATAAGACAGTTATTCCTTTAAAAGGTTTAAAGCGTTATATTTGATTGTAAAATAATAAAAAATGAAAAATATTGTTCTTCTAATATTATTAAGTATTTTATTTATCAATTGTCAGCAAGAAGAAATTGTTTTTAAAGATGCTTTCAAAAAATACAATGAAACAGAAGCGTTAGCACAATCGCAAGAAAACGAAAGTGGACGAATGAAGTTTAAACTAATTCAATCTAAATATTTAGATATGAATGCAGTTTTTAAGCCATTTCAAAAGGAATTAAATAACTTTTCTGAAGAGAGTTACGAAGAATTAAAGCCACTTATTTTAGAACAAGAAATTCCTCAACTTCAAAAAAATGTAAAAGAAGGAAAGTTATCTTACGAAAAACTAACTCTTTTTTATCTCTACAGAATTCGAAAATTCGAAAGTGATTCTACATTGTCTTTAAATAGTATTATTGCTTTAAATCCAAATGTTTTAAACGACGCAAGAGAAAAAGACAAGATTAAAACGGATGTTTCTGAATTTTCAATCTACGGAATGCCCATTTTATTAAAAGATAACATCAACACAAAGGACATGAAAACAACTGCAGGAGCAATTGCTTTGGCAGATAATAAAACATCTGAAGATGCTTTTATCGTTAAAAAATTAAGAGAAAATGGCGCAATTATATTGGGAAAAGTTAATTTAAGTGAATGGGCATATTTTTTCTGTTCTGGTTGTCCTTTGGGTTATTCTGCAATTGGCGGACAAACCTTAAATCCTTATGGAAGAGGGAAATTCGAAACAGGAGGAAGTTCTGCAGGAAGTGGAGTTACAGTTGCAGCAAACTTTGCAGTAGCAGCAGTTGGTACAGAAACTGCAGGTTCTATTACATCTCCTTCAAGTCAGAATTCGGTAGTTGGATTAAAACCAACCATTGGTGTTTTAAGTAGAAGTGGAATTGTTCCAATTTCCTCAACATTAGATACGCCAGGACCTATGACAAAAAGTGTCATAGACAATTCCATTTTTATGAATGCCATGAGAGGTTTTGATAAAAGTGATACCGCTTCAAAAAATATAGAAGAAGATTACATTCAAAACGGATTTAGAAATAAATTAGAAAACAGAAGAATAGGTGTTTTAAAGCCACTATTATTAGATTCAATTTATAATTCAACAGTGGAAAAATTAAAAAAAGTAGGCGTTGAAATCGTAGAAATTACACCTCCAGAAATTTCTTTTGATGGTTTTGTAACGTTGTTAAATATTGACATGAAACACGACTTGCCAAAATATTTAAAAAATAATGCCAACAAAAATATTGAAGTAAAGAATGTAAACGATGTTGTAAACTTTAATAAATTCGACTCTATTTTAAGAGCGCCTTATGGACAACAATTGTTTGAGGGAATTGTAAATGATAAAACAACTTCAGAAGAATTTAGAAAAATAAAGAAAAACTTAAATTCGGAAGGACAAAAATATTTACAAGCTTTAAATGAAGATAAATTAGATGTTATTTTATCGATAAACAATTATCATTCAGGAATTGCTGCAGTTGCGAAATACCCAACATTAACAGTTCCTATGGGATATAAAGATTCTGGAGAACCTGTAAGTCTAACTTTTATTGGCTTGCCTTTTTCCGAAAGAAACTTATTAGAAATTGGGTATGCTTTTGAGCAATTAACAAAAGTTAGAAAAATGCCAAAAAACTATCAATAGAAGCAATTATTAATCATTTTAAAACTCGTATTTTTGCACTCGTTTTCATTTTTAAAGAAATGAAATAGAAAATTACAAATACATCTGCCAAAAGCAAAGAGCAAAAGGCAAAAAGCTATAGATATGCGTACAAAAACCATCAAAAAAAATAAGATTAACGTTGTTACTTTAGGTTGTTCTAAAAATATTTACGATTCGGAAGTGTTAATGGGACAGTTGAAAGCGAATGGTAAAAACGTTGTACATGAAGATGAAAATGATGATGGAAATATCGTTGTTATAAATACGTGTGGTTTTATTGGAAAAGCAAAAGAGGAATCTATTGATACAATTTTACATTACGCAAACAGAAAAGAAGCTGGAGAAATTGATAAAGTTTTTGTTTCTGGATGTTTAAGTGAACGTTATAAACCAGATTTAGAAGAGCAAATACCTAATGTAGATCAGTATTTTGGTACGCACGATTTGCCTAATTTATTAAAGGTTTTAGAAGCAGATTATAAGCACGAATTAATTGGAGAACGTTTAACAACCACTCCAAAACACTACGCATATTTAAAAATTGCAGAAGGTTGTGACAGACCTTGTTCTTTTTGTGCAATTCCTTTAATGAGAGGAAAACACGTTTCTACACCTATTGAAGATATTGTTACAGAAGCAACAAAATTAGCAGAAAAAGGAATTAAAGAAATTATGTTAATCGCACAAGATTTAACATATTACGGATTAGATATTTACAAAAAACGTGCTTTGGCAGATTTGTTAGAAGCATTGGCAAAAGTAGATGGAATTGAATGGATAAGAATGCATTATGCGTTTCCAACAGGTTTCCCAATGGATGTTTTAGAGGTAATGAAACGTGAGCCAAAAGTGTGTAATTATTTAGATATTCCTTTACAGCACATAAATACAGAGTTGTTAAAGTCGATGAAACGTGGAACTACACACGAAAAAACGACGGCTTTAATTCATAAATTTAGAGAAGCTGTTCCAGAAATGGCAATTAGAACAACTTTAATTGTTGGTTATCCTGGAGAAACTGAAGAAATGTTTCAAGAATTGAAAGATTGGGTAGAAGAAATGCGTTTCGAACGTTTGGGAGCTTTTGAATATTCACACGAAGAAAATACTGGTGCTTATGTTTTAGAAGATGATGTTCCTGCAGAAGTGAAGTTTAAACGTGTGAATGAAATTATGGAAGTTCAATCTCAAATTTCTTGGGAATTGAATCAAGAAAAAATAGGAAAAACATTTAGATGTTTGTTCGATAGAAAAGATGGAGAGTATTTCTACGGAAGAACAGAATCGGATTCACCAGATGTAGATAATGATGTGATTGTAGACGCAAAAGAACATTATATTAAAATAGGGGAGTTTATAGATGTAAAGATTCACGATGCTGGAGATTACGATTTACATGGAACGCCTGTTAAAAAGCAAGAAAGACCAGTTCCTTTAAATCAAAGGAAAAAATAAATATTAAAAATCCTACTTGTGTAGGATTTTTTTATGCCTAATGAAATGATGAAAAAAACTTATTTTAATTGGAGTTCAGGAAAAGATTCTGCATTGGCACTGTTTAAAATGCAACAGAATTCTTACTATGATGTCAACTTGTTGGTAACGACTGTAAATGAAGATTATAAACGTGTTTCTATGCATGGTTTACGAGAAGAACTACTCGAAAAACAAACAGCATCTTTAGAACTTCCACTTTATAAAATTTCTTTTCCTGCAAATGTTACCATGGATTCTTATTCAGAAACCATGAAAGTAGCAATGGATTCTTTAGTTGAAAAACAATATGAACATGCAGTTTTTGGCGATATTTTTTTGGAAGATTTAAAAGCGTTTAGAGATACAAAATTAAAAGAAGTCGGCATTAAAGGAGTGTATCCACTTTGGAAAAAAGACACGAAAGAAATAATAAACGAATTTTTAGAATTGGGTTTTAAAGCAATTACAGTTTGTGTGAATGCAAAATTATTAGGCGAAGAATTTGTCGGTAGAATTATAGACGAACAGTTTATAAAAGATTTACCAGAAAATGTAGATGTTTGTGGAGAAAATGGTGAGTTTCATACGTTTGTTTTTGATGGACCAAATTTTAGCAAACCTGTAGATTTTACCATTGGCGAGAAAACTTTGCGTTCGTATACTTTGCATGATAATGATGATGACAATTGCCATCAATCAAAAGACATAGAAGAAGAAAAAAACTACGATACTAGTTTTTGGTATTGCGATTTGATTCCGAAATAAGTAAGCTAAAAGTTTTTAAAACCTAGTAGAAAGTTTTCAAAAAAGCAATTTGCGTTAGGGATTGTAATGACATCCTTTTTGCTTTTTTGCAAAAAGATATAATGGAAAGCCCGTTAAAACGCCCAAATAAAAATGTTATTTCAAGTTATCTATTTATGATGATAAAGTATGTTTAAATGTCTCTTTTAAATATTCTGTAAGGTTGTAATTTGTCTCTTTTATATTTAATTTATTTGCAATTCTATATCTTTTACTTTCTATAGATCTTACAGATGTGTTTATAAAAGCGGCAATTTCTTTACTTTTAAAATCCATAAACAAATAGTAACATATTATTCTTTCAGAAGAATTTAATTCTGGGTGTTTTATAGATATTTCATTAAAAAACTCAACATTTAATTCGTTAATTAAGTCTAAATGACTCTCTCCTTTGGCTAGTAATACAGATGAGTTATGGTGTATTCCTTTATGAAGTTCTTGAATCCTTTTCTTTTGTTCTTCTAGAGTAGTAATTGAAGAAATGCTTTTGACTTCTTTTTTTATTTCTACAATATAATTTTCGAGACCTTTAACTTTTACTTTTAATTTTTCATGATTGTTTTGTAAAAAGGTATACTCTTTTTTCCTTTTCGAAAATTCTTCAATTTTCTTCCTAATTGTTTTTTGCTTTACTAATATAAAAATAATTAATGCAATTAATAATACTGCTAAAAATAAAATCCAATATCTATTTATAAATTTTTTTTCAGTTTCAATTTTTAAGCTATTAGAGGTTTCTAGAAGAGATTCATTAATGTTATAACTTGCACTAAGATTTTTTTCAATCAAGTTTTCATTATGTAGTTTTAATGAATCAATGTAGTTGTTTTTTGCTTCTCTATTGTTTATTTTTTCATAGTAAGAAACGTAGTTTTTAAAGTGAGTTTCTTTATCTGTATTATTCATAGAGCTTCTCAATTGATCTACTTTCTTTAAATAATAAAAAGTCGAATCTAATTCTTCTCTTTCTAAATGCAAATGTTGCATACAAATGTTTAAAGTAACACTATGTTTTTTATAAAGAGATGAAGAAATAGTGGTGTCATTTTCTAATTTTCTAAATTCGTTAAAATATTTTTTACGAGAACTATCTTCGTTTAAATGAATATAGTTAGAAGTTAACATAAACAAAGCATACATATAGTAAAAAGAATCGTCTTCAATAGATTTATAAAATGCTAATTCAGGTATAAGTAGGTCGTTACTTTTTTTGTAGTTATCTCGATTAAACTCTGTAAAAGCTCTCATTTGCATTACATCTATAAGACCTTTTTTATTGTTATCTAATGTGTAAAATTTTTCTGCTTTTTCTAAATAATCCAACGCAGTTGAATCTTTTTTTATAACGAAAAGGTTGTAAAACAATTCGATACTTGAAGCGCCAGCCATTTCATAATTCTTTTCTTTTTCTGCATATTTCAAAGAAAGAATATTGTAATGATACACTTCTGCATCATCACTTAAAAAACTACTAATTACTGCTTTAAAGTGATAGTATTTAGCAATATGCCCTTTAATACTATTCTCTAAAGGTTTAGGTATGGAATCTAAAAAATTATTAGCAATAACTGGTCGATCGTAAATATTTACATCAGCAGAATCAATATATCTTAAAAAAACATTAGAGGCTTTGTTTTGAGAATATGATGCAATACTCAAAAAAAGAAAGTTTATTAAAATAAATTTATATAGATTTTTTGATTTCAAAATTTTAGAATTGCTTGGGGATGAATGTAAGATAACAAAAATAAGAAAGGTTTAGTAAAGAAAGCTATTATTAACTTTAAACTATCTCTTATTAATAATATAATATTTTTAGATGCATTTTTCTTTTTATGAGATAATTACTTTTTTTTTAATTATTGCGTGGTAAGTGAGTAGTACAATACAAGCCCTTATTAACTGAATTACTACATATTTGTGTACATAATTAAATTTTATTTTTTCCACTAAAATTCACATTAATCACGTTAATATGAAATCCTACAAAAAAAACACTTTTTCAAAAGTATTAGCAATTCTCATTTTTTGCTTTACATTAACTTTAAGTGCACAATTAAAACCTAAATTTAGTGCAGCAAAAGGTCCTACTCGTTTATCTGGGAGTCCAGCAAGTAATACAGTTGGTGCTAAATACATTTACCAGAATGTAGTTGTAAATCAAGATGGAATTACAGTAGATGCAGTTGTAACTATTGTAAATATTTCACACGCAAATATTGGTGAAACTGACGAAAGTACTTACGGTTCAGATGATCGTTTTCAACCTACAACAAGTATAACACAAGGTGGAGGTTATGTAGAATGGGAAATTAATTTTGTTGCAGACGGAACTGTAACTAATGCTTCAGATATAGGGACGCCAATTGTTTTAAATAATTTTTCTGTTGAAGCAATTGATGTAGATGGTAGAGAATTTTTTAGTGCAGTTGTGGCAAAATCGTATGTTTTAGAAGGAGGAAATAATTCTCTTTTAACAGTTTCGCAACCCCATGCTCCATTTACAAGATTTCAATCGCCTTCTGGAAGTATAAACGGAATTTCTACAAATCCAAGAGCAGTAGTAAGAATCGATTACGAAAATGTAAGTACCATTAGATTTAGAAATGGAGATGCAACAACCTCTTCTTATGCAAGATTACATTCTGTAAGTTTTTTAAAAGAAATTAATTTTAGTAATCCACAAACTACAACTTTAAACACTGCCCCAACAGTTGTAGATAATTTAGGGAATACTATAAATATAGGCACAACTTTTTCTGGAAATATTTTAACGGGCGCAATTGATGTTGATGGAAATATTGATTTAACTACAGTGAAGTTAATTGATCCAAACAATACCGCTAACCAAGGAAAAGTAGGTTCCCCTTTGATAATCCCAAATGTAGGAACATACACAGTAACAAACAGTGGTAGTTTAGTTTTTACACCAGTAGTAAATTTTGCAGGTGATGCTTCTATAAAATTTACTGTTGAAGATACTTTAGGTTTACACGCAGAAAACGGAACATTAGGTATTTTAGTTATTGATAATGATAACGATAATGATGGAATTGGAGATAATATAGATTTAGATGATGACAATGACGGAATTTTAGACACCGTAGAAAATAATGGTACAAATCCAATTCTTGATGCGAATAATAATGGAGTTATAGATTATAAAGACCCTGCAGCTCCAGGGTTTGTAGATACAAATTCAGATAATATAGATGACAGATTTGATATTGATAAAGATGGAAAAATAGACCAATTTGATACAGATTCAGATGGTGATGGTTGTCCGGATGTTAGAGAATCTTTGCATGTAGAAAGTACTGTAAAAGCTGGTGAAGTTCAAGGAACTGGTTATGCAACAGATGGTAAAGTAAAAGGTTTTACAACTGCTTATACTGGTTCAAATACAAATGTTGTAACTGCTGGTATTGCAGAAGTTATTACAAATCAACCAACAGATAAAACGGTTAATGCTGGAGATAATACATCTTTTACTGTAGCAACAACTGGTAATGTTTTACAATGGGAAGTAAGTACAGATAATGGAGCAAGTTTTCATACAATATTAGATAATGGCGTGTACAGTGGCACGAATACAAACACAATTACTATTACTGGTGTAACAGCTTCTCAAAACAATTATTTATTTAGATTAAACGCTTCTAAAACGGATTATGTTTGTGAAATAGTTTCTAATCAAGCTAAATTAACAGTATCAACCAACAAACCACCAATTGCAAATAGTTCTGCAATTACAGTTGAAGAAGAAAGCAAAAATACTTCTTTAGGTTTAGCGATACCAACTGACCCAGATGGAAATACATTAACAATTACAGTTACAGGTTTACCAACTTTAGGAGTTGTTAAAAAAGCAAACGGAACTGTTGTTACAAATGGTTCTACCCTAACTTCTGCAGAATTAGTAGGCTTAACTTATGATGCTCCAACTGCTTATAATGGTACAGATAATCCTGGAGATTTTACATATTCAGTTTCAGACGGAATTTCTCCACCAGTTACAGGAACAACAGATATTACAATAACTGCTGTAAATGATGCACCAGTTGCAGTTGCAAATTCTGGCACAGCAACAGAAGACAATCCAGTAAATATTGCAACTATTAATGTAAATGATACAGATGAAGATGGGAATGTAGTTCCAGCAACAATTATATTAATAGACCCAACAGATGCAACAAATACAGGAAAAACAGGAACACCTTTAGTAATTGCAGGAAAAGGAACCTATACTATTGATGCAAATGGAAACTTAACTTTTACGCCAGAACCTAATTTTAACGGAACTGCAAATATCAATTATACAATAAAAGATAATGATAATTTTACATCAAATATTGCTCCTATAAATATTACAATTACTGCTGTAAATGACAACCCAATTGCAAATCCTGATACAAATTCTACAACTCAAAATGTTACATTAACAGTTAATGGTGCACATGGAGTTTTAAAAAATGATACAGATGTGGAGTCTGCAATTTTAACAGTTACAACATTTGTAATTGCTGGAGATGCAACAATGCATAACGCAAATCAAACAGCTACAATTACTGGAGTTGGAACGTTAAAAATTAACACAAACGGAAGTTACGTTTTTGTTCCAGAAACAGGTTATTCAGGTGCAATTCCAGTAGCAACGTATTCAATTACTGATGGAACAGGAGGAACAGCTTCATCAACTTTAACAATTACATTAAATGTAGATTCAGATGCTGATGGTGTTCCAGATGTTACAGATTTAGATGATGATAATGATGGAATTTTAGATACACAAGAAACTCCAGGAAATGTAAATCCTGATGCAGATGCAGATTTAGACGGAATTCCAGATTATAAAGATCCAGATTATGGAACTTTAAACGCAAGCGGAATCGTTTCTACTTTTGATAGAGATTCAGATGGAAAACCAGATCATCAAGATACAGATTCAGATAATGATGGTTGTCCAGATGTTAAAGAAGCTGGCCATACAGAAAGTACTACAAAACCAGGAGAAGTTCAAGGAAATGGAATTGGTGGAGATGGTAAAGTTACCGGTTTTGCATCAGCTTATATGGGTAGAAACATCAATGTAACTACTGCTGGTACAGCTGTTGTTGTAAGTTCTCAACCAACAAATAAAACAGTATTTGTAGGTGCAAGTACAACTTTCGAAGCGACTTCTACAGGTTCAGTTTTTCAATGGCAACAAAGTATAGATAATGGTACAACTTATACAAATGTTGCAAATGGCGGACAATTTGTTGGAGCAACTTCAACTAAATTAACCATTTCTAATGTTACAATTGCAGAAAATAATTATTTATTTAGAGTCGTAATTTCTAAACCAGATTATGTTTGTCCTACAACTTCAGATGCTGGAAAATTATCAGTAAATAATACACCACCAGTTGCAGTTGACGATTTAAACAATCCAACTCCAGAAGACACTCCAATTATAATTGCTACAATTACTGGAAATGATACAGATTCAGATGGCGCAATCGTTCCATCAACAATTATTTTAATTGACCCAAATAATCCTGCAAATACAGGAAAATCTGGAACTCCTTTAGTAATTGTAGGAAAAGGAACTTATACTGTAAATCCAGCAGGAGATGTTATTTTTACTCCAGAACCAAACTTTAACGGAACTGCAGATATAAAATACACCGTAAAAGATACTCGAAACATTACTTCAAACGAAGGAACTATTGGTATTTCTGTAACATCTGTAAATGATGCACCTATAGCAAATAATGTTTCAGGAACAATTAATGAAGGTGGCGTTTTAACGCTTACTACAATTACATCAAACGATACAGATGTAGATGGAACCATAGATACAACGTCTATCATTTTAATAGATCCAAATAATCCTGCAAATGTAGGAATGACAGGAACTCCGTTAGTAATTGCAAATGTGGGAACTTATACAGTTACTGGTTCAGGAACATTGGTTTTTACACCAGTTGCAAATTATTATGGAAATCCAAATATCAATTATACAGTAGAAGATAATTTAGGTTTAATTTCAAATTCAGCAACCATAAATATAACTGTAAATGCTGTAAATGATGCACCAATTGCTAATCCAGACACAGCTACAACACCAGAAGATGTTACATTAAATGTTGTTTCAGTAGATGGAATTCTTAAAAATGATACAGATGTAGATGGAAATACAATGATTGTTACCAAATTCGTTGTTGAAGGAGTTTCAGTTACTGTAGACCCGAATATTGGAGGAAAAAGAACAATTGCTAATAAAGGAGAATTAACAATTAGAAGAGATGGAAGTTATGCTTTTGTACCTGTTTTAAATTTCCACGGAACAATTCCGCAAGTAATGTACACTGTTTCAGATGGTGTAAATACAGCAACAAGCACTTTAGATATTACAGTTTCTGATGTAGATGATGCACCAATAGCAAATCCAGATGCAAATACAACCAACGAAGATGTTATTTTAAATGTTTCTGCTTCAAACGGAGTTTTAAAAAACGATACAGATATTGATGCAGGAACAACTTTAGTAGTTTCAAGTTTTATTGTTGATGGAATTGCAGGAACTACAAATGCAAATGGTACAGTAACAATTCCAAATGTTGGAACTTTAAAATTAAGTGCAAACGGAAGTTATACCTATACACCTTTTGCTAATTTTAATGGGAATGTACCTCAAGTAACGTATACAATTTCAGACGGAATATTAACGGCAACAAGTACATTAGATATTACTGTAATTCCAGTAAATGATGCGCCAATTGCTTTGCCAGATACAAATACTACAAATGAAAATACAACCTTAACAGTTGCAGAAGTAGATGGTTTATTAAAGAATGATAATGATCCTGATGGACATGGAATAAACATAATTCAATTTGTTGTAGAAGGAGTAGTTGTTGATGTTCCAGTTGATGATCCAGCAGGAGCTTCAACATTAATTCCAGGAAAAGGAACGTTAACAATCACAAGAAATGGTAGTTATACTTTTGTACCCGTTGCTAACTTTAACGGAAAAGTACCTCAAATACATTATACCATTACAGATGATGTTAATACAGCAAATGCAACTTTAGATATTACTGTAAATGCTGTAAATGATGCCCCAATTGCAAATCCTGATACAAATGTTACTAATGAAGATATTACATTAACTGTTTCTGCTCTAAATGGAGTTTTAAAAAATGATACAGATGTTGATGAAGGAACCACTTTAAATGTAGTAAGCTTTGTAATCAACGGAATTGCAGGAACAACAAATGCAGGTACAACTGCAACAATTCCTACTATTGGAACTTTAAAAATGAATGCTGATGGAAGTTATGTTTTTTCTCCAGCATTAAATTATAACGGAGCTGTACCACAAGTTACATACACTGTTTCTGATGGAACGCTAACAGCAAGTTCAATGTTAGATATTACAGTAAACCCGATAGATGATGCGCCAGTTGCAAATCCAGATACGAATTCTGTAAATGAAGATACAACCTTAACAGTTTCAGTAGCAAATGGAGTTTTAAAGAATGATACAGATATAGAAAACGATTCTTTAACAGTTACAAAGTTTGTTGTAAACGGAACAACAGTTCCTGTAAATGCTACAACAGGAGGAACCACTACAATTCCAGGAAAAGGAGATTTAGCTATTAAAGCTGACGGAAGTTACACGTTTGTACCAGTTGCCAATTTTAACGGTGCTGTTCCTCAAATTGTGTACACCATTTCTGATGGTTCAAAAACAGCAAATAATACTTTAGAATTAACAGTAAACCCAATAAATGATGCGCCAATTGCAACCAATGATGTTGCAGGTACAGATCCTGGTGTTGCCGTTAAAATTCCAGTTTTATCAAATGATACTGATATAGATGGAGACGTTTTAACAGTAAGCAATATTACAGTTGCTTCTACAAGAGGAACTGCAGTTATAAATGCTGATGGAACAATAACCTACACACCAAATGCAGGAGTAACAAATGGAACAGACACATTTACTTATGAAATTTCTGATGGAAATGGAAACAATACAACAGCAGTTGTAAATATTTCAATTCCTGTTTCGCCATTTCCACCAGTTGCAAATGCAGATACAAATTCAGTAAATGAAGATGTAACTTTAACTGTAAATGGAACCGATGGAGTTCTAAAAAATGATACAGATGGAAATTTAGATCATTTAACTTTAGTTAGTTTTATTATAGACGGAGTTACCGGTACAAACAATGCTGGAGATTTAGTTGTAATTCCAAATGTTGGAACAATAAAATTAAATTTTGATGGAAGTTACATATTTACACCAGTTGCAAATTTTAACGGAAATGTTCCAGATATTTCCTACACAATTACAGATGGAACTGCTACTGCAAATGCAAGTACAACTTTAAAAATAACGGTAAATCCTTTAAACGATCATCCAGTTTTAGTAGCAGATGTAAATTCAACAACAGAAAACACACCTATAAATGTAGCTGCTGCAAATGGAGTTTTAGCAAATGATACAGATATTGATGGCGATGCAGAACACGTTACTCAATTTGCAATAAACGGAACAACATATCCTGTTGGAACAACTGCAAATATTACAGAAGGTTCAATTCACATTAATGCAGATGGAGGTTACGTATTTACCCCAGCAACTAATTTTAACGGAGCTTTTCCTCAGATTACATATACAATGACTGATGGTACTGATATTTTAAGCAGTACTTTAGATATTTCAGTGGATGCTGTAAATGATGCGCCAGTTGCAGTAAAAGACACAAACTCTACAAATGAAGATACGTTGTTAACAGTTGTAGCTGCAAATGGAGTTTTAAAAAATGATAATGATGTAGATGGTGATGCAATTATAGTGAGCGCAATTTCAATTGGTGGAACTGCAGGAACAGTTGGTGCAGACATCAACTTAACAGAAGGGGTTTTAAATCTAAAAGCCAATGGAAGTTACACATTTACACCAACACATGATTTTAACGGAAACGTACCACAAGTTACCTATACAATTTCAGACGGAAATTTAACAGCAAGTTCAACATTAGATATTACTGTTATTCCAGTAAATGATGCACCAGTTGCTGTCGCAGATTTTGGTGTAACAAATGAAGATGTAGTTTTAACAGTTTCTGCGGAAAACGGAATTTTAAGCAACGATTCTGATGTTGATGGAAATTCATTAACCGTAACCAAAACAATAACACAAGTTTCTATTGGAACAACAACGTATAATGCAGGTGAAACAGCTTATTTAACAGAAGGAAATTTAGTTGTAAATTCAGACGGAAGTTATACTTTTTATCCAGCTTCACATTTCCATGGAAGCGTACCACAAGTACATTATATTGTTTCAGATGGTGAGTTAACATCAAGTTCTACGTTAGATATTACCGTAAATGCTACAAATGATGGACCTACTGCAGTTGCAGATACAAATAGTACAAATGAAGATACTATTTTAAATGTTTCAGCAGCTAATGGTGTTTTAAAGAATGATACAGATGAAGAAAATCTTCCATTATCAGTTACTAAATTCCAAATTAACGGAACCGATTCTAATGCAGGAACAACAGCAACAATAACTGAAGGAACTATCAAAATAAATGCAGATGGAAGTTATGTGTATACACCAGCTTCACATTTTCACGGAAATGTTCCTCAAATTACTTATACTGTTACAGATGGAGATAAAACAGCATCATCAACATTAGATATTACAGTAATTGAAGTAAATGATGTTCCACTTGCTATAGCAGATATTAACAATACAAATGAAGATACAATATTAAGTGTATTAGCTGCTGATGGAGTTTTAAAGAACGATTCAGACCCAGAAAATCATGCTTTAAATGTTTTAAATTTTGAAGTTAACGGAATACCTTATAATGCAGGAGCAACTGCAACACTTGCAGAAGGAACTGTTAGAATTAATCAAGATGGAAGTTACGTTTACACTCCAGCATTGCATTTTAAAGGAACTGTTCCTGTAATTACATATACAATTTCAGATCAAGTTCATACAGCTCATAGCACATTAACAATAACTGTTGATAATGTAAATGATGCACCAATTGCTTATGCAGATACAAACAATACAAATGAAGACACAATTTTAAATATTGATGTAGCAAATGGAGTTCTTAAAAATGATTCTGATTCAGATGGGGATACTATAACAGTAACAAAATTCCAAATTAACGGAACAGATTATAATGCAGGAACAACTGCACCAATTACAGAAGGAACTATCAAAATAAATGCAGATGGAAGTTATGAGTACACACCAGCTTCACACTTTGTAGGAACTGTTCCTCAAGTAATGTACACAATTTCAGATGGAGTTCTAACTGCAACATCAACATTAGATATTACAGTTTCCAATGTAAATGATACACCAACTGTAGTTGCGGATACAAATACAACTTTAGAAGATACTCCTTTAAATGTTTCAGCAACAAATGGAGTTCTAAATAATGATTCAGATTTAGATGGAGATGTAATTACGGTTTCTCAATTTACAATTAATGGAATAAATTATCCAGCAGAAACTTCAGCAACAATTGCTTCAGGAGTTGTAAAAATAAGTGCAGATGGAAGTTATTCTTACACACCAACATTAAACTATAACGGAACTGTACCAACAATTACTTATACAGTAACAGATGGAACAAATACTGCGCATACAACATTAACAATTACAGTAACTTCTGTAGATGATAATCCTGTAGCAGTAGATGATACAGCAGCAACAGACCCAAATACACCTATAGATATTCCTGTGTTAACAAATGATACAGATATAGATGGAGATGTTTTATCAGTAAGTGCAATTATAATTCAACCAACAAAAGGTACAGCAGTAACGAATGCAATCGGAACAATAAAATATACTCCAGGAGCTGGATTTAATAATGGTTCAGATATTTTCACCTATCAAGTTTCTGATGGACAAGGTGGTTTTGATACAGCTGTTGTAACAGTTATTGTTCCTAAATCTTCTTTTGCACCAATTGCGAATCCAGATACAAATATTACTGATGAAGAGGTTACGTTAACTGTTGCAGATGGTGATACAAAAAGCATTATCAAAAATGATACAGATGCAAATTTAGACCCAATAACAGTTGTCAATTTTACAATCGGTGGCGTTACTAAAAATGCAGGACAAACTATTGTGGTTACAGAAGGTTCTATAACTGTAAATGTAAATGGAGGTTATGTTTTTATACCAACACCAAACTTTAATGGTAAAGCTCCTGAAATTCAATATGAAATTTCTGACGGAACTGTATCAGCAAATGCAACAAGTACTTTAAACATTACAGTAAATCCTGCAAATGATGCACCAATTGCAAATACAGATTCTAAAACAATTAATGAAGATGAAGTTTTAACAGTTTCTGCAACAGATGGATTGTTAATGAATGATACAGATATTGATGGAGATGTTTTATCAGTAAAAGAATTCAAAATAGGAATTACTACTTATCAAAAAGGAGAAGTTGCCCATTTAACACAAGGTAATTTGTTAATACTTGCAGATGGAGGTTACACATTTACACCAACAAAAGACTTCAATGGAACTATTCCTCCAGTAACTTACACAATTACAGATGGAACAGCAGAAGCAACAAGCACATTAAATAT
Organism: Polaribacter haliotis; assembly: GCF_014784055.1. Classification (NCBI taxonomy): domain Bacteria; kingdom Pseudomonadati; phylum Bacteroidota; class Flavobacteriia; order Flavobacteriales; family Flavobacteriaceae; genus Polaribacter; species Polaribacter haliotis. The sequence goes on along the minus strand of NZ_CP061813.1, from coordinate 1,085,263 downwards.
TACAGTAGATGCTGTAAATGATGCACCTATTGCAGTAGATAATTTAGGTTTTACAACGTTAGAAGATAACGCAATAACGATCCCGACAATTGGATTAAATGATACAGATGATGGAACTGTAGACCCTTTAACAATTACGTTAATTGATCCTGCACATCCAAATATTATAGGAAATTCTACAGCTCCTTTAGTAATTACAGGAGTTGGAACTTATACTGTTAACAATTCTGGGGATGTTATATTTATGCCAGTTGCAAACTACAATGGTCTTGCAAATGTAAATTATACAATAAATGACAATGATGGAATTACATCTAATGTTGCAAAAGTTGAAATTACAGTAACTCCAGTAAATGATGTTCCAGTTGCAGTTTTTGATACAAATTCAACATTAGAAGACACAACACTTACAGTAAACGCAACAAACGGTTTGTTAAATAATGATACTGATGTTGAGAACACACCATTAACTGTAACTCAATTTACTATTGGAGGAACCATCTATCCTGCTGGAGAAACAGCACATTTAACAGAAGGAAATCTGGTAATTACTTCAAGCGGAAGTTACACATTTACACCTGCTAAAGATTTTAACGGTATTGTACCACAAGTTATGTATACAATTTCTGATGGAAATGACATAGCAACAAGTACTTTAGATATAACAGTAACTTCAGTAAATGATACACCTGTTGTTGTTGACAATTTAGATAATGTTACCAATGAAGACACTCCTATTACAATTGCAACAATTACTTTAAATGATACAGATGATGGTACAGTAAACCCTGCAACAATTACTTTAATTGACCCAAATAATCCTGCAAATATTGGTAATTCTTTAACTCCTTTAGAAATTCCAAATGTTGGAAAGTACACAATTGATTCTTTTGGTAACGTAACATTTGAACCAGTTGCAAATTATAATGGATCAGCAAACGTGAATTATACAGCACAAGATAATCTTGGTGTAGTTTCTGAAAATCAAGCAACAATAGCAATTACAGTAACTCCTATAAATGATGTGCCTGTTGCAAATCCAGATACTGGCGCAACAGCAGAAGACACTTTATTAACAGTAAATACTGCAAACGGAATATTAAATAATGATTCAGATGTAGAAGGTTTACCTTTAAAAGTAACCCAGTTTAATGCAAATAGTACAAGCTATTCAGCAGGAACTGCAGTTCATATCCCAGAAGGAACAATCAAAATTAATTCTGACGGAAGTTACACTTTCAATCCTGAAAAAGATTTTAATGGAACTGTACCTCAAATTGATTATACAATTACAGATGGTCAATTAACTGCATCAAGCACATTAGATATTTCTGTAAGCCCAGTAAATGATTCGCCAGTTGCAATAAACAATTCAGGGAATATTACAAATGAAGATGAACCAATTACAATTGCAACAATTACTGCAAATGATACAGATGATGGCACAGTAAATCCAGCAAGTATCATTTTAATTGACCCAAATAATCCTGCAAATGTTGGTAATTCTACAACTCCTTTGGTAATTCCTAATATTGGAACTTACACAGCAACTCCTTTAGGAAACGTAACATTTACACCTGCAATAAATTATAACGGTCCTGCAAATGTAAATTATTCAGTAAATGATAATGATGGAGTAACATCAAATGTAGCAACAATTAACATTCAAGTTACAGCTGTAAATGATGCACCAATTGCGAATCCAGATACAAATTCAACAGCAGAAGACACAAGATTAAATGTAACTGCAGTAAACGGTTTGTTAAATAATGATACAGATACAGAAGGAACTACATTAACAGTAACTGAATTTAGTATTGGAGGTACAACGTATCCTTTAGCAACAGCAACTTCAATAACAGAAGGAGTTGTAATTATTAATTCTGATGGAAGTTACACATTCAATCCAGCATCAAATTTTAATGGAAATGTTCCACAAATTACCTACACAATTACAGATGGTAATTTAATAGCAACAAGTACATTAGATATTACTGTAACACCAGTAGATGATGCTCCTATTGCAAATAATGATGAAGTAACAACGGTTCAAAATACACCTGTTACTATTCCATTAATTGGTGCAAATGATACCGATTTAGATGGAAATGTAATTCCATCAACAATTATTTTAATTGATCCAAGAAATCCTTCAAATACAGGAAACTCTACTACATCTTTGGTTGTGCCAAATGTTGGAACGTTTACAGTTGACGCTTTAGGAAATGTGCTTTTCACGCCTATTCCAACTTTTTCAGGAATTGCAATAGTAAATTATACCATAAATGATAATCTTGGCGCAACTTCAAATAAAGCAAGAGTTACAATTAATACGCTAATAGATTCAGATTCAGATGGTGTTGCAGACGTATCAGATTTAGATGATGACAATGATGGAATACCAGATGCAGTAGAACAAAATGGAAACCCTAATAGAGATTCAGATTCAGATGGAATTCCAGACCATTTAGATTTAGATTCAGACGCAGATGGAGTTACAGATTTAACAGAATCTGGCTTTGGAGCACCAGACACAAATAATGATGGTGTAATTGATGGAGCAGCTTCAGGTTCTGGAACAAACGGTTTGTTTGATGGAATTGAAACTACACCAGATAGTGGAATAACTAAAGACAATCTTCGAGATACAGATGGAGATATAATTCCAGATTTTCAAGATTTAGATGATGATGGTGATGGAATTAACACTGTAGATGAAGATGTAGTTTTAGTAGATGGAAATCCAACAAATGATGATTCTGATGGAGATACAATTCCAAATTATTTAGATACAGATGATGATAATGATGGGGTACTTACAAAAAATGAAGATATTAATAATGATGGAGATTCAACAAATGATAATTCAGATGGAGATTCAATTCCAGATTATTTAGATGAAGATGATGATGGTGATGGAATTCTTACCATAGATGAAGATGTAACTTTAGATGGAGACCCTTCAAATGATGATTCTGATAACGATACAATACCTAACTATTTAGATAAAGATGATGATGGAGATGGTATAGATACCAAAGATGAAGACATAAATAATAACGGAGATCCAACAGATGATGACACAGACAAAGATGGTATTCCAGATTATTTAGATGAAGATGATGATGGTGATGGAATTCTTACCAAAGACGAGTTTATGTCAGATTGCGATAATGATGGTATTTCAGATAATTTAGACTTAACAACTTGTGGTCTAATTCCAGAATCTTTCTCACCAAATGGAGATGGTAAAAATGATACGTTTGAAATTACAGAATTGTATAAATATCCAAACTTTAAATTAGAAATTTTTAACAGATGGGGCGCTCAACTTTACAATTATAGCAATAATGGTAAAACAAGCCCAATTTGGTGGGATGGTTATTCCACAGGAAAATTAACATTAAACAAAAGCAAACCTCTGCCATCTGGCACATATTATTACATAATTAACTTTAACGATGGTGTTAGAAAACCAATTACAGGATGGGTATATTTAAACAGATAATTAAGATGAAAGCAATACAAATGAAACAAATTTTAGGAATCATTGCAGTTATATTGTTTACTTTTTCTGCAAAAGCGCAGCAAGATCCACAATATACACAGTACATGTATAATATGAATATTTTAAACCCTGCTTACGCTGGTTCTAATGATGGTTTAAATCTAAATTTTTTAGCAAGAACACAATGGGTTGGTTTAGAAGGGGCTCCAGAAACCTTAACTTTAGGAGCAAATGCACCAATAGGGAAAAATGTTGGTTTAGGTTTATCGGTTATAATAGATAAGATTGGTCCTGTTCAAGAACAAAATTTATATGGCGATTTTTCTTACACAATAGATGTTAGTGAACAAGGAAAATTAGCTTTTGGTTTAAAAGCTGGAGCAACATTTTTTAATGTCTGCATACCTTGTTTAACAAGAACAGATATTGGCGATGAATCTTATGTTAATCAAAACGCAAACAAAGTATTGCCAAATTTTGGCGTAGGTGCATTTTATTATACAGATAAGTTTTATGTTGGTTTATCTGTTCCTAATTTATTAGAAACATTACATTTTGAAAAAAAGGGAGGACAAATATCTAAAGCATCAGAAACAAAACATTACTTTTTAACAACTGGTTATGTGTTCGATTTAGAAGGAGATATTAAGTTAAAGCCTTCAATGATGTTAAAAGCTGCAGAAGGCGCACCAATTTCTTTAGATTTTTCTGGAAACGTTTTATTCTATGATAAATTTGAAGTTGGATTGTCTTACAGGTTAACAGAATCTGTATCTGCGTTAGCAAACATTAGAGCAACAGACAATTTAAGAATAGGTTATGCTTACGATTACACGTTAAGTAACCTTGGCGACTTTAATTCTGGTTCTCACGAAATATTTTTACTTTATAATTTTAACTACAAAAGAGATAAAATACAATCTCCAAGATTCTTTTAGTTTTAATAATGTTACTCATGAAAAAAACAATACAACTTACACTCGCACTTTTAATAAGTACTTTGTCTCTATTTTCGCAAACTAAACAGACTGCAACTGCAGACAGATTTTTTGACAATATTTCTTATGTAGATGCTGCAAATAAATATAAAGAATTAGCAGAGAAAAATCCTACAGAACATGTTCTAAAACGTTTGGGAGATAGTTATTACTACAATGTAAAAATGAAAGAAGCATCTGAAGCGTATGCTAAATTATTCAAGAATTTTACACCCGAAGAATCAGAATATATGTTTAAATATGCGCAAGCATTAAGAGCAGTTGGTAACTTTAAAGAATCTAAAGTTTGGATGCAAAAATTTCATCAAACAAAATTAAAAGATTCAAGAGGAGAAGAATTTACAGATAAAAATGCAAATATTGAAGCCATAAAAAATGAAAAGCCATTATACGAAGTTTCAAATTTAGTATATATTAATACAGAGAATTCAGACTTTGGAGTAACGGATTATAACAATATTATCTTTTTTTCATCAACAAGAAAAGTAGGTAAATTTGTAAAGAATACTCATACAAGAAACAATAAACCTTTTTTAGATATTTTTTATGTATCAAAAGATAAATTGAATTCAGCAAACGAAAAAACACCTTTGTCTGATGAAATAAACACAAAGTATCACGAATCTTCTGTATCATTTTCTCCGGATAAAAAAATAATGTATTTCACAAGAAATAATTATAATGAGGGCAGATATAGAAAAGATGAAAAAGGATATAATAATCTTAAAATTTACAGAGCTGAATATGTAAATAAAAAATGGATAAACATAATAGAATTACCTTTTAATAGTGATGCATATTCTGTTGGTCATCCATCTGTTAGTAAAGATGGGAAACGTTTGTATTTCACATCTAATATGCCTGGAAGCATTGGGCAAACAGATATCTTTTATGTGGCTATTAATGGTGATAATACGTATGGAGAAGTTAAAAATTTAGGGCCAAAAGTAAATACTGAAGGTAGAGAAATGTTTCCTTTTATCTCTGATGATGACGTGTTGTATTTTTCTTCTGATGGACATTTTGGAATTGGAGCTTTAGATGTTTTTTCAAGTAAGTTAGAAAACGGAAGATTTCAAAAACCAGCAAATTTAAAAGCACCTGTAAATTCCCAATTAGATGATTTTGCTTTTTCAATAAACCCGAACACCAAAAAAGGTTACTTGTCTTCAAATAGAAAAGGTGGCGCAGGAGATGATGATATTTATGCAGTTATAGAATTACAAAAAACAATACCAATAATAGAAAAACCTTGTTTGCGAGTTATTACAGGTACTGTAAGAGATCAAATGAATCAAAAAATACCAAATGCTAGAATTGTTTTAAAAGATGCTAAAGGAATTATAGTTAAAGATACCATTACAAATGAGTTTGGAGATTTTAAATATAAATTAACGTGTAACAAGAACTATATCATAACAGGTTTAAAAGAATATTATAAAAATGATACGGCCTCATTTACAACAAATATTGCATCTAAAATTAAATTGAATTTATCTATGTCTGAAGAGTTTACTTTAAATGACGTAAATGAGTTAATTATTAAAATTAATCCTATATATTTCAATTTTAACAAAACAGATATTAGGCCAGATGCAGCAAGAGAGTTAAACAAAGTAGTTGCTGTAATGGAAAAGTATCCTAATATGATAATTGCAGGGAACTCACACACAGATGCTCGTGGAAATGCAAATTATAATCAAAAATTATCAGAAAGAAGAGCTAAGTCAACTGTAGATTATATTATCTCTAGAGGTATAAATCCAGATAGAATATCAGACAAAGGTTATGGAGAAACTCAATTAGTAAATGGTTGTGTAGATAATGATACACATTCTAATAGAGAAAAATGTACAAGTGAAGAACATCAAGCAAACAGAAGAACAGAATTTGTAATTATTAGTTTTAGGAAAAAATAATTAACACATTTTTTAATATTCTTAAATTATAATATCTCAAAAATTCAATTCTTCGATTGAATTTTTGAGATATTTTAGTTTTATAAAAACTTTTACAAAAGAAGTAAAACCGTTTAAAAACACTTGTTTTTAAGCTTTGAGTAGTAAATGCGTAGTTAATTCTAACTCTGTTTTATTTTTTTTAATAAATAATAACTGCTTTTAGCAGATATTTGTAATAACAATTAATTTTCTGATTAAAATGAAAAAAACAATACACAAATTTAGTTTTTGCTTAATTTTATTTTTTTGTTTCCAAATAAATGGACAAACATTAGATTATAAAAACGAAGCATCAAAAGAGAATAGCAATTTCTTTGAAATTGTAAAGAAAACTAGGAAACAGTTTTCTAATAAAAAAAAATCAACAAATAAAGCAGCGTCTCGATTAGAAAAAAAATATAGAAAGCAATTTGAACGTTGGGTATATATTTGGAAAGACAGGGTTAACCCAGATGGAACTTTTCCGAAAAACCAAGTTAATAAAGAAGAATATTTAAATGTTCTTTTAAGTAAATCTAATGCACAAGCTAAAAGTACAAGTGCATCTACAACAAAACCTTGGGTACAAATAGGACCAACTGCAATTGTAAACAAAAATGGTAATTTAGATTACCCAGGTCCTGGTAGAGTAGATGTTGTTGCTGTAGATCCAAATAATTCTAATATCATGTATGTAGGAACTCCTTCTGGTGGTTTATGGAAAACTATAAATGGAGGAACAAGTTGGACACCAAAAACGGATGATCTTGCTGGTATGGGTGTTACCGATATTTTAATAGATCCAACCACTACAAGTACTCTTTATATGGCTACTGGAGATAGAGATAGTTCTTACATTAGTTCTATTGGTTTATTTAAATCGACAGATGCTGGTGAAACTTGGACATTATTAGAAGAAACAGATGTAGCATCAAAGTTTTCTTTTTCTTTGTCTGATAATGAATATATCAGAGACATTGCATTTGGACGAAATCCTAATGGAACAATAAATCCATCAACAATATTCGCTCTAACAAATGATCAAATAAGAAGATCTACAGATAGTGGGGCTAATTGGAGTAATATGGCAGTTGACTATGGTGGTTTTACTTATAGTGCCAAATTTCAATCAATAGTTTTTGATCCTAATGACGGAAATAAAGTAGTGGTTTCAGATTTTTTTGGTGGTTTATATTATTCGACAAATGGTGGAGATAACTTTAAAGTCCATCCTGCTTTCCCAGGAGGAAATAATCAAGCAATTTTAAGAATTACAGCTACACCTGCAGATAATGATTACTTTTATGGAATAAATCAAGCTGGTATTTTTGAAAAATATCGTTTTGCATTTACTGATACTTCAGTAGATTTAGATGCTTCTAAAACTATAGTAGGCTTTAATTCTCAAGATGGATATATACAATGTATAGCAGTTTCTTCAACAAATGCAAATAATTTAATGGTGGGTGGTGTACAAGGTTGGAGGTCTAATGATAATGGACTTACTTTTTCTAATGCTTTAAATGCCTATGATAACCCTCCTTTTTCTGCAGGTCAAATTCACGTACATGCAGACCATCACTTTTTATTATATACAGATGATAATCATGTTATTAACGGAAATGATGCAGGTCTTAGAATGGGACTTGCTGTACCAAATTCAGATGCAGATTTTCCAGATAAATCTAGTGGTTTAATTATTACGCAAGTTTATAATATTGCTATTACACAAGGTTTAAATGGTGATGATTATATGATGGCAAACCAAGACAATGATGGTTTTTCTAAAATAGAAAAAGATGGTACTAGACAATGGGTTGCTGCAGTAGCAGGAGATGGAACTGGAACTGCAATAGATATTAATGACCCTGAGATTAGATATTTAGGAGGTACAAGTGGTCAGTTAAGTAGAACTGATGATGGTTATGCAAGTGGTTATGCTTCTGCTATAAAAATTCTTAAAGAAGACAAAACAAACGCAGCATTTATTTCTCCAATAGCTTTGCATCCAACAGATCCTAATATAGTTTATGTAGGTCATGGAGACGTAAAAAAAACAACAAATAAAGGAGGTACTACTGATCTTGAAGAATATCCGATGGATCCTAATAGTTTTACAGCACTTAGTTCTAGTTTAACACAAACTTCTTTCTTAGATGTTTCTTTAAACAGTTCTTCAGTTAGAATATTTGCAATAGGTGAACTAGGTGGTAATATTACATTAAGAAGAAGTATTGATGATGGTGCAAATTGGACAACCATTACTAATATAGATGCAAACCCTTCAGCAATGCCAGTTGAACTAGGGTTAACTTTTAATAGCGTTTATGCAGTACCAAATACAGATGTAGTTTACGCAACAGTATCTAGTTATACAGATGCAAAAAAAATATATAAAAGTATAGATAATGGAAATACTTGGACTAACATTAGTGGTAATATGCCAAATATTATCATGAAAAAAATAATTTTAGATCCAAATAAAAGTAATGAAACAATTTATGTTGCAACAGAATTAGGATTGTATTTTACAGATGATACAACAACACCAACTTCAACAAATTGGACCAAATTAGGAACAGGTTTACCAAACGTTATTGTTACAGACATTAAAGTGAGTAAAAATAACGGAAACGTTTATATTGGTACTTTTGGTAGAGGAATGTGGGTATATAATGATCAAAAATATTTTGATAATACTATTCCTGCAAATGTTTTTTGGTCAGATACTTCTAGTTGGGAAGGAGAAACTTTGCCTACAATAACAGATGATGTTTTTATAAAAGCAGCTGAAGAAGTGTATATAGATTCTAATGGTGCAGTTGCAAAGTCTATAGAAATTGCAGATACTGGTCTTTTATATATTGAAAAAAATGCAGATTTAACTATTGAAGAGAATTTTGATTCAACTTCCGCTAACAGTGTTACAAACATATATTCAGATACAGGTGAAAGTGGTGTATTAATAGTAAAAGGAACTAGTACAGGTAAAGTAACTTACGCAAGAGGTGGTATTTTATCTGGAATTCCAATGGCAGAAAAATGGAACTTAATATCATCTCCAGTTATTGGTCAAACAGTAAAAAGTTTTGCTACAAACGCAGGTAATGAAATCAGAACAAAAGGAACTTCACCTGTAAAATACGCAATTGGTAAGTACAATGATGCTAATGTAATAGCTGAAACTAAATGGGAATATTTCGATGAAAATGTTGATGCTGCAGTAGTATTTGAAAAAGGTATTGGGTATACAATATCTAGAGATATGAATGGTCCAGTTTCTTTTACAGGAACACTACAAACAAGTTCTTTTAATGTAGATGCAGCACATGATAAATGGGTTGCAGTTGGTAATCCTTTTACAGCATATTATCCCGCAAATAAAGTTGGTTCTGGAAACTTTATACAAGAAAATGATGCTAAACTCGCAGATGGTACTATACGTGTTTGGCAAGACAGCCAAAATAAATATGTAACATATACAAATTTACCATCTACCTTAATTACTAAAATACTGGCTCCTGGACAAGGATTTTTTATAAAAATGAAAGCTACAGGAACAGATGAAATGGTTACATTTAATAATGAAAAACGAGGAACAAAAACTTCTTTTACAGGAGATAATACTTTTAATAAAAGTTCTAATACAACACCTTTTATAAAAATATATGTTTCAAAAGGGAACTTAAAAGTAAATACGGATGTTATTTTTTCCGAAAACGCAACTATAGGATTTGACGAAAATCAAGATATTGTAAATTTTGGCTATTCAGAATTCGATTTAACTACGAGGCTATTAGATAATTCTTCAGATAAATTCTACACAATTCAGTCGATACCTAAAGATAATTACGAGAATCAAATAATTGCTTTAAATCTTGTAGGAAAAGAAAATGAAGTAATTACTTTTTCGTCATTTAATAATAATTTGCCTGATGGTTTAAAAGTCTTTTTAGAAGATAAAGAGACAAGTAATTTTTATGAATTGAGTGAAACAGAAAAACACACTTTAACATTAAGTAAAAATGCAAGTGGTTTTGGACGCTTCAGTATTCGTTTTTCTAGAAAAGCTTTAAGTGTAAATGATACTAATATAGCAGATATTAAGATTTACAACCAGAATAATTTCTTACAAATAAAAGGAATAGATTCTGGATCAATTAAAATTGATTTATTTGACATCAATGGAAAAATGTTATTCAATCAAAAACAGTCTGTAGATAAGTTTAGTCCTATCGATTTAAATAGTTTTTCAAAAGGAGTTTATCTTGTAAAAGTTACTTCAGAAAAGAAATCAGCTACCAAGAAAATAATAATAAATTAAGAATCATTTTTATGAGCATTAAAGACAAAAAAAATATAGATAGAAAAGAAGCTTTAAAAGAGATAGGAAAATACGGAAAGTATGCTGCTCTAACTACTTTAGGTACTTATTTAATATTAAGTCCACAAAAAGCACAAGCGGCAAGTCCAGAAGCCCCAGGAAGTGGGTTTTAGTATAATTAATACGTGTAGTTTTAGAATTGGGGGATTCTATTATTATGTGTTTTATTGAAAAAACAGCTCAGTTTTTGAGCTGTTTTTGTATTTATATTTTAGAACTTTAAGACTTTTTAAATCTTACATTAAGCCTATAAATAAGCAATATGCGTTAGGGATTGAAACGACATCCTTTTTGCTTTTTAGCAAAAAGATATAGTGGAAAGCCCGTTAAAACGCCCAAATAAAAATTTTATTTCAATTTATCTGAATTCAATAAGAAAACGGCATTTGCAACAAATAACTTTCCATTTTCCCAGAAAGCTCTAAACAAAGGGTTGTCTACCATATAAATTACGCTTCCACTTCCCATTGGTTGCTCGCCAATAAATAAAGATTTTGGCACGTTTTTTACAGCTTTACTTCCAGCGTAACCAGAAACATTTTTCGTGTTTTCATCGAAATAACCAACATTGTAGCCGTCCTTTAAATACTCATAAGAAGTTCCGCCTAATTTTAACGAAAAATATTCTTTTCCATACCCAAAAGCCAAAGGATGTGTGTTGTCTAAAGTACTTTTAAAAACACTTCCTGTAATTAAATTTGCAACGCCTTTTCTTTCTCTATCTGCAAAAGGAATAAGGTTATTGCTATCTTTTTTAATATTTGTTTTTTTCTTTTTTAACGAGAAACCTTCTTTATCTGCAAAACTATTTATAGCATTTCCAATGGCAATTAAAGTTCCTCCAGAACGTGTCCATTTTTTTACTTTTTCTAAAGTAGATTTATTTAAAACCGAACTATAATAACCACTTGGCATAACAATTACGTCGTATTTAGAGATGTCTGTATAGCCAAAATTATCAGAATTTATGTTTGTGATTGGGTATTTTAATTGTGTTTCAAAAAAGTGCCAAATTTCTCCAAAACTTAAAGATGATGTTGCTTTACCAGAAATAACCGCAATTTTTTGTTTGTTGATTGGTTTTACAGAAGACGAACCAAAATCTACTCCAGATTGAGAAAAGCCAGTAGAAACAGCCGTTAATTGACGCATATTTCTATCGGCAATTTTTATTAATTGGGAATCAAATTCTTCATCTCTATTATCGTTTCTTAAAATGATTAATGTTCCTTCTTTGTACGATTTCCCATCCGCAGAAAATGTTTTTTGTGTAAATCTTGGAACGATATTGTTTTTTAATAAATCTGCTAAAAATGTAGCATCATCGATACTATTCCATTTAGAAATGTAAGCATAGGCCGATTTATTAATACTATTATTAATTAAATTTTTACTGTTTTTTACAGACGAATTTACTATAGAATTAGATGCAATAGCATTAATTCCATGTGCGTAAGGCAAAGACCAAGCCGTAATATCGTAGGTTAAAGAATCTACTACTTTTGCTTTTGGCTCGAATAAAACTTTTACCATTTTACCTTTTGGTTGATTTGTATGAATCACCAAATCGTTGGTAGAAGTATCAAATTTTTCATTTATTTGATTTCCGTAATTATACCCTTTTACAGAACCTTTTTTAGCATTTTCGTACTTAATTTCGTGTTTGTCCAATAATGTTTTTAGACGATTTATTTTATCTTCGTTATCGTTTTTTAGAACATAACTTTTATAATTTAAATCGTTATTATTAAAGAATTTTTTAAATTCGATATTTAATTTTTCTGCATTTTGTGAGGAAATTTCAACAGTAGATAAACCAGTTGTCATATGATGAATTGCTCTGTCTTTTAGCGTTAAAATTTCGCCTTCATCTGTATTTATTCCCAAACCAGCCATTCCATGTCCTGCTTGTTCATAGGTCATTCCTATTGCTCCCATATAAGTTGGGTAGGTGTCTCCATAACTTGGGTACAACAAATCGAAACTTTCTTTTGTAAAATACAACCAACCTTCTTTGTCGAAATATTTTGCGTGATTTTTACCAATTTGTGTTTGAAAATCACGTTGCCAATCAGAAATTATTTCGTGAAAAGGTTCTGCAGCTGGTGCAAAATAATACGGATTGTTAATGTATTGTTCGTGAAAATCGACATGAATATGTGGCATCCATTTGTTGTACATTTTAATTCTTTGCGCAGATTCCACTTGTGTAATCCAAGCCCAATCTCTATTTAAATCGAATAAATAATGATTTGGTCTTCCTCCTGGCCAAGGTTCTCTATGTTCTTTTGCGTTTTGATCCACGTTAAAAGGCGTACTTTTTACTTGATTGTACCAATTTACATATCTGTCTCTTCCATCAGGATTTATACATGGATCTATAATTACAATTGTGTTTTCTAACCATGCTTTTTTGTTGGTAACCAATTCGTAAAGTGTTAACATGGATGCTTCTGTACTTGAAGCTTCATTACCATGAACATTATAACTCAACCAAACAATTGCTTTTTTATTAGTAGCATTTCCTGAAACAATTCCAGTTTGAGAAAGATTGTCTTTTCTAATTTGGTCTAAATTATTAATGTTTTCTTGTGAAGAAATATAACTCAAATACAAAGGTCTGTGTTCGTTTGTTTCTCCATATTTTTCCATTTTAACGTTGGACAAAGTTTTACTAACGTATTGGAAATAGTCTACAACTCTATGATGTCTGGTAAAACGAGATCCAATTTCGTAACCTAAAAATTCAGATGGAGATTGAAGAGCTTGAGAACATAGTGTCCCAGTAAAAAGAATAAGAATAAGTAAAAATGCTTTAACTTTCATATAAATAACGGATTAGAAAACCAAAAGTAAGGATTATTTTTTTTAATTTTTAAAACTCTTTTTCTAACTTGTTAAAACTTTGTTAGATTGAAAATGAAGTTCCGACAAAGCATAAAATATTCGTATTTTTATAAAAAATTAAACGTGCCAAATGAACTTAACATCAGAAATTGATTGTTGCCATAAAAGTGTTAGTATATAATGAAATTAACACAAATTCCTTTTAAAGACACTGGTTTTTTCTCTAAAACAATGCTCGATTATTTAGAGCAAAAAGAAGCTATAAAGCCGTTTTACAATAATTTCCCTGATATTACTGGTTTTCATAATCAAATTGAAGAAAAAGAGAAATCTTACAGATTGCAATCTAGATTGACTTTGGTAAATGGTTTGGGAAATCAATACAAAAAATTTGATGTTTCAGAAAAAACTTCTGAGAATATAGCATTATTAAAACAACAAAATACATTTACAGTAACTACAGGACATCAATTAAACTTATTTACGGGTCCTTTATACTTCTTATATAAAATAATCTCTGCAATTAATTTAGCTGAAGAATTATCAGAAAAATTTACTGATAAAAATTTTGTTCCAATTTATTGGATGGCAACAGAAGACCATGATTTTGATGAAATTAATTACTTTAATTTTGAAGGGAAAAAAGTATTGTGGAACAGAAAAGATGGTGGTGCAGTTGGTAGATTTTCTACGGAAGGATTAGAAACTGTTTTTGAAGTTTTTTCTAATCAATTAGGGAATTCTAAAAATGCAGAACAATTAAAAGAGCTTTTCAAAAAAGGATATTTAGAGCATACTAATTTAGCAGATGCCACACGTTTTATTGCCAACGAATTGTTTAAAGAATATGGTTTGGTAATTATTGATGGCGATGATAAACATTTAAAAGAGTTATTTATTCCGTTTGTAAAAGACGAATTAGACAATGAAACTTCTTTTAAAGAAGTTTCTAAAACAATTACTAAATTAGAAAAGGAATATAAAATACAAGTAAATCCGAGAGAAATCAATTTGTTTTATTTGAGTGAAAATTCTCGTGAACGAATTATTTTTGAAGATGGAGTTTATAAAGTAAACAATACAGAAATCACTTTTTCGAAAGATGAAATTTTAAAAGAAGTTGATGAAAACCCTTTAGCATTTTCGCCAAACGTAATTATGCGACCTTTATACCAAGAAGTTATTTTACCAAACTTATGTTATATTGGAGGAGGAGGAGAAATGGCTTATTGGTTTGAGCTGAAAAACTATTTCGAAAAAGTAAATGTGCCTTTTCCCATTTTATTATTGCGAAATTCTGTACAAGTTGTATCTGAAAAGCAACAAAAAAAGTTACATAATTTAGATATTTCTCATCAGGAGTTATTTATGAATCAACATAAATTACTATCTAAAAAAGTAGTAGAAAATTCTGATATTAAAATTAGCTTTGGCGACAAAATCAATTATTTAGAAGAGCAATTTGCCGAGTTAAAACAAGTCGCAGAAAAGACAGATGTTTCTTTTATTGGAGCTGTAAAAGCCCAAGAAGTAAAACAAATAAAAGGATTAAAGAATTTAGAGAAACGTTTATTAACAGCGGAAAAAAGAAGACAAAACGATTTGGTTGAAAGAATAACAGAACTTCAAAACCAGATTTTACCAAACCAAAGTTTAGAAGAAAGACAACGTAACTTTTCTGAATATTATTTAGAATATGGAAGTGCTTTTATAAAGGCTTTAAAAGAAGGGTTAAAACCTTTAGAATTAGAATTTACAATACTTGAAATGTAATGAAAGACAAAGGACTTCACCCAAAAAATAAATTTAATAAAGGTTATAATTTTGATGAATTAATCAAAGTAAATCCAGCCATAAAAGAATTTGTTTCCGAAAACGAATATGGTACAACAACCATCGATTTTTCCAATCCAAAAGCAGTAAAAGAACTCAATAAAGGGTTACTTTTTTCTTTTGATAAAATTTCTGTTTGGGATTTTCCTGATGAAAATTTATGTCCGCCAATTCCTGGACGATTAGATTATATTCATCATTTGGCAGATTTACTTTCTTCCGAAGAAAACATAAAAATTTTAGATATTGGAACAGGAGCAACCTGTATTTATCCACTTTTGGGAGTTGCTGAATACAATTGGAATTTTGTTGCCACAGACATCGATTTAGATTCTTTGGACACAGCACAAGATATTATAGATGATAATAAACTAGAGCAAAATATTATTTTACGCCAACAAAAAGATGAAAATAATATTTTAAAAGGAATCTTAGAAGAAGGAGATTCGTTTTCGGCAACGATGTGTAATCCGCCTTTTTACAAATCTGCAGAAGAAGCACAAGGAGCAAATAAACGTAAGAATAGGAATTTAGGAAATAGTGCTGTCAGAAATTTCTCTGGAAACAACAACGAATTATGGTATGTTGGAGGAGAAAAAGCTTTTTTACATAATTATTTGTATGAAAGCTCTTTGTATAAAACTTCAAGTAAATGGTTTACAAGTTTGGTTTCTAAAAAGGAAAACGTAGAAAGTTTAGAAAAGTCATCCAAAAAATTAGGCGCAACTGAATTTAAGGTAATTCCATTAAGTCAAGGAAATAAAGTAACTAGAATTGTTTGTTGGAGATTTTAAAAATACGACATATGACGTATTTCTAAGAGTCTAATTCTCAATTATTTTTGTGATAAGTTTAAATCAATTTATCATGAAAAAAATATTATTTATTTCGATTACACTTTTTTCAACAATCAGCCTTTTTTCTCAAAACTGGGAATATGTTGGAGATGACCGCTTTTCTGGGGCAATCTATGCAAACATATTTAATATGACTGTTACTAAAGATGGTAAACCAATTGTTTATTTAAAGGAAGACAGACAAAGTAATAGAGCAAAAGCAAGAATTTTTAATGGAACAGATTGGATTGCTTATGGTCCAGAAAATGGTTTTGGTCCAGGAAGTGAATCTGAATTAAATATTGAAACAGATAATGATAATAATGTAGTTGTTGTTTACGAAGCAGTAAGAGGTTATGGGAAAAGATATTCAGATAGATGGAGAGATTTAGGTGGAGGAAGTGGCGTTTTTTCATCAGGAAGAACAAATTATATGGATTTAGTTGTTTCTAAAAAGAGCAATAATCCTTATGTGGTTTATGCAGACGAACCCAATAGAAATCGTGCAACCGTTAGAAAATTTAATAACACAGCAAGAGCTTGGGAATTTGTAGGGAATTTTGCTTTTACAAATAATATTGTAAGATTTACTACGATTGCTGTTGATACAAATGAAACACCTTATATCGCTTTTCAAGATAGAAGTTTAAGTGCAAAAATTTCTGTTATGAAATTCGATGGAACAAACTGGGTGTATGTTGGTGATGGAGGTTTTATTGATGGTGAAGCACAATACACTTCTATTGCTATAAATTCTAAAAATGAAGTTTACATTTTTTACAGCAATAAAGAAAATGGAAATAAAGGAATTGTGAAAAAATTCGATGGAACAAATTGGGTGAATGTTGGTTCTTCTGAAATAGTTACATCTGGTTCTGCAATTTTTAACCAAATAAAATTTTCTAAAAATGATACGCCTTATATTGCTTTTAAAGATGGAGCAAATGAAGGAAAAACTACAGTAATGCGTTTTTCTAAAAATGATTGGGAAACTGTAGGTAAAGTAGGATTTTCTAATGGTTCTGCGAATGTTTTAAGTTTACATTTCGATGATTCTGGTAATTTATTCTTAGGTTTTAGTGAGGCTAATAATGTTGATTTTAGAGCGTCTGTAATGAAATTTGATACAACTACATTATCTATAAACGAAACAAAATTTAAAGACGATAAATTAGAGGTTTTTCCAAATCCTTCATCAAATTTTATTGAAATTAAAACATCAGCAAACATTAAAGAAATTTGTATTTATAATACTCTTGGTCAACGAAAAATAAAACAAAAGATCAGAAAAATAGATGTTTCTGAATTAAATTCAGGAGTTTATATTCTTTCAGTAATTACATCAAATGGAAAAAAAGAAATAAGGAAGTTTATTAAAAACTAATTAAAAACAACATCATTAATTTTATACTTTTTACAAACAAAATGTAAAATAGTATAGACCAACATATGCACAAATACCAAACAAATAAACGCATATAAGGGAACTCCAAAAAGCTGATATGGCCAATAATATGTCCAAACTCCTAAATAAATAGTAATTACTTCTCCAAAAGCAGGTAGAATTAATGCGAGTAAAATTGCTAAAATAATTTTATTTTTATGACTTTGATTTTTCAATAAAGGAATTAAGTTTCGCTCTAATTTATATAAATAATGGAAAGCCAACATCCATGCAAAAGGCAACCATAAAGGTAATTCTCTTGTAACTTCATGATATTCCCAATAACCATTTGTTACACCCCAAGTTTCGCCAACAATCCCACCAAAACCAGTTAATAACATTCCTACCACTAACAACCAATTTTTATTAGATTCAGGCTTTATAACCTCTTTATAGATATTATGAATGATTTTTAGAATTAAAATTCCAGCAATAATTGCATCATATTGTTTTAATAAACCAATTAAAACACCTGCAATTATTAGTTTTATAAGTGCTTTTAGTATTTCTAAAGAAAATTGTTTTTTGTGAGTAATCAAAATATTGGTATGATGTTTATTTAAAACTTTTGTAAAAGTACTATTTTTTTGTCCCCAAAATTATGATTGTTTATTAATTTCTGTATCTTCATTTTCTAAATTAAAGAGCAGAATAATTGTAGTTTTTATGCAAGTAACAAAGTCATTTTACAAGAAATTTTTAGTTGTAATATCAATTATAGCGATTATTTTATTTGGTTTAAATTTTTATGCAAAGAATAAAATTGATAAAGTTATTCAACAAAAAATTGCTGAAAAAGGTTTTGAATATTCTGGTGATATTTCTGTAAATGTGTTGTTTGGAAATGTAGATATAAAAAATATTGAACTTTCTAAAGATAGTTTAAAACTAAAATCAGATGAGATTTCTGTAAACGATTTTTCTTATTATTCATTTTTGGTGAACGATAAAATTTCAATCGGAGAAGTTGAAGTGAGTTCTTCTTCAATAGAAGGAAAGTTACTTAAAAAAGCATCAAAAAAGACTTCTAAAAAAGATACAGTTCAACATAAAAAAGAAGAGATTTTTATAAAATCCATCGCGTTAAATAAATTGAATGTTTCAGTTATTGATGAAGATTTACATCCCATAAAAATATCTAATATAAATTTAGAAATTAAAGATTTCGATTTATCAAAAGATGGTAATAAAAAACTTCCTTTTTCTTATGATAATATTTTTGTTGAAATAGACAATTTCTACAAAAAAACTTCTGAAGTTCAAGCCATAAAATTTAAGACATTTAAATTAGAAAATGATGATATTGTTATAGATAGCTTGCAAATTGTACCTTTAAAATCAAGGAAAAGTTATATTTATCATGTAGATTATGAAAAAGAATTATTAGATCTTGTTGTAAAACAAATTAAAGTTTCTGATTTTAAAATAGAGGAGGAGCCAAGTCTATCTTTTACAGTAAATCATATTTTGGTAGATAATGTTTTTTTCGATTTATATTTGAATGGTGCTGTTTTAGAATCTTCAAAAAAAATCAAGTATTTATACAGTAAAAATTTACGTGACTTACCTTTTAATATTGATGTAAAAAGTTTAGATATTAAAAATTCGAAATTAATTTACGAAGAACAAACAAAGAAAAACCACAAGCCAGGTATTTTAGTTTTTGATGAGTTGAATGCACAAATCAAAAACATTAATAATAATGAATCAAAAAAAGAAAAACTTACGGTTGTAGATATTAAAACCAAGTTTATGGACAGTTCTCCACTAAAAATAAAATGGACGTTTAATATCAACAACAAAAACGACGATTTTAGAATTTCAGGAAGTCTCTTTAACGTAAATTCTAAAAACATGAGTTCCTTTATTTTACCAGCTTTTAATGTAAAAATGGATGGTTATATAAATGAAATGTTCTTCGATTTTGAAGGAAATAATTCTGTTTCAAACGGAAAATTAAACCTTGATTTTAAAAACTTTAGTATTAAAATTTTAGACGAACAAAAGAAGAAAAAGAAGTTTTTAAGTTGGTTGGCAAATTTATTCGTAAAAGACACTTCTAAACACGGAATGGTAAAAACCAAAGTAGAAAAATTAGAAAGAGATAAAACAAAATCTTTCTGGAATTATTTTTGGAAAAATATCGAAAAAGGATTGCAAAAATCTTTGATTTAATCTTAAAAAAAAAATCGTCTAAATAGAAATTTAAACGATTTTTTTATTTTTTGTAAGAATTAAAAGGTTATTTTCTGTAGATTTCTTTTCCGTTTTTTGTATGTGAAACCCATTTAATTTTCCCGTTTTTCATTTTACCAGAAACTTTTACACCATTTTCTGCTGGTAAATTATAAAAAGCAACATCTTTCCAAGTGCTAGGTACTGCAGGAAACGCTTCAATTTTATTATTAGTAGATTGCATTAGCATAAAAATAGGCACTAAAATATAAGCGTTTGTATTGGTAGAAAAATAAGGCATGTGTCTGTCTTCACATTCTCTCATTGCTGTACCAGATTTATCCAGTGCGCGAATCATTCCGTTTAAATAACCAAGAGCGCTATCTCCACGTTTAAAAAGGCACTCTGCAGTAGCCGTTTGTGCGGAATGAAAAACAGCAAATCCTGTACCGAACCTATTAGAAGCAGAAATTTTACCCAAAAGTGTAGTTACTTTTTTCTGATCTAATTCCTGTACCAATTCCTGATTCACAAAATTGGCTGCATTCATATAACGAATTCCATTGTAACCAATACTTTTTTCAGGAACATTACCATCATGTCCTTTATAGGCTAAATAAGTTTCCTTATTTTCAGGATAATGGATGTTTTTTTCTATAAAATTCCATTTTTCAACCAATTTGTCATCTATATTTAATTGTTTCGCATATGTAGCAGCAGCTCTTAAACATTTTTTTGCAGCCATTACAGCATCTAATGGGTTGTTTTGTTTTCCACCTTCAGAAGAACCCCAAGTTTTAGGAGTATAGTATTCTTTTTTTTGTGCGTCCCAAATTAAAAAATTGGACCAAAACTCTGCAACTCCTTTAGCTACAGGATACAATTTACCATATAAGAAATCTTCAGAAGGGTAATAATTATAGTAACGTCTAAAAAGTTCTAAACCAAAACCAGCTAAATGTGCTTGATTTCCCCAAGTTGTTAAAGTACCATCTCCTGAGGTTCTTAACTCATGACCAAACATCCAAGCATCTTTTGAGTTCGGGTTTTGAGCATATGGTGGTTTTTGAGTTTTATTAGTAGCTACACGTTCTTTTTGAGCATAATTTAACCAGTATGTTGCATTTCTATTAAAAGAAGCGGGTTTAAAGTGCCAATTAAGCATTCTTGCAGCTTTTTCGGGAGACCCTAACATGGTAAAATCGTGCACACTCCAACCTGCAGTACCATATGTAAATGGTAGCATATTCCAACCTTCGTGCCCAAATTGGCATTCGCCAGGTAAAAACTTTTCACTAGAAGAGGTACATTGCAACCAAAAAACACTTCGATACCATAATTGGTCGTGTTTTATATCTGGAATATCTAAAACACCATATTTTTCCCACTCGTTTTTCCAAATATTTGTATTTGCTTTTAGTAAATGATTAAAGTTATGGTTCGCTTTTAAGCTGTTTAAAACATTGGTTTCTAAAAGTCCGCCACTCCAATTGGTAGATTCTGTAAAGATGAGTAAAACTTCATCGTTGTTTTTTGTATCAACTATAAATTCACCTTTTTTATTGCTTGGTTTTAAAGATGCAGAAGACCATAAACCATATACCATTTTATTTAGTTTATGAGGCTTTCCATGGCTTGCAAACATTAGTTTTGTATTAGACATAATACTATCTATAGAAGTACCTAAAACCAAGTTGTCTGATTTTTGTGCTACCGTAAAAACGTTTTCTTTGTTAGATTCTCTAACATCCCATCTACCACCTTCTTTTCCATCGACATCGTTTACGGGAAGTTGTAAAGTTAAATTGTCTTTTCCAGATCCTTTAATATCAGACAAGCGAATAACTAAAATATCGCGATTTGCTGCGGAGAAAAATAGTTCACTTTTATAAGAGACATTTGTGTGTGCTACATTGGTAGAAAGCAACCCGTTTTTAATTTCGAGTTTTTGACTGTAATTTTTATAATCTTTCTCTACACCTTTAAAACTTAATTTCGGACCAAAAATTGGCATACGAGCTGCGTTAGACCTCCAAAAATCCGAGAACCAAATTCTATCAAAACCTAAACCATCTAACCTTGCTCTACCGCCCATTTCTGCATTTCCGAGCATTAGCGTCATGTCTTCCTTGTTTAATTCATTTCTTTGAAATGCATATTTTTGAAGTTTTTTAGCTCTAATTTTATTAACTTCTTTGGTAGTGATACGCTTCTTTTTAGTGACCCCTTTAAAAGAGTAAAATACACTTAATACGATTGTAAATAACAACAAAAAACGATATGTTAATTTGTTATTTCTGGCTGATTTCATGATAAGATTTTTATGAGCTAGTAAAATTACAAATCTAATTTTAAATTAACATATATTAATGTTATAGGTTTTGTTAAAAAACTAAAAACAATTTTTTATTCCACTAATAGTTGTGCTTATTTTTTAAAAAATTAAAAGCTAGTATTAATTGAGTAAGTGTTTAATAGGTGTTTCGTTTTGTACTAGTTTTTAATAATATTTTATATTGATTGTTGAAGTATAAATAACTTTTCACGAATATTTTAAAATAAATGAAAAAAAATCCTAAACGAATTTTTTTAGGACTTACAACTACTTAAAAAATAATTATTTTACTTCACGTCCATTAATTCAACGTCAAAAATAAGCGTTGCAGAGGTCTTTAACTTGATTGTTTTAACCTAATTTTTAATTCTAATAAACTAATAAGTTTAATTTTTCTTATCTGTTAAAAATGTTTCACCTTTAATTAACCAAGAAAATCCAAAAGCCCAAAGTGCAACTAATTCACACCAAAAAATAATATTAGTTTCATTTAGGGTTTCTTCACTAATAAATTTAGAACTTAAGCCAGCAATAAGAATAAATACAATAATGGTAATTCAACAAATAGTATAAAATTTGTTTCTTGTTTTTTTCATATCTGTTGGTTTTCCTCCAGGTTTAGTTCTTTTAAAAATAACCAAACAGAAATAGGCAAAAACAGCAAATAATAATCCCGCAGAAGAAAGGTGTATAATTCGAATTGATAAATATTCACTAGTTGTTGGAAAAAGGGCTACTCCTAAAGCAAAAACTGCTCCTAAATTAGCAAATAGATTATCATTTCCAAATTTATAACCTTTATAGGTTAATAAAAATAAACCTAAAGCAAACATAAAACCTACAAAATAATCTCTTGCTTCCGTCCCATAATAATCACTAATTGAATCTTGTATAAAATCTTCATTTTTAAAAATGATTAAAACTAAAGGGAGAATAATAGGTAAGAAAATCCCAATAATTCCAATGAATTTTCGAAGTTTCAAATATGAAATTATTTGATTGTTTTCAGATTGGTATAGAATTTCAATATTTTTCATAATTTGGTTAGTTGGTTGATTACCAAAGTAAAAAAAAATAATTGATGTAAATAACTATGATTAAGTATTAATTAAACCAATATAATGCTAGTAAAATTATTAAGAAGACCACTAATATTGAAACGCCAAATAAAAATAAGTTTCTAATTCTTGATTTTCTAATTTCAGATTTTATTTTTTTACGAATGTTCTCTTTTTCAAGTTTAGATATTTCATTAAAAGACAAATTCCCAATTTTCCTTACAGAGTTTATTTTTTCTAATTCATCACCATAAATTTGTTTTATTTTAGAAAATGGAGTTTTAGAACTTTTAGAAAAAGCATCAGTTTTGTTACCAAATCCTATATAGCCAACACTTGGGCTCATTCTTCTAACTCTATTTTCTCTCATAACTTAAAGATGAAAAAAAACCGAAGCAATTTGCTTCGGTTTAAATATGCTAAAAAGTAAATTCCTATAAATTAGGAATCACTAATTCTTGACCAGGATGAATAACATCAGGGTTTTTTAGGATGTTTCCATTCGCTTTAAATATCTCTGTATATTTAGAAGCATTTCCATAATATTGTTTTGCAATTTTACCTAAAGTATCTCCACTTTTTACAGTATGATTTGCAAATACAGAAGTATCTTCAACTTTAATATCTGCAACTAAATCAGCAGGATTTTCTCCACCAGACTTTTTAATTTCATCCCAAAGTAAGTTTTTCTCATATTGATTTTTAGCTGTTCCACTAATATGTAATTTTCCGTTTTCTTCCTTTACATCACCATTTTTAATAGCTAATTCTTCACCTAAATCTAAAACGTTTTGATATTTTGCTCTCATTTTAATTCTTTTTTTAATTGTTATTTTAATAATTTAAAGATACAAAAAAACCGAAGTAAATTACTTCGGTTTTCGATAAATGTATCTATTTAGTCGTTGAAATCCCTTTATCATATTAGGAAATCAAGAATAATATAATTTTTACAAATGAATCACTTCATCATAAGCATCTGCAACAGCTTCCATTACAGCTTCACTCATGGTTGGGTGAGGATGAATTGTTTTTAACACTTCATGACCTGTTGTTTCTAATTTACGTCCTAAAACTGCTTCAGCAATCATATCTGTAACACCAGCACCAATCATGTGGCAACCTAACCATTCGCCATATTTTGCATCAAAAATTACTTTTACAAAACCTTCAGTTGTACCAGCTGCAGTGGCTTTACCAGATGCAGAAAATGGGAATTTACCAACTTTTAAATCGTAACCAGCTTCTTTTGCTTTTGCTTCTGTCATACCAACAGACGCTATTTCTGGAGTTGCATACGTACAACCAGGAACGTTTCCATAATCGATTGCTTCTGTATGTAAACCAGCCAATTTCTCTACACAAGTAATTCCTTCAGCAGAAGCAACGTGTGCTAAAGCTTGTCCAGGAACCACATCTCCAATGGCATAATAACCAGGGATATTTGTTTGATAAAAATCATTTACCAAGATTTTGTCTCTGTCAGTAATAATTCCAACATCTTCTAAACCAATATTTTCGATATTCGATTTAATTCCAACTGCCGATAATAAAATGTCAGCCGTTAAAGTTTCCTCTCCTTTTTTCGTTTTTACAGTTGCAACAACACCTTCACCAGAAGTATCTACAGATTCTACAGAAGAATTTGTCATAACTTTAATACCTGCTTTTTTAATTGATTTTTCAAATTGTTTAGAAATATCAATATCTTCTACAGGCACCACATTTGGCATAAATTCTACAATAGTAACATCAGTTCCCATTGAATTATAAAAATGTGCAAACTCAACACCAATTGCACCAGAACCTACAACAATCATAGATTTTGGCTGACTTTTTAAGCTCATTGCTTGTCTGTAACCAATCACTTTTTTACCATCTTGTGGCAAGTTTGGCAATTCACGAGAACGAGCACCAGTTGCAATAATAATATTATCAGCAGAATATTCAGTTACTTTTCCATCTTCAGCAGTAACATCTACTTTTTTACCTGTTTTTATTTTTCCAAAACCGTTAATAATATCGATTTTGTTTTTCTTCATTAAAAAAGAAACACCTTTACTCATTCCTTCAGCAACACCACGACTTCTCTTAATTACAGCATCAAAATCTTTGTCAATTGCTTCTGCTTTTAAACCATATTGATCCACATGTTTTAAATAGTCATAAACTTGCGCCGATTTTAACAAAGCTTTTGTTGGGATACAACCCCAGTTTAAGCAAATTCCACCTAAAGATTCCTTTTCTACAATCGCAACTTTAAAGCCTAATTGACTTGCTCTAATTCCAGTTACGTAACCTCCAGGTCCACTTCCGATAATAATGATGTCGTATTTCATTCTTTTTTGTTTTAATGATTTGGGCGTTTTAACAGGCTTTCCATTATATCTTTTTTTTATATTGAACTTGTTTCAGTATCTTATCTATTCAAACTAATTTCTTCTTTAACAGAAATTTTGAATATTTTCATCAAAAAAAAGGATGCCATTTCAATCCCTAACGCGTGCTAATTTACTAACTTTTATTATTTACTAAAACTTTATTTAACATTTACAATCCAATAACCAAAAAATAACCATCCAACTTCCACAACAGTTCCTTCCCTTGGGGAAGGTTAGGATGGGCCTCTACATTCTCTCTGGAACTTGAATTCCCAATAAAGAAAATGCTTGTTTTATAGTATCTGCTACTTTTTTAGATAACTGAACTCTAAATACTTTCTTATCTAAATTATCTTCACCTAAAATATGCACATTTTGGTAAAATGAATTAAACTCCTTTACCAAGTCGTATGTGTAATTTGCAATAATTGCTGGTGAATAATTGGTAGCCGCTTGCTGAATCGTTTCAGGAAACAACTCTAATTGTTTCAATAATTCTTTCTCTTTTTCGTGTAATTCAATCGAAACTGGTTTCGAATAATCAAAATCTGCTTTTCTAATAATAGACTGAATTCGAGCATACGTATATTGAATAAAAGGCCCAGTATTTCCTTGAAAATCTACAGAGCTTTTAGGGTCAAATAAAATTCTCTTTTTCGGATCTACTTTTAGAACAAAATATTTTAAAGCACCTAAACCAATAATTTCGTATAATTCGGCTTTTTCTTCATCTGAATAACCATCTAATTTTCCTAATTCTTCAGAAATTTCTTTGGCTGTAGCAGTCATTTCTACCATTAAATCATCTGCATCTACAACAGTTCCTTCTCTCGATTTCATTTTTCCAGAAGGTAAATCTACCATTCCGTAACTTAAATGATGCAGTTGTTTTGCCCAATCGAATCCTAATTTCTTCAAAATTAAAAACAATACTTGAAAATGATAATCCTGCTCATTACCAACTGTATAAACCATTCCACCAACATCTGGGAAATCTTTTACACGCTGAATCGCAGTTCCAATATCTTGTGTCATATAAACTGCTGTTCCGTCTGAACGCAACACAATTTTTTCATCTAAACCATCATCCGTTAAATCGCACCAAACAGAACCATCTTCTTTTTTATAAAAAACACCTTTTTCTAAACCTTGTGCAACTACATCTTTTCCTAATAAATACGTATTACTTTCATAATATAAAGTATCAAAATCGACACCCATATTTTTGTAAGTTGCATCAAAACCTTTGTAAACCCAAGAGTTCATTTCTTTCCAAAGAGCAACTACTTTTTCATCTCCAGCTTCCCATTTACGAAGCATTTCTTGTGCTTGACCAAATAATTCAGTTCTATCTTTAGAAATTTTATTGATTTTAGCAGTAGCTTCATCAATTTTTATTTCTAAATCAGAAATAGGTTTTATTATTTCCTCAAATTTCTTGATTCTTTTATTAAAACTTTTCTTTTCATCTTCGCTTAATTCGGATAAAATATTTTTAATAATCTCTCTAAAACCAGATTTATTTTTAATCGCTTCATCAGTATATAAAGCAAAAATAGGATCTATTGATTTTATTTCATTTATTTTTATCTTTTCTATTTCATCATTTTTTAATTGATTACTATTAGAAATTAAATTGTTTATGACTTTAATATTTGAAGCCTTAACTGTTGGGTAATTATTAAAATTATTATTTAAATAATCAGTAAAAATTGGTTTAGCTTGTTGTTTTAATTTCTTTTCAAAAAGAACATAATAATTCCCAACTAATTTATCTCCTTTTAAACCTGTAGATTCTGGAGTTTCTCCTTCACCATATTTCTGCCAAGCCAACATCGACTTACAAATATGAATTCCTCTATCGTTAATAATTTGAGTTTTGTAAACTTTTTTTCCAGAAGCTTTTATAATTTCAGCAACAGAATACCCTAATAAATTATTACGAACGTGACCTAAATGTAAAGGTTTGTTGGTGTTTGGCGAAGAATATTCTACCATCATTGCTTTTTCATTCGCTTTTGGCGAAACAAAACCAAAATTTGTATCAGTGTAAATAGAATTGAAGAAATTTGTGTAAAAAGCATCGTCAATTACCAAGTTTAAAAAACCTTTTACAACATTGTAATTAGTTATTTCTGGAACGTTTTCAACAACATATTTACCTAAATCTTCTCCTATTTGTACAGGGTTTCCTTTTTTGTAACGCAACATTGGAAAAACTACAACTGTAATATCTCCTTCAAATTCTTTTCTGGTTGCTTGAAATTCCACAGTTGGAATTTCTACGTTAAATAATGCTAAAAAACCTTCTTTTACTTTGGCTTCTATTATGTTTTGAATATTCATTTACTTTCGAAAATTGAATTGCAAAATTAAGGATTTTATTTGTTTTTTGGGAGCTGAAATGTCAAGATTGTTTGGAGAAATTTAGGTGGTTATTTTTAGTTGTAAATTCATTACTAATTTTCATTTTGATTAAATTTATATTTGTGAGTTCAGCTTACTTAATGAAATAATATTAATTGATTCAGTTTAGATTATCCTATACTTATAACTAATGATAAGGATTCATTTTAAACATCATAAAAAGCAAACCATTGTCATCATTAATTCGTAATTTTGCGAGATGGAAAAACGTTTACAAGAACTACCAAAATTAGCGCAAGAAGCAAAGAAAGAAAGCGAAAAATATTTTGCAAGATTAAAGAAACGAACGCCAAAAAGATTGGACTATTTAATGCAAGAATTGCACGACAAAGAGTTTGAAAAAACAGACTGTTTAACGTGTGGAAATTGTTGTAAAACTACCAGTCCGATTTTTACAGATACAGATGTAGAAAGAATTTCCAAGTCTTTAAAAATGAAGGTTGCAGCTTTTCAAGATCAGTATTTAGAAAGAGATGAAGATGATTTTATGGTGTTAAAAACAGCTCCATGTTCATTTTTTGATGAATCTGATAATACTTGTTTTATATATAATGTAAGACCAAAAGCATGTGCAGAATATCCGCATACAAATCGTAAAAAGTTTATCGGAATTACGGATTTAACCATTGCAAATACAGCTGTTTGTCCTGCTGCTTATAATATAGTAGAGAAATTAAAGGAAGTTTTGCCTTTAGAAGGGAACAAGAAAGTTCGAAGGTCTTAATAGCCCCTAAATCCCCAAAGGGGACTTTTCCAATCTTTGTGATTTGTCATTCCTGCGCAGGCAGGAATCTATAATTGACTTGTAAATCTGAATTAAACAACTTCTTCTTTTAAATATTAACATCAAGATGTTTAAAAGCGTTAGTTTGGATTCCTGCTAGAGTTTGTCTTGAGCGAAGTCGAAAGGCAGGGATGATAGGTTAAACAATTTTTACTATTTTAGTAGAAAATATAAAACAATTTGGAGACTATTTTTAATTATTTTGAAACCATACCAACTGCCCACAGAAGTCTTATTTTAGTTGGTGGAATTACTTTTTTTTGGTTATTAGAAGGAGCAATTCCATTATTCAAATTCGATTATAAGAAGTGGAAACACGCAGTTCCCAATTTGTTTTTTACATTAACGACGATCATCATAAATTTTGCATTAGCTTTTTTATTATTAAAAACGGCAGATTGGGTGCAAGCAAATAATTTCGGAATTATCAATTGGTTACCAGAAATGCCTTTGTTGTTGTATGTTGTTTTAGGCGTTTTATTTTTAGATTTCTTTGGTGCGTATTTAGCACATTACACAGAGCACAAAATAAAACCTTTGTGGATGGTTCATTTGGTGCATCATTCAGATCATAAAGTAGATACAACCACTGCAAACAGACATCATCCTATAGAAAGTGTTATTCGTTTTGCGTTTACATTGTTGGGTGTTTTTGTAGTTGGAACTCCCATTGCAATTGTGTTTATATATCAATCTATGTCGTTGATTTTTACACAATTCACCCATGCAAATATTAAAATGTCTCCAAAAGTAGATAAATTCTTGAGTTACTTTATTGTTTCTCCAGATATGCATAAGGTTCATCATCATAATATGTTGCCTTATACAGATTCTAATTATGGAAATATTTTTTCTATTTGGGATAGAATTTTTGGAACCTATTTAGAATTAGACAGAGAAAAAATTATCTATGGAGTAGATACTTTCCCTGATGAAGTTAAAAATTCTTCTTTAAAAGAGTTGTTAAAACAACCTTTTCAAGGATATCGAAAACCTACTGGTGTTGAGGAAGTTTAGAATTTTGTCATTCCTGCGTAGGCAGGAATCCATGATTGGTAAATTTAACAGCACTTAAGGATTCAATTAAATAATTACCTCCTTTAAAAATGCGGTTTTTGAGTATTTATAAAAATTAGTTTAGATTTCTGCCTTCGTAGGAATGACAAGTCAAATTCATATTGTAAAGTTATTATAATTTTCAAAGTATAAACAGACAAAAGAAAGTGAGTGTGAATTTTTATTTTGGAAAATATATTTATTCCATTTGTCATTCCTGCGTAGGCAGGAATCCATAATTAGTAACTTAATCAGCTCTTAATAATTAGTTTAGACAATTACTGCTTTTTTGAGTTTTGTTTTTTATATTTTAGAAGTTTAGTTTAGATTCCTGCCTTCGCAGGAATGACAGAGCTAATATATTTCAATCTCATAAAATATCATCATACCAATCTTTTGCTAAATCGAGCCATTGTATATTTTCTTCTTCAATTAGTTTAATTTTCCAATCACGTTTCCATTTTTTCATGTTGTTTTCTCTGGTAATTGCTTCTTCAATATTTTGATAAGTTTCAAAATAAACCAATCTATTTACACCATATTTTTGTGTAAAACCTTTTTTGATTCCCATTTTATGTTCGTAAACTCTTCTTTGTAAATCGTTTGTAACACCAATGTATAAAGTTCCTCTAATTTTACTAGCTAAAAGATACACGTAATATTGGTGGATAGTTTTCATTTATTTTATTTGTCATTCCTGCGAAGGCAGGAATCTATAATTAGTACTAAATAATTCAATTAAACTATTACTTCTTTTTAGAGTTGTATTTTTGAGTATTTAATAAAGTTAGTATGGATTCCTGCCTTCGTAGGAATGACAAAAACTATTCATAAATCAAATATTTCTCACGAACAATTTTAAATTTCTCCAAACCATCAACCCAACTTGCTCTAATTTCTTTTTCTGATAAACCTTGTTCTAATTGTTGTTGCAGTTTTTTTGTTCCTGCGTGAATTGTAAAAGTTTCTCCAAAGAACTTTTCTGTTTTTGGAGTTTGTTTATATGCATCCATTAAAAAAGACAAGTCAATTTTTGATAATTGAGGCGTTTTACTTAAATCTACTCCATAACACAATTTTCCTTTGTGCTTTGGATATTTTGCACCTTCATTTGCTTTTGGAGTGTATGAAAAATCAGTTTTCTTAAAAAATGGCGCTCCATATCTTTGAAATTGAAATTCTGTTCCACGACCAGCATTAATTGTTGTTCCTTCGAAAAAACCTAAACTTGGGTATAGATTTATACTTTTATCATTTGGTAAATTTGGTGAAGGTTTTATGGATAAAGAATATCTCGAATTATGCGTATAATTTTTATTCGGAATTACTTTTAAATCACATTGTATTCCGTTTTTGAGCCATTTTTCTCCATTAATCATTTGTCCATATTCGCCAATGGTCATTCCATAAACTACAGGAACAGGATGTTTACCAACAAAACTAGTGTGTTCCATTTCTAAAACAGGACCATCTATATAATGTGCATTTGGATTGGGTCTGTCTAAAATAATAAGCGGAATTCCGTTTTCTGCACAAGCTTCCATTACATAATGCAAAGAAGAAATATAAGTGTAAAAACGAGCTCCCACATCTTGAATATCAAAAACCATTACATTAATTCCTTCTAATTGTTTTGCAGACGGTTTTTTACTTTTTCCATAAATAGAGATAATTGGTAAACCTGTTTTGGTATCAACACCATCTTTAATCAATTCTGCAGCATCTGCTTTTCCACGAAAACCATGTTCTGGAGAAAAAACTTTAGTTACTGTAATTCCGCCATAATTATGTAAATAATCTACTAAATGATGCGTTACTTTTTTAGAACCCATAACATTTGGTGCAACTTCCGCTCTTTGTAAAACAGATAAAACTGAAGTCTGGTTGGCTACAATACCAACTTTTTTATCTTTTAGTAAATCGAGGTATAAATTGGTTTGTTCTGCGCCTGTTTTAATTTCTAATGTCTCATTTTTTGAACTTTGAATTTCCAGTTTTGAATCTTTAACCTTTTTCTGTGCACAAGAAATCAGCTGAAAATTCAACAATAGAAATAAGAATAAATATGTACTTTTGAGGTGAATTAATTTTATCATCAATTTGAATTACGAGTTATTTATTGCAAAACGCATTATCGCTGGCAAAAAGTATAAAAATAGCATTTCATCGCCAATAATAAAAATTGCAATCACTGCAATTTCATTAGGAATTGCGGTTATGTTAATTGCTGTAGCAATCGCATCTGGTTTTCAGGGTAAAATTCGCGATAAAATCGCCGGTTTTAAAGGTCATGTTCAAATCTTAAACTACGATAATAATAATTCTGACGTTTCTACAACTCCTATTGATATCCATCAAGATTTTTATCCGGAATTTAAAGATATAGAAGGAATAAAAAATGTGCAAATATTTGCAAATAAAGCAGGAATTCTTCGAACAAAAACAGATTTCGAAGGCATTATTTTTAAAGGTGTTTCATCTGATTACGATTGGACTTTTTTCGAAGAATATGTTATAGAAGGGAAGTTGCCCGATTTTAATCAGTCAAGAACAAGAGATGTTTTATTGTCGAAAACGGTTGTAAATCGATTGCAATTAAAACTGAATGACACAATTAACGCTACATTTTTAAAAACATCTACAAGTAAATTACCTTCCAATAAAAAATATGTAATTACTGGAATTTACAACACTGGCTTTGCTCAGTTTGATAAAAATATGATGATTGGCGACATCAGAGAAGTACAAAAACTAAATAAATGGACCGAAAATCAAGTTGGTGGTTTTGAAGTTTTACTCGATAATTTCGATAAAATTCAAGAAAAAGGAGACGAAATTTATAGCAAAATTGGTTCCACTTTAAACAGCAAGACCATAATAGATATGAACCAAACTGTTTTCGATTGGATTAAATTATTCGATAATAATGTTTGGGTAATTATTATAATTATGATTTTTGTTGCTGGTATAAATATGATTACAGCTTTACTCGTTTTAATTTTAGAACGTGTACAAATGATTGGAATTTTAAAAGCATTGGGAAGCACAAATACTGGCATTCGAAAAGTGTTTTTATACAACGCTTCTTATCTTATTTTAAAAGGACTTTTCTGGGGGAATGTAATTGGTTTATCCATTATTGGAATTCAGTATTTTTTCGAATTAATTACTTTAAATCCAGAAACTTATTACGTAAATGTAATGCCAGTTTTTATCTCTTTAAAAGCAATTATTTTATTAAATTTAGGAACCTTATTTATGTGTTTTTTAATGCTGATAATTCCTTCTTACATAATTACCAAAATAAATCCTTCGAAGTCTATTAAGTTTGCTTAAAAATTATATTTAGCTTATCTAATTTATGGGCGTTCCCTAAAAAGGTCGCGCTTTCCATTATATCTTTTTTTCGTATCTCAAAAAAGGATGCCATTGCAATCGCTAACGCAGATTATCTACTAACTTTTGGCATAGAAATTAGCTAATAGACAGTTTGCGTTAGCGATTGAATGGCGTGTTTGAGCTCTTTAACACTTCTTAAAAAGTGTTAAAAGCGAGTAATGAAAGCGCGACCTTTAGGGAACGCCCAAAAAATGATTTATCTTTACAGTCGAAAAATACTACATGAAATACGCAAAAAATATATTAGAAACCATTGGAAATACGCCTTTGGTACAATTAAATTCGGTAACAAAAGAGGTGGATGCTTTGGTGTTGGCGAAAGTAGAAACGTTTAACCCAGGGAATTCTGTAAAAGATAGAATGGCATTAAAAATGATTGAAGATGCAGAAGCAGATGGACGTTTACAACCTGGAGGAACTATTATAGAAGGAACTTCTGGAAACACAGGAATGGGTTTGGCTTTGGCAGCAATTGTAAAAGGTTACAAATGTATTTTTGTAATTTCGGACAAACAGTCGAAAGAAAAAATGGATATTTTACGTGCTGTGGGTGCAGAAGTAATTGTGTGTCCAACAAACGTAGAACCAAGTGATCCTCGTTCTTATTACTCGGTTTCTAAACGTTTGGGAGCAGAAACGCCTAATTCTTGGTATGTGAATCAGTATGACAATCCAAGTAACGCAATTGCACATTATGAGCAAACTGGGCCAGAAATTTGGGAGCAAACTGAAGGGAAAATCACTCATTTTGTAGTGGGTGTTGGAACTGGAGGAACAGTTTCTGGAGTTGCAAAATATTTGAAAGAGAAAAACCCAAATATTAAAATTTGGGGAGTAGATACTTATGGATCTGTTTTTAAAAAATATCATGAAACTGGTATTTTTGACGAGAATGAAATTTATCCATACATTACAGAAGGAATTGGAGAAGATATTTTGCCAAAAAATGTCGATTTTTCGCTAATTGACGGTTTTACGAAAGTAACGGATAAAGATGCTGCTGTTTATACAAGAAAAATTGCAAAAGAAGAAGGGATTTTTGTTGGTAATTCTGCAGGTTCTGCCATCAAAGGATTATTACAATTAAAACATCATTTTACTAAAGACGATGTTGTAGTGGTTTTATTTCACGATCATGGAAGTAGATATGTGGGTAAAATGTTTAACGACGATTGGATGCGTGAGAGAGGTTTCTTGGAAGAAGATATTAAAACTGCTGCAGATTTGGTAAAAAATGACGAGAAAAGAACCTTGGTAACTGTACAAACAGAAGAATTGGTTTCGCACGCCATCGAAAGAATGCGTGATTTTAAAATTAGCCAAATTCCTGTAAAAGATATCAATGGTTTTGTGGGTTCTATAGACGAATCTGTTTTGTTACACAATTTTATTGCTGACAAAAATATTGCTGATAAGCCAATTAAAGATATTATGGGAAAACCATATCCTATTGTTAAGAAATCTGCAAAATTAGACGCTATTTCTAAGTTAATTACCAAAGAGAATCAAGCTGTTTTGGTGGATTTGGAGAATGGGAATTATCATATTATTACGAAGTACGATATTATAAGTGCGATGTAGTATATTTCATAAATTTTTCTAGTTAAAATAACTTCAATAATTTGTATTGGATGTTATTGTTTAATTCAAGAATTATTATAATTTTTATTTACATAAATTTTAAAAAGCATCTCACAAGAGATGCTTTTTTGATTTTCCAATTATTCTTATCTTTAACCAAAAATCTAATCAACATAAATTATGAAATACCTAAAAACCCTTGCTGTTTTACTCGTACTAATCTCTTGTAAAGAAACCAAAGAAGTGGAAGATTTAGAAACCAAAGCAAAACGTATTCACGATAAAGTAATGACGTTAGATACGCATGTAGATATTAATGTGTCTAACTTTACAGACAGTATTAATTACACACAAAAATTAACCAACCAAGTAAACTTACCAAACATGGAAGAAGGTGGTTTGGATGTTGCCTTTTTTATAGTGTATACAGGTCAAGGAGATTTAACTGAAGAAGGGTATGACAAAGCTTATAAAAATGCGATGAGCAAGTTTGAGGCGATTCATAAATTAGCAAAAGATATTGCACCAGACAGAATAAGTTTGGCTGTAAACTCCAAAGAAGCAAGAGAAGTTTACGCTTCTGGAAAAAAAGTAGCCATGATTGGTGTAGAAAACGCTTATCCAATTGGTACAGATATTTCTAGAGTAAAACAGTTTTACGATTTAGGCGCAAGATATATGAGTCTTTCACATAATGGACATAGTCAGTTTTGTGATTCCAATACTGGTGAAAGTGACAATGTTTGGTTGCATGATGGAGTGAGTGATTTAGGAAAAAAAGTAATTAAAGAAATGAATAAATGGGGAATGATGATTGATGTTTCTCATCCGTCTAAAAAAGCAATGCAAGATATGATTGCACTTTCTAAAGCGCCAATTATTGCTTCTCATTCTTCTGCAAGAGCTTTGTGTAACCACAGTAGAAATTTAGATGACGAACAATTAGGTTGGTTAAAAGAAAATGGAGGAGTTGTGCAAACAGTTGCTTTTCGCTCTTATGTAAATACAGAAAAAGATAAATTATATAGAGGTGAACTAGATGTTCTAATAAAAGAGTTAGCGAAA
This sequence comes from Polaribacter haliotis, assembly GCF_014784055.1. NCBI lineage: Bacteria > Pseudomonadati > Bacteroidota > Flavobacteriia > Flavobacteriales > Flavobacteriaceae > Polaribacter > Polaribacter haliotis. The sequence continues at coordinate 1,049,212 of NZ_CP061813.1, read as the reverse complement.
GAACAAAATTTAGAAATTTTATCTTGGGCAGATGTTAGAAAAATAGAAGGTGCTGAAAGACAAAATTATATAGATAAATATAGACGTATTTCCAAAGAAGCAAAAGAAAAAATAAAAAATACAGATGTTTCTCCAGTTAATGTTTCCGATTTTGTAGATCACATCGATTATTTAGTAAAGAAAATGGGAATAAACCATGTTGGAATTAGTTCCGATTTCGATGGTGGAGGAGGAGTAGATGGCTGGAATGACGCTTCTGAAACATTTAATGTTACTAAAGAATTGGTAAAAAGAGATTACACAGAAGAGGAAATAGAAAAATTATGGAATGGAAATCTATTAAGGGTTTTAGATGAAGTTCAGGAAATTGCAAAAGAAATTCAATCTAAACCTTAGTGTTTAGAAATAAAAAATGATAAAAATCAAAAAACCATCTCAAGTGAGATGGTTTTTTTTAATCAACTAATTCAAATAATTTACACAATGAAAGAGGTTTACTACGTCTCTTCAAATTATACTTTGCAATCTGCGTGCCAAAAATTATTTGAACATATATTTTTAGATTTTTTTAACATTATTAAATGGCATGTTTATGTGCTTTGTAAGAAGAACGCACCAAAGCACCACTTTCTACATACATAAAGCCCATTTCTAAACCTAAAGTTTCGTATTTCTTAAACTGCTCTGGAGTTATAAATTCTTTTACAGGTAAATGCATTTTACTTGGTTGTAAATATTGTCCAATTGTAATAACATCGCAATTTACTGCACGTAAGTCTTTCATAGTTTGTATTACTTCTTCTTCAGTTTCTCCCAAACCTAACATTAAACCAGTTTTGGTTCTCATTCCGTTTTCTTTTAGGTATTTTAAAACACCTAAACTTCTATCGTATTTTGCTTGAATTCTAACTTCACGAGTCAATCTTCTAACAGTTTCCATATTATGAGAAACCACTTCTGGATGCACTTCTATAATTCTGTCTATTTGTTTTGTATTTCCTTGAAAATCTGGAATTAGAGTTTCTAAAGTTGTATTTGGGTTTGCTCTACGAATCGCATCCACAGTTTCTGCCCAAATAATGGAACCACCATCTTTTAAATCGTCTCTATCTACAGAAGTAATTACTGCATGTTTAATACTCATAATTTTAATTGAACGCGCCACTTTTTCTGGCTCATCCCATTCTACAGTTTCTGGTCTTCCAGTTTTTACACCACAAAAACCACAAGAACGCGTACAAATGTTTCCAAGAATCATAAATGTTGCAGTTCCTTCTCCCCAACATTCGCCCATATTTGGACAACTTCCACTTGTACAAATAGTGTTCAGTTTGTATTTATCTACCAAACCTCTTAATTCCGTATATTTTTTACCCACAGGTAATTTTACACGCAACCATTTTGGTTTTTTTGGTCTTTCAGGAAGGATTACAGAGTCTACAGCCATTTTCGTTCTTTATTAGAATGCAAAGATACGAAGTAAAACACAGAATAGAAAAGTTAAAAGTTGCAGTATTCAGAGAGTTTTCTTTTCCAACGATACGTTTTTTCTATTAAGAAAATTTTTGCATTTTTTTCTTCTTCCGATAAGTTATTTGAAGCAAGAATTTCTTTTTTATTTTGATTGAATCTTTTAGTCAATTCTACAGTATAATTTTCTTTTCCTGATGAATATATTTGATTTAACTCCATAATTAAAATGTTCCAAATAAACCAGCTTTAAAGCATTCCCAATCAGAAATAATTACCTTAAAAATAAAGAAAGACAATATTAAAACACAAACTTTTAAATGGTTTATATTTTTTTCCTTTTTAGAAATTTTTGTGTTTTTTAAAATTGAAGTCATTACAAAGAGTTTTTTTAAAAATAATTATATATTCATTAAAAACCAAATACTAAATCCGATTAAAAATACAATCCCAACAATACTTAAACCTTTTAAATAAATATTAGGTTGATGTTGTTGTGGCATATGTTTTCCTGTGACTAAAACATAGTTTAGAATCGCATAAAATGGTGCTGTTAAAAAAGATAAAATAGTAGCAACTTTTACTAAAAGACCCATATTATCCATAAAGTATTTCAAAATTAAAAAAGTACCAACAAAAAGGAAGATGATCCAAAACCAGTAACCATATTTTAATTCTTTATTAAATAACAATTTTGTGGTTCTATTCATGGCTCTTGGAGAAGCATCTAAAGTGGTAATTGTTGTGCTAAACATCGTTGTAAACGCCGCAATTGCAATAAAAATATAAGAAAAATCGCCTAAATTTTTGGTGTACAAGTTTATCAATTGAGAAGCAAATACACCACCTTTATTCGAGAAGGTTTCTCCAGATTTGTACATTACTAGTGCTCCTAAAAGTACAAAGCATATTCCTAAAAATAAGGTGCCAATATAACCAATATTAAAATCGGAAATTGCGTCTTTTGGCTTGGTTTTTATAACGGTTGTTTTGTCTTTTTCTACAGACCAAATAGAGTGCCAAATGGAAACATCTAAAGGAGCTGGCATCCAACCTAAAAACGCAATTAAAAAAGTAATTTCTACAGTTCCTGATGGTAAAATCTGTGTAACATCAAAAACTTCTTTGGTGCTAAAAAGCGCTACTAAAACTGCAATTATTGTACTAATTGTTAAGATTACAATAATATATTTCATTAAATTATCTAACAGTTTATATTTTCCAATAACCAAAAAAATTAAACTCACAAAAAGTAAAATTGTAGACCATAAAACCAAATCGTTTGTAAAGCCAAATAATTGTGAAGCCAAACCAGCAGTAACAATAGTTACAGCAGCTTGAATGGTAAACATCGTCGCAAAATTGATAATATAATAAGCGATTAAGACACCTTTTCCTAACTTTCTGTAACCATCTAATAAAGTTTCTCCTGTTGCAGTTGCATAACGTGGCCCAAATTGAAAAAACGGATATTTAATAATATGCACCAATAACAAAGCCCATAACAATCCAAAACCAAACTCTGCACCTGCTTTTGTAGATTGTACCAAATGAGAAACCCCAATTGCTGCACCTGCAAATAACAAACCTGGACCTATAGATTGTAAGAAGGATTTTTTCATTATTAAGACTCCTTAATAATTTCCGCCAATAACTTTTTTGCACGCAAAAGTTTTACTTTTACGTTGTTCATTGGTTCGTTAATATGTTCAGAAATTTCTTTGTAACTCAATTCTTGAAAGTAGCGTAACTGAATAACTTCTTGGTATTTAGGTTTTAATTGTTTAATATCTCTTAACAATTTTGCTAAATTTTGTTCTCGAATAATTTTATCTTCTGGAGTGGGGTTTTCATCAATAACCAAATAAATTTTATCTTCTTGTTCTTTGGTTGTTTCAACAGAAATAGAACTGTTTTTCTTACGCAATAAATCGATATGTACGTTTTTAGAAATGGTAATTAACCATGTTTTAAAAACGTATTTTTCGTCAAAACTATTTATTTTATCAAACGCTTTAGAAAAAGTCTGTATTGCAATATCCTCTGCATCATTCTCGCTATTTGTGCGCTTTAATTGGTAACTGTAAACATCTCCCCAAAAAGAATTTAACAGAAAACGAAATGCAGATTGACTACCATTTTTCGCTTTTGCAATATTTTGTTCAATTTTTGTATTGTCTATTTCCAATGATTGGGTTTTGAAATCAAATTAGTTATAAATATACTAAAATGAAACAATAATAGCCCAATTTCTAAAAAAGGTAGTAAAAAGATTATTTGTGGTTCCTTTAATTTTTTAGCTGAAAAGCCAACAACTAAAAACTGAATTAGATAATAACCCAACACAATCGACAATATAATTTTCCAAGGATAATAGAAAAATAGAGCAGTTGCTAAAGCAAAAAAGAACACTTTAGAAACAAAAAACAAACCTAAAGAAAATTGATGTTTAAACTTATAATGGTTCGCTGTAGAAATGTGTCTCCTTTTTTGGCGAAACCATTCTTTAAATGATTTAGGAGCTTTGGAAACCGTAAAACTATCTTCTGTTGTACAAATAATTGTATTCTCTTTATTGGCAGCATCTTTAATGAATAAGTCGTCATCACCAGATTTAATGTGCATATGGTTTATAAAACCTTTTACATTAAAAAACTCGGCTTTTTCGTACGCTAAATTTCTACCAACAGCCATATAAGGAGAACCTAATTTTGCGTAACTAAAATATTGAATGGCAGTTAACAACGTTTCAAAACGAACAAATAGGTTTACTAATTTTTTCTCTTTTTGGTATTTCCCAAAACCCAAAATAATAGATTTTTCTTGAGAGAAATTTTTACTCATTTCAGATATCCAATTTTTAGAAATGGGTTTACAATCGGCATCTGTAAATAATAAATGCTCGTTTTTTGCAGCTTTTATACCTAATGTTAATGCATATTTTTTATTTCCCCAGAAAGCTTCAATATTTTCTACACTAATAATTTTAACATTCGAATTTTTATCTTTAAAACCCTCCATAACTTCTTGGGTTTTATCAGAAGAAGCATCATTTATGAGAACAATTTCAAAATCCGGATAATTTTGTTCAATAATGTAAGGAAGAAATTCTTTTAAGTTTTTAGCTTCATTTTTAGCACAAATAATTACAGAAATAGGAATTTCTTTTGCTAATTTTTTTTCTTGTTTTTTATCAGCAAACAAAAAGGAAGTAAATGCGAGATAATAAATAATTTGTATGCCTGCAAAAACTACAAAGGCGTAGAAAAGTACAGGTAAAATCATAAATAAAAGAAAGATTTAGTTATGCTGAGGTTCAGAGCAATTTTCGAACTGATCTGGTGTTTTTCCACAAAAACCACAATTCTCACCTTCTGTATTTATCATTGGATTTTGGCTTGCACAAGTTCCTGCAAATTTACCATCTTTTTTTGCCCAAATTTTAATTGCAATTCCTGCAACACCAAGTCCTAATAATACTAAAGTAATAAGTAATAGTTTCATAAGTAATGTTTCTATTGCAAAGATACAAAAACTAACTATTTACTTTTAATTATTTGCATTTTTTGTATGTTTACTTTTTTAGAAATTAATTTGGAAGAACAAGACTTTATAAAACTACTAATTAATGGCAATCAAACTGCATTTAGTCAACTTATAGACGAATTTCAGCAGAAAGTTTTTGGCACTTGTATTTCTTTTGTACCCAATAAAGAAGATGCAGAAGATATTGTACAAGAAGTTTTTTTAGAGGTTTTTAAATCGATTTCTAAATTTAAAGGAGATTCTAAATTATCTACTTGGATTTATAAAATTGCTACCAATAAATGTTTGGAATTTATCAGAAAGAAGAATTCTAAAAAACGTTTTGCTTTTATGCAAACCATTTTAGGGAATGAAATTCCTGTAGATAAAACCAGCTATTTTACAGAAATTAATCATCCAGGAATTATTTTAGAGAATAAAGAAAAATCTGATATTATTTTTAAAGCGATAAATACGTTGCCAGAAAACCAAAGAGTTGTTTTTACGTTGGCAAAAATAGATGGTAAAAGCTATCAAGAAATTGTTGAAATTACGGGTAAAAGCTTATCGTCTGTAGAATCTATAATGTTTAGAGCAAAGAAAGCATTACAAGAAAAATTAGAAAATTTTTATAAAGCAGAAAATTAGCGCAAGTTTTTTAAAAGACTTGCATCTAAATACATATGTAAGTTCGTAAAATTAAGTAAAATGGATAATAAAGAACACATACAAAAGAAAGTTGAAGATACTTTTAATGTTTTAGAAGACATTAATAAGGTAGCAATAAACCCTTTTTTGAAACATAAAATATTACAAAAATTAAATAATGTAGAAGAAAAGAAAGTTGTAATTAATTGGTTTACGCCACAATTACAATTGGCCGCTTTTGTAATTGTATTGCTTATGAATGCAAGTGCAATTTATTATGCTTTTAATAGTGCTGAAGTAACAACAACTTCCGATATTAATAGTTTTGCCCAAGAATATTCTTTACAAGAAACTGCTAATTCACTTTTAAATTAAAGGAAATGAAAACAAAATTACTACCAATTCTTTTAGGTGTTTTATTAGTTATGAATGGAATTTTAATCTTCCTTTTAATTAATAAACCGCATGAAAACAGAAGACCAAATCCTAATAGAAGTTTCTTAACAGAACAATTACAGTTCACTGAAAATCAAAAAGAAGAATTTAGAAGTTTAGATAAAACACATAGAGGTTTTATGCAAGAAATAGACAGAGAAATAAGGCAAGAAAAAGAGGAGTTATTTAGTTCTTATTCTAATAAAAATATAAATCCAGAAAAAAATATTACTAAAATAGGAATTTTAGAAGCTAAAAAGGAAGCAGAAATACATCGTTTTTTCTCTGCTGTTAGAGAATTATGCAAAGAAGATCAAGTAGATAAATTCGATAATATTATCAAAGAAGCATTAAAAGGAGGAGAAAGAAGACCACCAAATGATGGTAGAATGCCTCCACCAAGAAATGGGAAAGGTTATCCACCAAGATAATTTTAATATTTAAAACTCATTAACAAAAAACCTTATTTCTAACAAGAAATAAGGTTTTTTGTTAAAGTAAAGTTAAAGGAGATTTTATGAAACAAGTTTTTTTAAAAGCTTGCATCTAAACTCTTATAAACTAAAAAACAATTTTAAAAAAATAAATTATTTATGAAACGTAACACAATTATTTTAGGAGCATTAATAGCTGTATCAAGTATAATTATTTCTTGCAAATCTTCAGAAGAAACTTCAAAAGGAAAAAGAGGAGGAGAAAGAAAAAGTATCTCTGCAATCTTTTCTGAAATGGATGCAAATAAAGATGGAAAATTATCTAAAAATGAAGCAAAAGGACCTTTAGCTAAAGATTTTACTAAAATAGACTCTAATAATGATGGTTTCATTTCTAAAGAAGAATTAGAAAATGCACCAAAACCAGAAAGAAATAGAAGACCTAGAAACTAAAAATAGATGTATCAACTAAAAATAAACACAATGAAAAATTTAAAAAACATATTATTTTCATCATTAATAATATTAATTATATTCTCTTGTTCTAAAGATGAAATTATTGACGAAATAGGAGAAGAGGAAGAAGAAATTGTAATTGACGACACAGATTTCGAAGCAACAGATTGGACAACAGAAACACATAGTAAAGATGCAGATCCTAATTTCGATGAAGTTTTCGAAGACAATGCAGTAAAAAGATTAGATTTAGTAATTACAGCTGCTAGATGGCAAAGTATGTTGGATGATATGACTGCAACTTATGGAACTTTTGGTTCTGGTGGAGGACAAGGAGGATTAGTAGATTCTGATGAAAACCCAATTTTTGTTCCAGGAGAAGTTTTTTATGAAGGTAAAGAATGGTACAGAGTTGGTTTGCGTTTTAAAGGAAACTCAAGTTTACAATCGAGTTGGAAAAGCGGTATTTTAAAACTGTCTTTTAAATTAGATTTTGATGAATTTGAAGATGATTATCCACAGATTAAGAATCAACGTTTTTACGGATTTAAGAAATTAAGTTTAAAAAACAATTACGAAGATAAATCCATGTTGAGAGAAAAAGTGGCTACTGATGTATTTAGAAATGCAGGTTTAGCCGCTTCTCATACAGCATTTTATAAGGTTTATGTAGATCATGGAGATGGACCAAAATATTTCGGATTATATACTTTAGTGGAAGAAGTAGATGATACTGTTATAGACACACAATTTTCTGATGATAATGGAAATTTATACAAGCCAGATGGAGATGCAGCAAGTTTTGCAGCAGGAACTTTTAATGAAAGTGAATATGAAAAGAAAACAAATGAAGATGAAGCAGATTTTATGGATGTTTCTAATTTGTTATCTGTTTTACATGATGGTACAAGAACTACAGACGCTGCAACTTGGCGAACAAGTTTAGAGGCTGTTTTAGATACAGATGTTTTTCTAAAATATTTAGCAGTAAATACAGTCATACAAAATTGGGATACTTATGGAAGAATGACGCACAATTATTTTTTATATAATAACCCAGAAAACAGTAAATTAACTTGGATTCCTTGGGATAATAATGAAGCTTTACAAACAGGTAAACAAGGAGGTTCGCATGCTTTAAATTTTTCTGGATTAAATGCAAGTCAGTGGCCATTGATTGGTTATTTGTACCAAGATGAAGTTTACAAAGAAAAATATGATGCCTACGTAAAAGAAACAATTGAAGGCGCATTTAATGAAACTACAATACAATCTTTATATACTTCTTATGCAGTATTAATTGAATCTGCTGCAACATCAGAAGTTGCTGGTTATACATTTTTAAGAAATAGTTCAGACTTTCAAACGGCTGTAAATCAGTTAAAGTCTCATGTTAGTTCAAGAAAAACGTCTGTAGAAAATTATTTAAAATAATGTTTGAATTTGGTTAGTTGATTGAGAGCTTCGTGAGAAATTGCGGAGCTTTTTTAAAAAAAAATATAACTGGCGCAAGTTATTTTAAAATTTAGCATCTAAATACATATATTAATAATTAAAAAATATAACAACATGAAAAACAATTTATTAAAAAAAATAGTATTTGCATTATTTTTTGTTCCAATTATATATTCTTGTAGTTCTTCAGATTCAGAAACTGAAGTCGTAGATGAAGAAGAGATAGGAATAACAGAATTAAGTAGTGCTTTTGAAGCATTTAACTCAGATGCAGTTACAGTTACATTATCTGATGATGGAACAGAAATAGATATCGAAACAACAGGTTTTCCAAACCATAAATCTATTTATTGGGAAACAACAAATGCGCTTTATGAAGATGAGCCAAATGTTAAAAAAACAACTCAAGATACTTATATAGGTGGAGGAAGAGGAGAAGCATCAAGCTTTACTGTAGATGCAACACCAAACTTAACAGGTAACACAGTTGCAACAGAATTAGGTACTATTGGTATTGCAGTAAGTGGATCTGCCATTTTTAACGATCAAGAAGGGTCAGGTGATTTAGATGGTGCAGCAGCGAGTTTAGATTGGGCTGGGGCTCATAAAGGTCCAGGAGTATATCACTATCATTTAGAACCTAGACCATTTTCTAACGATGACGATAAGTTAGTAGGTATTTTGCTAGATGGTGTTTTTATTTATGGAAGAAAGTGTAGTACAACAGGAACGTATCCAGCAGATTTAGATGCTTCTGGAGGTCATACAACCACTACAATATATGATACTACTCCTATTTATCATTATCATATTATTAATGAAGTTTATCCTGCTGCTAATTATGCTTATGAACCAGCATATGTTCTTTTTGCTGGACCATTTCAAGGATATTAAAATTTAGAAGTTAGAAAGTATGAAATCAATTCTTTTTTTTATCGTTTTTTCTTTTTCAATTATTGGTTGTAAAAAAAATATATCAAACAAAACTGCAGATATATCAATTACTAAAGAACAGCCTATTGTTATAGATACTGTTGAAGTGTTTAAAAAAGAATTGATTCTCAATGGAAATAAAGGAAAATGGTATTACAAAGGAAAACCATTTAACGGTTATTCTTTAAAATTTTATCCAAATGGAGTTTTAGAAGAAAAGTGGGGTTTTTACAATGGCAAAAGAGAAGGTATTGCAAAACGCTGGACTAGAAACGAAAAACTTCAAGTTGAATCGTACTATAAAAACAATCGTTTAGTTGGTGCTTATAAAACTTGGTGGGAGAATGGTGTTTTATCAAGCGAATCTTTTTACGAAAACGGATTGAAACAAGGCGTTGAAAAAGAATGGTTTTCTAACGGACAACTGTCTAAATTAAGAAAATTTGTAGACGGAAAAGAAAATGGTTTTCAAAAAGCTTGGTTAGAAAATGGAAAATTATATGTTAATTACGAAGCTAAAAATGGACGTATTTTTGGTATGAGAAGAGCAAATTCATGTTATAAATTAGAAGATGAAACTATTATCAGAAGGAAAAAATTATAGAATTTTATTGCTGTTTTTACTGGTAATTACAATAAATTGTAAGAAACAGATAAAAAAAGAGAATAGTAAAGTTGTTGAAACTAGCAGGGTCGAGTATTTGCCTTTTTATAAAGACGAATCTTTTACTCCTCAATGGTTAAAACCTGGTAGCAAGGAAGAAAAGGAGTTTCATAAAATTCCAGATTTTAAGTTAATTAATCAATTAGGAGACACAGTAACTCAAAAAATATTTGAAGGTAAAATATATGTAACCGATTTCTTTTTTGCCACTTGCCCAGGAATTTGTCCAAAAATGACAGAGAACATGTTCGATGTTCAAGAAGCATTTAAGAACGATTCAGAAGTTTTAATTTTATCTCATTCTGTAACTCCAAGTATAGATAATGTTCCAGTTCTTAAAAATTATGCTGTAAATAATGGCATAATAGATAATAAATGGCATTTAGTTACTGGCGACAAGCAAGAAATTTATAATTTAGGTAGAAACCATTATTTTGTAGAAAATGATTTAGGAGAAGAAAAAAGTATCGACGATTTTTTACACACAGAAAACTTTTTACTGATTGATAAGAATAAACATATTAGAGGAATTTACAATGGTTTAAGAAAAAGTTCAGTAAGACAGTTAATTACTGATATTGAAGCTCTAAAAAAGGAATAAAATAAAATGATAAATAGATTTTTAATATTTACAATCGTTGGATTTTTATTTTTGGGCTGTAAAAGCAACAGTCATTCTCACACTCATAAAGATGGAACTGCTAATCATGCACATAAAGAAGAAAGTTATTTTGGTTCTTACAATTTAGAAGATAAAAATTTTGGAACAAAAACAATTGTAACAGTTACAGATACTGAAAGAAAAATAGTTACAAACGCCTTACCAAATCATAAAACAGGTGATTTTCCAAGAAAAGGAAATCCGAATACAATTTCTGCACAAAAAAGAACGTATTCCTTACCAGTAAATCCAAAATATACAGGAAAACCAACTTGGGTTAGAGAACCAGGAGTTGCTTTAAATGGCGTGAAATTTGAACCTGGCACTGCAGAAGTTGTGGTTTGTGAAACTGGCGAAAACTACAGAGTAGAAGCTTTTCAAGATATTATAGATTTAGGTTTAGATTTTAACAATGCACATGTGCAACCAACAGGAGCGTATCATTATCATGGAACGCCAACTGAAGTTATTACCAAGTTCGATTCTGGTAAAGATTTGGTTCATATTGGTTTTGCAAACGATGGTTTTCCTATTTATTACTCTAAAAGTAGTGCTTATAAACCGAGTTATAAATTGTTAGACGGAAATCGTGAAGGTGAAGATTGCACGTATACAAATCCGAAGCAAACATTAGATATTTCTGTAGGTGGACATCATGATGGTTCTTATGGTTCAGATTTTGAATATGTTGCTAATTCTGGCGATTTAGATGAATGTAATGGAATTACAGTCGATGGAAAATACATGTACATTGTTACCAATGAATTTCCTTATGTAAGTCGTTGTTTAATGGGACAAGTTGCTCAAGAGAAAAGAAGAGGTGGAGGAGAAAGAAGAGGAGATTTAATAACACAAATGGATACAAATAAAGATGGGAAATTATCTAAAAGTGAAATTAAAGGACCTTTAAAAGAACAATTTTCTAAAATTGATTTGAATGGAGATGGTTTTATTTCGAAAGAAGAATTACAAAAAGTACCAAGAACAAATAGAGGAAATAGAAGATAATAAATTGAGTTTGATTTAAATTAAGTAAAAGTCTCGTTAAATATATTTTGATGAGGCTTTTTTTATGCGATTACATTTACTTCAATTTCCAAAGAAATTTTAAATTTCTCTAAAACTGTTTTTTGAATTTTTTTCGCAAGCTGATAAATTTCTTCTCCAGAAGCATTTCCATAATTTACTAAAACCAAGGCTTGTTTTTCATGAACACCAGCATCACCAAAACGTTTTCCTTTAAATCCACTTTGTTCTACCAACCAACCAGCAGGAACTTTAATTTCAGTTTCAGAAACTGTGTAACTTGGTACATTTGGGTTTTGTTTCTGAAGCTCTAAAAATTGTTTTTTAGAAATCACAGGGTTTTTAAAGAAACTACCACTATTTCCAATTTCTTTTGGGTCTGGAAGTTTAGATTTTCTGATGGTGATTACAGCATCAGAAACATCTTTTAAAGTCGGTTTTGTAATATTTTTTGAAGCTAATTCAGTTTCAATAGCTCCATAAGAAGTATTTAATTGATGATTTTTTTTCGTTAATTTAAAACTAACCGCAGTTAAAATTACTTTCCCTTTTAATTGATTTTTAAAAATTGAATTTCGATACCCAAACTCGCAATCCTCATTCGAATAAGTAACTCGTTTACCAGTTTCAATTTCAATCGCTTCCACTTTTGTAATTGTATCTTTTACTTCAACTCCATAAGCACCAATATTCTGAATTGGGCATGTACCAACATTACCAGGAATTAAAGATAAATTCTCAATTCCGCCATAATTTTCAGCAATACAAAAAAGGACAAAATCGTGCCAGTTTTCACCAGCATTTACAGTAATATAGACAAAATTTTCATCTTCATTATCAATAGAAATTCCTTTCATATCAACATGAACAACCAATTTTTCAATATCTTTTGTCAATAACATATTACTTCCACCAGAAATTAAAAATAGGTTTTTTTCAACTTTTAACAATTGTTGTAAATCGTAATAAGAAGTAATAGAAACAAAACGTTTGGCATTTGTAGAAATACCAAACGTGTTGTAATTTTTAAGCGATATGTTTTGTTGAATGGTCATTTAAAAAATGCTTGAAATATAACTATTTTTTATTGATTTAATTTTATTTAAAACTAAAGTTTTAAATAAAATATGAATCGAGAGAATTCAATTGGAATTTATGAAGTTGTTTAATAGATCAATTTGTTATATACGTGTGTTGGCAAATCGTATTTTTTATTCAGATTTAGTTTTTTCTTTATACTCTGAATATTTATCAATCCATTTCGCAAAAATAATTATTCCGTCAAATTTATTTTCAGAGTTTGTGTAGACTCGAATTTCGGCAATATTTTCTGTTTTTGAAAAGGTTGCTTTATATCGAAAAAATTTATTTCCAGTTTTGTTAGTTAGAATTTCCGATATTTTTATTTCTAATAATTTTCCATAAGCGGAATTGTAACTATCACAAGTTTCGATAACCTTACTTTTATCAGTTTTCCACAATTTCACTAATCTTTGAGTAGCATTTTCTGTTGTGAGTTCAGGGAATTCATAAGTGTCACAATTCGTAAATGTTTGATATGCAAAATCGTATGCTAATTTCTTTTCAATTTCAGCAACTGTGTCAATCGCTAATTTGGTCTTTTTTGATTCATTAGGTTTTAATTCAGATTCAGTTTTTGCTTTTTGAGCATAACAACTATAAGTTAAACTAAAGACTAGACTTAATAATATGTAATTGTGTTTTGTCATATGTTTGCCAATGGTTTTGTATAAGAATAGTGCAGTTTTGTGTGCGAGGATTTTTCGCAGGAAAATCAGATGTAACAAAAGCGCACGAACTCTTGATTAAGCACTAAACTACGCATTATTTTTATACGATGTTGTTCATAGTTTTTATACGATAAATTTCGATTTTATTTTATTCCAGAATGAGCTTTTTTCAACGTAAAGTTTATTAATTGATTCAGCTATTTTTTCTGTTTTTCTTGTTTCGTGATTCCAGAAATACAGTTCGTCAGAAAGATTTCTATTTCCATTATGAGTCAATATTAATTTATTCCCAAAACCGTCTGCACCAATTGCTATTCCATTTTCAGGAAATCCATTCCATTCACGAGCATTTTTTGTTTCAAGTCCGATATGATTACAAGTCCGACTTATTCTCTTTCGGTCTGATTTATCAAAAAAAGGATGTAGTTCAAATTCAAATTCTCTCGAAATTAATAATTCTCCGCCATTTAATTTTATCATTCGATTTTTAAATTCAGTAGGGAATTTTACATTCAATTCAGATTCAGTTTCTTCGATATATTTTTTGTAGATTGGAAATGGCATTTTGAGTTTCGGTTAAATTATGCACAACATTGTTGTGTAAGTAAAGTTGCGGGTTTAAGTACTAAAATTAGTAAATAAAACACAAACCAAGAAAATCCGGGAGGATTTTCGTAAGTAGGCGAGTACTAGCCATTAATTTTATACGGTGTTACAAAACGTTTTTTATTTCTTTTCAGTATAATCACAATCATTGTTAATTACAATTTTTTTATCAGTTTTCCAATAGTTTATCAATTCCTCTTTTGAATCTAACTGTCCATAATAATCTATAAAATACTTTTGCTGAAAAATTCCGTTAGGCAAATTACCTTCTTTTTTCCACTCCTCATAGGCTGTTGAGAAATTTAAAATAGGTAAATGAAATGAAGTTCCTTTATCTAAAATGTAATATTCAGTTCCAAGTTTTTTTCTTTTTACCTTTTTGGGTTTAATTGATTCCAATTTGTACATCCAGAAAGTTTTTTCGCTAATCACAGTATCATTTAGTTTGAAAAAGTCATAATTTTTAGTTTGATATTTGAATGGATTCTCATATCTAGACACATTTTTGCAGTCAATATTTATAAATTCTGCTTTGTTTAAATCCGATTTTAAAAATGTAACATTAGAATATATTCCATTCTCATCCTTAAAAATCATTTTGTAGTTTAAGCTATCCAGTTCAGTTATTACAGCACTATAATTGTTTTTCTTTGAGTTCGTTAAATAATATTTTTTTATAGTTTTATCTTCTTTTCTGAATTTCCGATTTTTAATTTTAATAGAATCTTTATAAAAAGTTATTTCATATTCTAATAAGTAATCAAATTCATATTGTTTTTGCGAAAAGCAGTACGTTGAAATTAATAGAAATGTTGTTATTAATAGTTTCATCAAATGTTTTGTAACGTTGTTGTATAAGAAAAGTTGCGTGGTTAAAGTACTAAAATTAGCAAATAATTACTGAAAGGAAAATCCGCGAGGATTTTCGAAAGTAGGCAAGAAGCTAGCAATTGAATATACACGTTGTTACCTGTAGTTTTTATTCCAGTTTCATTTTTTTAATTCCCATTACTTTTACCCATTCTTTCACTTCAAGTGGTTTCCATTCAGGGTCTGTAAAAGTTTTATAGAAATATTTATATAATTCATTATCTAAAAATATTAGTGAGCCATCATTTCCTCCACTAATTAGATAAATTCTCTCTTCTATATTTTGTTTTTCTAATTCCTCATTCAATATTTCAGCAAGTCTTTGAACTGCTTCACCCCAGCCATAACCTTTAAAGTTTTTAAAGATTATGTACTCAGTCTCATTTACAGTTATTCTATGATTCAACCATTCATTTTTGCTGTCCCATTCCTCAAAGTGATTTCCAATTTTTAATTTAAATCCAATTTTTTCAAAAGTTCCACTAAACTCATTCAACATTTCTTTAAAGCCACCCTGTTCAAAAACGTTTTCACCATCGCAAAAATAGTATCTGTAATCAAGAGGTAAATTTGTCTCATCGTCCCAAACTCCACCCCAAGAACCTTCAGAGTCAAAACTTTCCAAATGATTTTTCTTTAATTTTTCAATGTCTTTTTCATTAGCATACTTAAAGTAATCTAATGATTCTATGGTCTTAAGAAATTCCTTAGCAGAAGTTTTCTCCTTTCTTAAAGTATTTAAATTTTTTAATGGATTTCCATTCTCTTTATTTGCAATATAAATTGCTATTCCAATTACTAAAATGCTTATTAAAATTTTCATTTCGTCTTTTTCAGAGAATTACAGGTAACGTTGTTGTATATGGTTTGTTGCGTTTTTCAGCAACTAATTTAGTAAACAAAAACGAACGCAAGAAAATTCCGAAGGAATTTTCCAAATAGGCAACGACCAAAGCAATTAATTATACACGTTGTTGTGGGTAGTTTTTATTCAGTTCTATAAAATTTATTCCGATTCTCTTTTACGTAATTAGTCAAGTTTTGCTGATATGTCTTGACAAAATTTTCCTCATAAAAGTAATCTTCTATTTTTTCTGCTGAAGGAAGTTCTTTATAACCATCTGCAAATGCTTGCGCTCTTTTATACCAATCACTTTTATCGTTTTGAAACTTTGAATATAATTCCTGAATTGTATTAAAATTCCCAAAATATTCTTTTAAGACTATTTCGTAATCTTTTGCCAATTTAGACATTTCGATTTCTTTCATTCCTTGTAAAGCAATTATTGGCAAATCTGGATTATTAAATAAAAACTGGTAAACTCCACCATTATTTACTTGAGATTCAAAATTTATAAGTGTGAAATAAATTCGCTGTTCTTTTGTCAATTCATTCAGAAAATCAGCGTGCGTTTGATTCATTTCCCAATATTTGTTTGTAGAGTATACTTCGTTGCAAACTTTTTCGCAAATGTCATAATGTGCATTGTCATAAATGTCCCATTCTTTATCATTCCATTTTTGCTCAATTTCGGAAATCCAATTTTCGGGTAATAAGGGAAGATGTTCAGTAGATTCAGTTTGAGATTCAAGTCGAACAAATTCAGTCATTTCATTGTTAACTTTATTCGATTTATTTTTCAAAACGAAAAATCCGACGACTAAAATTAAGACTACAATTATGATTCCTGTTTTCATTGGGTTTTTCATATGTCTTGTCCTGAAATATGGCTACAGGTTAAAATTGAATTTACGCTGATAATTTATATACCATATTAGGTGTTTTATAATCTAAAGATAAGTGTAATCTTATTTCGTTGTATAAATTAATTGCATTTTTTGCGGCTCTCTTAGCGTGAGCCACATTATCAAAGGTTTGGTCTAAGTAAAATTCATCTTTCAAAATTCCATTTACACGTTCTGCCATAGCGTTTTCGTAACAATGATTTTCTTCGGTCATACTAATATCTATCTTTTTTCTTTTAAGTATTTGTGTGTATACATTGCTACAATATTGTATTCCTCTGTCTGAATGATGAATAAGGTGTTTAATGTTTTTAGCTTGATAAATCGCCTTATTAAGCGCTCTCACACAACCTTTTAATTCCAAGCTATCACTAAGGTCATAACCCACTATTTTTCTAGAATGCATATTAGTTATTAAAGCCAAGTAACAAAACCCTTTTACGGTTCTAATATAAGTTATATCACTAACCCAAACCTGGTTAGCTCTAGTAACTTCTAAGTCTTTTATAATGTTCTTATATTTATAAAAACGATGATAAGAGTTAGTTGTTATAGCACTGGTTTTTCTTCTAAGTGTTAGCATTTGGTGTTTTCTAAGAACATTAAATAGTGTGTCTCTACCAACTTTAATATTGGCTTTAATAAAATCTGTATTTAACGATTTTACAAGTTTTCTTACGCCTTCTCTAGGAAGGGATTTGCGTCTTTTTCGAACTATATTTATAATTTGTTGTTCTAGTTTTAAACGGTTATCAGCTCTAGATTTGTATTTATAATACGCATCACGTTTAAGTCCAAAACAGTGTGTTATAGTGGTTAAAGAAACAAATCCCTTAGATTTTTCTTTAGCTTTAATTAAGGCTTTATACTTAACTTTTTTTTTAGTTCAGCAATAGATTTGTAACCGAGATCTTCTGCAGCTACTTCTAGATAGGATTCTTCTACCATAGCATCGAGATCCTTTTTAAGTAACAGTTTTTTAAGTTGTTCTATTTCTTTTTGAAGTGCTTTAATTCTAGATATTTCGTCTTTAGTTTCCACTTTTACTCTGGTGTTCATTAAGTCTTTGCGATTGTACTTTCTAATCCACTCATTAACGGTTGTAGGAGCAATAGAGTAGAGTTTACAAAGTTCGCTCTTTGTGTGTTTTCCGATTGTAAGTTCGGCTAAAATTTTTAATTTAAAAGGTTCACTGTAACGTCTAATTACTTTGTCATTTCTATACATAATGTTTAAAATTATGTAGCCTTTATTCAGGACGGGTCATAATTAGAGGTAACGTGTTTGTATATGGTTTGTTGCGTGGTTTAGCACGTAATTTAGCAAATAAAAACCGAATAGAAAATCCGCGAGGATTTTCGTAAGTAGGCTAGAACTAGCAATAAATTATATACGGTGTTAGGCGCTGTGTTTTTTATTTATAATTTTTCTTTAATTGCTTTTCTCCAAAAGTAAATTCCAAAAACGCAAGTCACAGTTGCAAACATAATTCCGTTTTCACCTAGCCAATGTTCCGTTCCTTCATTTTTAATGGTTAACTCAGGTAATATTTTTTGAATATATACATTGCTTACTGCGTGAAAAATTACTGCTGGCCATAGGCTTTTAGACTTAAAAGTGTAGTAAGTCATAATGAATGACATTGAAACAATAACAACATAAAATGTTGTCAATTCCAAGATTACATTTTCACCATAATACACAATTAATGGCCAATGCCAAGTTGCCCAAATAATTCCACTAAAAATGGAAACACCAGTAAAGGAAAGAACTTTTCTTAATTCATAAATGAAAAAACCTCTCCATCCAATCTCTTCCCCTAAAGTTGTTGCAGCTGCTCTTATGACTTCAATAGTTCCTAATAAGATAATAGCTATGATTGCAATCGATGTTGGATTTAAAGTTCCAATTCCAATCAAACCAAGTTCTTTTCCCCAATCTGTAATTGCATTTCCATTAGTCAAACTTCCAAAGCCAAAAACCCAAATGAGTATATAAGTGATTAAGCCATACAAAGCAGGAATAAAATAAGAAAGTCGAATATATTTCCAATTTCCCCAATTCCAATTTAGTGAAGAAATGGGGCGTTTTTTTAGTTTTAGCGTAATTATGGCAGCTATTGCAGGACACCACATTAAGCTTCCAATATATATTCGTGAAGGGTATAAATTAACTATGGCATAATGGAATAGAGAACTTATAACTGTAACAATGGCGAGGAAAAGAAAGATTGTATTCCAAGTTTTTTTTCGTTCCGTTAAATTTTCTTGCATTTAGTTTTCTGATTGGTTTGTTAATGGAAGACGATGAGTTCGTAGTTTTGTTACATTGCGCCTAACGTTTATGTATAAGAAAAGTTGCGTGTTTGTGTGCGAGGATTTTCCGAAGGAAAATCAGAAGCAAGCAAGCAAAGCAACGACCTTTATACAAGCCTAAAGTAGCAATTTTTTTTATACGGTGTTACCCAACGTTTTTTATTTCTATTTTATAAGTCAAAACCTCTTTTCCAGTATCACAATTCAATTCCAAGGTTTTATCTTTCGTTTCTACTATTTCCCAATTTACAGAAGGAATATTTTTTTCCAAAACTTGCACTTCACGATTGTCAATTCCGATAAAAATCAGATTTGTATTTGGTTTTTTAGTCGTATTCCATTGTTGAAGTAAAATTCCATTAGAATAAGTAAAAAACCAATCTCCAAACAACTTATTCTCTAAAAATTCAATTTTCGGTTCGCTCTTCAAATTCAGATATGCTGGTCCAAATCTGATTTCACTAACATATTTTTGATAAATACTTATTCCGTTAAAGTTTGTGAAAATATTCCATTGCTCGATATTAGACGATTCAATTTCTAATTCTAATTCAGTTTCTGATTTAGAAAATAGTCTTTGAAAAAAAGCAAATATTCCAACAAACACCATTATTATAATTCCAACAATCAAAATTATTGGAAAAAGAATGATTACTAAAACATTCATTATTCCACTCAAAATTCGGTTGCCTTCTATCGGCTTTTTTATTTTGTCAATGAGTTGAATGTTAATCTGTCGTAGCATTTTTGGTAAATGTTGGGTAACGTCCGCGAATATGGAAAGTGCCCTTTTTCGGGCATTTTTTATATTCGCAGTTGTGTGCAGTAAATATAGGAATTAGCTTTCTAATTTCATATTTATGTAGTCAGATTAACGCTACAATATTTCACCAAACTTAATAGATGTTATTTTATTTCTATTTTTAATTAGGTAGTTATTTTAAAAAACTAATTTTTATATTGTTTTAAAGCTTCTGCCAAAATTTTAACAGAACGTTTTAAATCATTTTCATTTAAAACATAAGCCATTCTTATTTGGTTTTTTCCTTCACCTGGAGTAGAATAAAATCCACTTGCAGGAGCAACCATAACTGTTTCGTTATTCAAAT
Source organism: Polaribacter haliotis (assembly GCF_014784055.1). Taxonomy (NCBI): domain Bacteria; kingdom Pseudomonadati; phylum Bacteroidota; class Flavobacteriia; order Flavobacteriales; family Flavobacteriaceae; genus Polaribacter; species Polaribacter haliotis. The sequence continues at coordinate 1,029,108 of NZ_CP061813.1, read as the reverse complement.
TAAAATCTTCTAATAACCATTGTGCAAAAGCATCAGAATCTTTAACAGGTAATTCTGCTACACAGTAAAAAGCACCTTTTGGGTTGGCAACTTTTACGCCGTCGATTTTTTTCAATTCTGCAATTAATGTATTTCTTCGAGAAACATATTCCTCGATAACATCGTCGAAATAAGATTGTGGTGTGTCTAAAGCGGCTTCACTTGCAATTAATGCATATGTTGGTGGACTTAATCTTGCTTGTGCAAATTTAATAGCCGTTTTTACAAAAGTTTCATTTTTAGAAACAATACAACCAATTCTTGCACCACACATACTGTAACGCTTCGAAACAGAATCGATTACAATTGCATGTTGGTCTAAACCTTCTAAAGATAAAACAGAAGTATGTTTTAAGCCATCGTAAGCAAATTCTCTATACACTTCATCTGCAATTAAATAAAGGTCGTGTTTTAAAACAATCTTTTTTAATTTTTCGATTTCCTCTTCAGAATATAGATATCCTGTTGGGTTTCCTGGATTACAAATTAAAATTGCTTTGGTTTTATTAGTAATTAACTTCTCGAAATCTTCAATTTTTGGCAAAGCAAAATTATCTTCAATTTTAGAAATTACAGGTACAACTGTTACACCAGAAGCTGTAGAAAAACCATTATAATTTGCATAAAATGGTTCTGGAATAATAATTTCATCTCCTGGATCTGTAATACTTCCAATCGTAAAAAGTAATGCTTCAGAACCACCAGTAGTTACAATAATATTATCTGCAGTTACAGGAATATTATTATTTACATAATACTTTGCTAATTTTGTTCTGTATTCTTCTGAACCTTCAGAACGTGCATAGGAAAGTGTTTCTATGGTGTTGTTTTTAACAGCATCTAAAGCAACTTGAGGTGTTTTAATATCTGGCTGACCAATATTTAAATGAAAAACTTTTACTCCTCTTTTTTTAGCATTTTCTGCATATGGCACCAATTTTCTAATTGGTGACTCTGGCATTTGTATTCCTTTTTTAGATATTGATGGCATATTATTTTTTTTCTAAATTTAACTATGCAAATTTGCGAAATATATTTTACAACAAAGAACGTTCTACTAGAAACTTATTGGTTAAAAGTTTGGTAAAAACGGAAATAAATAAAAGTTAATTTGTATTTTTAGGAAAGTCGAAAAACAATTACTTCTTGAAAAAAAGAATCCTTTTTATTTTAATACTAACTATTTTAGTTTCTAAAAACTATGGTCAAAATGGATTCCGTTTTTTAAATGCAATCGATAAAAAAGAAAGAATAAAATTTAGGTTAATTAATAATTTAATTATTATTCCTATCGAAATTAATGGGAAGGAACTTTCTTTTATTTTAGATACTGGTGTAAATAAAACTATTATTTTTAATTTATCTGAAAACGATAGTATTGGCTTATTAAATCCCAAAAAAATAGCCTTAAGAGGTTTAGGTGCTGGCAAACCTGTAGATGCTTTAATTTCTAAAAACAACAAACTATCCTTAAAAAGAATTGTAGGTTTTAATGAAACTATATATGTTATTCTAAAAGATTATTTTGATTTATCCAGTAAAATGGGCACAACAATTCATGGTATTATTGGGTACAATTTATTGAAGAATTTTATCATAAAAATTAATTATAGAACAAAAACATTAAATTTTTATAATGTGGAAAATTATACTTATAAGAAGTGTAGAAAATGTGAAGTTTTACCTCTTGAGTTTTACCGAAAAAAACCATTTGTTAATGTAAAAGTTCAGTTAGATACTATTGGAGAAAAATTGACTGATGTAAAGTTATTAATTGATTCTGGAGGAAGTGATGCACTTTGGCTTTTTGAACATACTAAAGAAAATATTATAACTCCTAAACGTTATTTCAATGATATTTTAGGAGAGGGGTTAAGTGGTTCTATCTATGGTAATAGAAGTAGGATACCTAAATTAGTAATTGGGAATTTTAAATTACAAGAACCAACTGTTTCTTTTTTAGATACAGTTTCAACCAAGAACGCAAGAAAATTCAAACAAAGAAATGGAAGTATTGGAGGTTATGTACTAAAACGATTTAAAGTTTGGTTAGATTATCCAAACAAGCAAATAATGTTTAAAAAAAATGGTTCGTTTACGCATGGATTTAATTATAACATGAGTGGTTTAGAAGTTATATATAATGGAAAACAATTAGTTAAAGAACACTCAATTAAAGAGAATCAAAATAATAATATTAGTGGAAACAATACAGTTTCTTTTGTGTCTAGTTATTCTTATAGGTTTAAACCTTCATTTAAAATTAGAAATGTTGTAAAAGGTTCACCTGCATTTAAGGCTGGTTTAAATGCAGAAGATATTCTTGTTAAAATTAACGGAAAACCGGCTCATAATTACACCTTAAACAATATTATAAATGAGTTTCAGGAAAGGGAAAATAAAATAATTAGAATTACAGTAGATAGAAAAGGCGTACTTTTAAAATTCGAATTCAGATTAGAAAAAAGAGTTTAACTGTCTTTAGACAATAAACTTTTTTCTTTCTCTAAAGAAATTTCTTTTGCAACAAAACCTTTAATTTTTACATGTTTCGTAGGTTTTTTAGCATTTGAGAAAATAGTAATTTGTTTAGAAAAACCTCCTGGTCTTTTTGTATCGTAAGAAACTTTTATTTCTCCTTTTTCTCCAGGCATAATTGGTTGTTCTGGTTTTTTTGGAACTGTACAACCGCAAGAAGATTGAATGTTTTTTATAATTAAAGGAGCATCACCAATATTTGTAAAAACAAAAGTACGCTCGCCATTAGAGCCTTTAGCTATTTTTCCATAATCGATTGTTTCTTTTTCGAATTTAAATTCTTGAGAATTAATTGAAAATGTAATAAAAAGTGCGATTACTAAAGTTCCGAATGTTTTCATAACTAAAATTTTATAGTGTAAAATTAAGACTAATAATTTGTTTTAAAAAATCAACTACTAATTTTCTCTTCATAATAGATAATTGTATTTTTGCCAACTATATATCAAAAATTATTCCAAAGTATGACAATTCCATCTAAATATGATGCAAGCCAAGTAGAAGACAAATGGTACGATTACTGGATGAAAAATAATTATTTTCATTCAACGCCAGATGAAAGAGAGCCTTACACCATTGTAATTCCGCCACCAAACGTAACTGGAGTTTTACATATGGGACACATGTTGAATAATACCATACAAGATGTGTTAATTAGACGTGCACGTTTATTAGGTAAAAATGCTTGTTGGGTTCCTGGAACAGATCATGCATCTATTGCAACAGAAGCAAAAGTAGTTGCCAAATTAAAAGAGCAAGGAATTAGCAAAAGCGATTTAACAAGAGAAGAGTTTTTGCAACATGCTTTCGATTGGAAAGATGAATATGGAGGAATCATTTTAGATCAATTAAAAAAGTTAGGTGCTTCTTGCGATTGGGAAAGAACTGCTTTTACAATGGATCCAGAAATGTCTGAATCTGTAATTAAAGTTTTTGTTGATTTATATAACAAAGGCCTAATTTATAGAGGATACAGAATGGTAAACTGGGATCCTGAAGCAAAAACTACACTTTCAGATGAAGAAGTAATTCACGAAGAAAGACAAGGAAACTTGTACTATTTAGAATATAAAATTGAAGGTTCAGACGATACTTTAACAATTGCTACAACAAGACCAGAAACTATTTTTGGAGATACTGCAATTTGTATCAACCCAAATGACGAGCGTTTTACACATTTAAAAGGAAAGAAAGCAATTGTACCCTTATGTGGTAGAATTATTCCAATAATTGAAGATGAATATGTAGATGTAGAGTTTGGTACAGGTTGTTTAAAAGTAACGCCTGCACATGATGAAAATGATAAAAATTTAGGAGATAAGCATAAATTAGAAGTAATAGATATTTTTAATGATGATGCTTCTTTAAATTCATTCGGATTACATTATCAAGGAAAAGATAGATTTGTAGTAAGAAAAGAAATATCAAAAGAATTAGAAGAAAAAGGCTTTTTAGTGAAGACTGAAGTTCATACTAATAAAGTAGGAACATCAGAAAGAACAAAGGCAGTTATAGAACCAAGATTATCTGATCAATGGTTTTTAAAGATGAAAGATCTTGCGCAACCTGCAATTGATGCAGTTTTGGGTGAAGATGCTGAAATCAATTTATATCCAAAAAAGTTCGAAAACACATATCGTCATTGGATGGAAAATGTGCGTGATTGGAATATTTCTCGTCAACTTTGGTGGGGACAACAAATTCCTGCTTATTTCTATGGAGATGGAAAAGAAGATTTTGTTGTTGCAGAAAATATTGAGGAAGCACTTTTGCTTGCAAAAGAAAAAACTTCAAACTCCCACCTTCAAACTTCCGACTTAACTCAAGATGAAGATGCATTAGATACTTGGTTTTCTTCTTGGTTATGGCCAATGTCTGTTTTCGACGGAATTAGAAATCCAGAAAACGAAGAAATTAAATATTATTATCCAACAAACGATTTAGTTACAGGTCCAGATATTTTATTTTTCTGGGTGGCAAGAATGATTGTTGCAGGATATGAATATAAAGATGAAAAACCTTTTAACAATGTGTATTTAACTGGTTTAGTTAGAGATAAACAAAGACGAAAAATGTCTAAGTCTTTAGGAAATTCGCCAGATGCACTAGGTTTAATTAAAGATTATGGAGCAGATGGAGTAAGAGTTGGGTTGTTGTTAAGTTCTGCAGCTGGAAACGATTTAATGTTCGACGAAGATTTATGTCAGCAAGGAAAAGGATTTGCTAACAAAATTTGGAATGCTTTCCGTTTGATAAAAGGTTGGGAAGTAGATGCTAGTTTACCACAACCAGAAACTTCTAAAATAGGTTTACAATGGTATGAAGCGAAGTTTCAAAAAGCGTTAGCAGAAATTGAAGATCATTTTTCTAAATATAGATTATCAGACGCTTTAATGGCAATTTATAAATTGATAAATGACGATTTTTCTTCTTGGTTATTAGAAATTGTAAAACCAGCATATCAACAACCAATAGATAAAACAACGTTTGATGCAATTATTGAAGTTTTAGAAAATAACTTGAAAGTATTGCACCCATTTATGCCATTTTTAACAGAAGAAATTTGGCAATATATTGCAGATAGATCTGCAGAAGAAGCGTTAATTATTGCAAAATATCCAATAATTAAAGATTTTAATGAGGATATTATTACAGAATTTGAATTTGCAACAGATGTAGTTTCTGGAATTAGAACCATTAGAAAAGATAAAAATATTTCTTTTAAAGATGCAGTTGAATTATTTGTAATAGATAATGATAAATCGTCTAAATATTTTGATGCTGTTATTCAGAAATTAACAAACACTTCAACTATTAATTATGTTGCAGAAAAAGTAGAAGGTGCTTCATTTAGAGTAAAATCTAACGAATATTTTGTACCAATTTCTATTGAAAATATAGATGTAGAAGCAGAAATAGAAAAATTATCTGGAGAGTTAAAAAGAGCACAAGGCTTTTTAATAGGTATTCAAAAGAAATTATCTAACGAACGTTTTGTGTCTAATGCTCCAGAAAAAGTTTTGGAATTAGAACGTAAAAAAGAAGCAGATACTTTAGCGAAAATCGAAACTATTATTGGGAGTTTAAATTCTTTAAAATAAGTTTTTAATTCAAATTTAGATATATAAAATCCTTTAGATTTCATAGTCTAAAGGATTTTTTGTTTAATTTAACAAAATATGTTAAAAAGCTCTAAAATTGGAAGTATAAATAGTGAGAATTAGAATATCAATCTTTTTTTAGCGTTATATATTCAACTATTAAAATAATTAAAAAGATGAAAAAAGTATTTATTCCAATTACAATGGTTGCCATATTAGCAACCTCTTGTGTTTCAAAAAAGAAATATACTAAGTTAGAGAGTCAATATGTTAATACGAAAGGTAATCTTCAAAAAACAACTTTAGAAAAAGAAGCTTTAGAAGCAAAATTTGCAAAAATAGAGAAACGTGTAGATCGATTTAACTCAAAAATAAATTCTCTACAAAGCGACAATGTTACCTTAAAAAATCAAAACGATATTAAGCTAGACATGGTTGGTAACACAGCAGTAATTTCTAATAAAACCAGAGAACAAATGAGAAAAACTTTGGCGAAAGTAGATCCTACTAAATTAGCTCAAGCAAAAACTTTAAAAGATTCTTTAAACTTAGCAGTTTCTTATAATTTATTAAATTCTGTTGGTCTTTCCGATATTAGAAATTCCGAAGATGTAGATATTGATATTGACCAAACTGTGGTAATGATTTCTGTTTCAGATAAATTATTATTTAATACAGCAAGTTACAGAGTTAAAAAAAGTGCTTACAAATTAATTACACAATTGGCAGATATTATTGAATCTGAACCAAGTATGGATGTGATGATTGAAGGTCATACAGATTCTAGAACTATAAATAATGCTGTTGTAGAAGACAATTGGGATTTAAGTGTAAAAAGAGCAACTTCAATTGTAAGACTTTTACAAAACAAATTTAAAATAGATGGTAGTAGATTAATAGCTTCTGGTAGAGGAGATACGATGCCTTTGGTTGAAAATACAAGTAATGAAAATAGAGCTAAAAATAGAAGAACAAGAATTGTAATTCTACCTAATTTAGATAAGTTTTTCGCTTTGTTGGCAGATGATGGTGTAATTGAGAAAAACTAAATTTTTATAACATATTCAACAATAAAAATAGCTCCCAATTGGGAGCTATTTTTATCTATTTTATTTTTTTATTTCTGTAATTCTTCTTTATCGTGATTTTTATAAAATTGCATAATAATAAAAGCGCCAATAACAGAGGAAGCCATTCCCTCGATAAGTAAAGTAAGTACAATTTCAGCTAGCGATAAATCTCCACCAATTAGAAAAGAATTGTTCATAACAGTTAAAAATTCTGGGTTTATATACTTTACATAAATTACAATACCAATTATAGAAAGAATAACTGCAGCTGCAGCAGTTTGTATTCCTATTCCTAAATTTGATGGATAATTGGTTTCCTTGTTTTCAAAAATATTTGTTTTAATGGCTTGTCTAATACCAATAAGTACAAACAATAAATTAAAAAATCGTAAATATGGATTTTCTTCCAAACCTAATAGTTTACTTATAAAGAAGAATCCTCCAATTAATATGGTTATTAATAATGCGTATTTTGTAGTAATTTTACCTGATGACATAATGTTTATTTTTTAGAGTTAATATTTAATTAAAACAAAAAAAAACGGATATGAGATTTTATTATAATTAATTGATAAAGTGTATCAACTATTTATGATTATTTATTTTAATTAAAGATGAAAAACCGAATGCTATACTCGGTTTTTCAATATTTTTCACTTACAAACTATAGTGGCTTTCTACCAGATATAATGTTGTATAAGATTACAACAATTGCAATTACTAATAAAATATGAATTAAACTACCAGTTGCGATTCCTGGAACAACTCCTAAGAATCCTAAAGCCCAAATTATAATACAAACGACGGCTACAAGCCATAATAAACTTCTCATAATAATAAATTTTTTTGTTCATCTCAAAATTATAAAAATACCAAGGCGAATATTAACTCTATTCATTTAAATATTATCTTTGATGCATCTAAAAGATAGTCATGAAAATAATTGCAATGATTCCTGCACGTTACAGTGCATCTCGTTTTCCAGGTAAATTAATGAAAGATTTAGGAGGTAAATCTGTAATTTTAAGAACTTACGAAGCAGCATTAAATACAAACTTGTTTAGCGAAGTTTATGTGGTTACAGATTCAGAAATTATAAGAGAAAATATTTCTAATGCTGGTGGAAATGTAATTATGAGCCAGAAAGAACACGAATGTGGTTCTGATAGAATTGCAGAAGCTGTAGAAAATATAGAGGCAGATATTGTTATTAACGTTCAAGGAGATGAACCTTTTATAGATGAGGTTTCACTTTCTAAGTTGATAGACGTATTTAAAGAAGATGTTAAAAATGAAGTCGATTTAGCATCCTTAAAAGTGCAAATTACTAATAAAGTAGATATCGAAAACCCAAATAATGTAAAAGTAATTACAGATGTAAATAATCTGGCGATTTACTTTTCACGAAGTGTAATTCCTTATCATAGAGACACAGAAATAGATGTAAAATATTACAAACATAAAGGAGTTTACGCTTTTAGGAAACAAGCTTTGTTAGATTTCTATAAAACACCAATGACGCCTTTAGAAGCTGCAGAAAAGATTGAAGCAATTCGTTATCAAGAAATTGGTAAAAAAATTAAAATGGTAGAAACTTCTGTGGAAGCTGTTGGTATTGATACTCCAGAAGATTTAGAAAAAGCGAAAAAATATTTAAACTTATAAATTTGGACAAAATTCCTGAAAATATAAAAGTAATTGCTTTTGATGCAGATGACACTTTGTGGGTAAACGAAACCTACTTTAGAGAAGCAGAAGAGGAGTTTGCCCAATTACTTTCTAAATACGAAACTAAAAATAAGATAGATCAAGAGCTTTTTAAGACCGAAATTAAAAATTTAATCCATTATGGTTATGGAGTAAAAGGGTTTGTACTTTCTATGGTAGAATGCGCTTTAGAGCTTTCTAACTATAAAATTCCACAACAAACTATCGAGAAAATTTTAAACATCGGAAAAGAAATGCTCGAAAAACCTATCGAACTCCTACCAGGAATTGAAAACGTTTTAGAATCTCTGCAAGGTAAATATAAATTAATTGTTGCTACAAAAGGCGATTTGTTAGATCAAGAAAGAAAGTTAGAGAAATCGAACTTGTTAAAATACTTCCATCATATAGAAGTGATGAGCGATAAAAAGGAAAAAGATTATAAAAAACTAATTGGGCATTTAGACATAAAACCAGAAGATTTTTTAATGATTGGAAACTCTTTAAAGTCCGACGTTTTACCATTAATAGCGATTGGTGCTTCTGCAATTCATATTCCATTTCATACAACTTGGGTTCACGAAGAAGTTTCCCAAAAAGAACAAGATAATGTAGAATATGCTACTTTAACAAATATCAACGAAGTTTTATCGCTCATTTAAATAAATACCCTAAATTTGTAGCAATAAAAATAAAATGACATGGCAAGTATAAAAAACTTAAAAAAAGATATTAACTATACATTAGGAGATATTATAGGATACGTTTCAGAAAAAATGCATGCAAATGCAGATAAAAAGAAAGCGGAAGCAATTATCGACGAAACAATTGAAGCTTTTGATGTATTAATTGGAAAGATTAATGCAAAAGGTATAGAGAATAAAAAAGCACACTTAAAAGAAGTAAATGCTGAGTTAGAAACTAAGGCAACTGCTTTAATTGAAAAAGCAAACAAATTGTAACATTAACATTTTGTAAACATTATTTAACAGCCATCAATTTTTGAATTGATGGTTTTTTTGCTTAAATTTGGAAAGAGTTATACGAAATGGATTACTAATTACGTTATAATTAAAATTACAACTATGGCAAGAGCAATGTTTGAGTACACTAAAACTGTTTTAAAAAAAGTAAGTTTCAATTCAGACTTATTTTGTAAAGAGTTAGAAAAAGCCCTAAACAGATTATTACCATATGAAATTGAAGAATTAACAATTTGGGTAAAACAATTTACAGCAAACAAACCAGAACTATATGTTTGTATGACATTAATGAGATAAAAAAAAAGAGGCTTTAAGCCTCTTTTTTTATAGTTAAGAAAATTTATTCTTTTTTCTTTTTGTCTTTTCCATACTTTCGCATTAACTTTCTACCAAATTCTCTTTCAGAAATATGCAATTTTAATATTTTTTTGTAAGGAAGAAATTGCGATACTTTTTTAAGAAAATCTTCTTTCTCTGAAATCATTTTTTTACCAAGATCTTCATTCATTAAAACTAGTTTTTTAGCTTCAATTTCAGTTAGGCCTTCTAGATTTCCAGCATCTTTAATCTTATTTCTAATATCTACTCTCCATTGGTTTCTTAAGTTATCCATTTTTTCTTCGTGCGCATTATAAACAGGCCAAAACTTTTGAGCCTCAGTACTCGAAAGTTGTAACTCTTCTGTAAAATAAGATACTTTTAAAGCCTTAATTTTTTCTCTGCTTTCTTTTTTTTCTTGTCCAAATACTTGGAAGATTGTTAGAAACAAAAGGGTAAAAGTTAAAATATTGTTTTTCATTTTTTAATCAATTTCGTTTAAAATAGATGTATTTTCTGTAGATATAATGTAATCTTCAATAGCGTCGTCTTTAATATTAGAAAAAGCAAAATCATTTTCATTTATTATTTTGCTATTTAATACACTAGCAAAATCTTCGTTCGATAATTCGTTAAAATTATCAATCATCCAATTTTCAATGTCAGTTTCTGCAACAGAATCAAAATTTATTTCTGTTGTATTGTCTAAATTATTAAAATAAGTAAGTCCTATAAATAGTGCAATAGATGCTGCAGTTGCAACAGGAATTAGTTTTAATATTCTAGATTTTAAAGAAATTACTTTTGGTTCTTTTTTGTCTAAAATTACTGTATTTAAAATGCTATCTTCTAATTTATTAAAATAATTATCGGGTATTTTAAATGCATTTTCTTTAGATAGAGATTCTTCAAAAATAAATGAAGAAAAACGATCTTCTGCGTTCTCAAAATAATTTGAAGGAGCAGAAAAACCAGTATTTTTACCAGTAATCGATTTTAAAAAATCTTCGCTATTTTTAATGTTTTCTTTCATATATCTCTTAGACCTTAATTTTATTAAAAGGTTTAATCGGTTTTATTTTTTATATAACTTTCTATTTTTTTAACTGCATGAAAATAAGATGCTTTTAACGCTCCAACAGAAGTTTCTAAAATACGAGACATCTCTTCGTATTTAATTTCCTCGAAATATTTCATATTAAAAACCAACTGCTGTTTTTGTGGAAGTGTTGCAATAGCTTTTTGTAAAATAAGTTGTATTTCGTCACCAGAAAAGAAAACATCGCTTTCTAAAGTAGAAGCTAATTGCTCATGCATTTCAGAAATATCTACGTTTCTTTCTTTAGCTCTTTTGTTTATGAAAGTAATAGATTCGTTTGTGGCAATTCTATACATCCAAGAAAAAAGTTTACTTTCTTGGTTAAATTTATCGATATTTTTGTAAACTTTTATGAAGGTGTTTTGCAATACATCATCAGCATCGTCGTGCGAAATTACAATTTTACGTATATGCCAATACAAACGTTCTTTGTAAAGCGAAATTAATTCTCTAAACGCTTTTTCTCGCGTTTGAGAATTTTTAAGTTGTTCTACTAAAACAATTTCGTCTGTCAAGCTTGGGTTTTTTTATAGGACAATTTATATTTGAAAAGGTTTAATATAAATAGGGTATTTATTTTTTTACTCTAGAACGAGAATATCCAAATAATCTTTTTTGTTTAATTAATTCGTCAATTCCTTCTGGTAACATTTCTTCCCATCCTTTTTCTCCATCCATAATCATTTTTAAAACGGTTCTAGAGAAAATCTCCAAAATTTCTGGATCGAAATCTTTTATATCTAGCAGCTTTCCATTGTTTTTAAAGAATTTATACAATTCTTTCATTCTTGGATGCACTTTTAAATTATCGCTATTTATATATTCTCCAGAAGCTTTGTCTTTATATGGGTACATATATACTTTTAAATCTCTGTAGAAAAGTTTTCCGAAAGCTTCTAAAATTCCACCACTTAAATTTCGATAGTATTTTTCATCAAAAATTTGAATTAGGTTGTGAACACCCATTGCCAAAGCCATTCTTTCTTTTGTGAATTCACTAAAGTATTCCACTAATTTAAAATATTGTTGGAAACTGGTAATCATTACATTTTGCCCAAGAGAACACAATAATTCTGCTCTATCTAAGAAATCTCGTTCGTTAATTTTACCTTCTGCAGTTAAATTACTTAAGGTAATTTCAAAAATAACTTGTGTACGAGATTCTTCAACTTTATTTTCTTCTAAAAATAATTTTTTAGCATTTTCGTACATATCCATATTTACTTTTGTAACAGGTCTAAAACTACCTCTTAAAGCTAATATGTTTTTTTTATAAAGTACTTGTGCTGGTAATAAATTATTTCCATCTGGGCCAAACATTACTGCGTTTGTCATACCATTTTTAAGCAATTGCAAACTCATTAAACGATTGTCTACATACATAAAACGTGGGCCAGAGAAATTAATCATGTCAATTTCTAATTGGTCGCTCGTTAAATTATGATAAAAAGATTTTACCAATTCTTTTGGATTGTCGTTTAAATAAAACGCACCATATAATAGGTTTACACCTAAAATACCTAAAGTTTCTTGTTGCAAACGAGCATCTGTTTCTTTAAAACGTAAGTGTAAAATAATTTCGTTGTAGCCTTCTAAAGGATCTAGCTGAAAACGAATTCCAACCCAACCATGACCTTTAAATTTTCTTGCAAAATCAATAGTTGTTACTGTATTTGCATAACTAAAAAATAATTTATCAGGATGTTTTTCTCTACTTAATCGATCTTCAATTAAATCAATTTCATGGCGAAGCATTTTCTTTAAACGTGGCTGTGTAACATAACGCTTATCTTCTTCCATTCCATAAATGGCATCAGAAAAATCTTTGTCGTAAGCACTCATTGCTTTTGCAATAGTTCCACTTGCTGCACCAGATCTAAAGAAATTACGAGCAGTTTCTTGCCCAGCTCCAATTTCTGCAAACGTTCCATAAATATCGCTATTTAAGTTTATTCTTAGTGCCTTGCTTTTTGTAGTTGGAACACTACTTATTTCCTGATCTCCTTTTAAAGAAATTGCCATAAATTTATTTTTAATTTCGTGTTAACAAATGTAGTGAATTAGTGTGTTATCAGTCAATTTTTATCTTATTTTTGTTCAAATGGAAAGTATTAAAAAGCAAATAAAGGTTACTTTTTTAGGCACAGGAACTTCACAAGGTATTCCAATGATTGCCAGTAAAGATCCAGTTTGTTTGTCTAACAATCTTAAAGATAAACGTTTACGTTCTTCCATATTAATTTCTTGGGACGATGTTTCTTACGTAATTGATTGTGGACCTGATTTTCGCCAACAAATGTTACGTGAAAATATACAATGCATCAAAGGTGTTTTATTTACTCACGAACATGCAGATCATACAGCTGGGTTAGACGATTTACGTCCTTTTTGTTATCAAATAGGAGAGATGCCTATTTATTTGAATCAACTAACTTTAGATAGCTTAGAACAACGTTTTCAATATATTTTTTCGATAGAAAACAGGTATCCAGGAGCACCAAGTGTTTCGCCTTTTATTGTGGATAAAAAATTTTTTATTTTGAATAATTTAGAAGTGCAACCCATTCAAATTTTACATGGAAAATTACCCATTTTAGGATATCGTTTTCAGCAATTAGCCTATTTAACAGATGTAAAATACATTTCAGAAACCGAAAAAGAAAAGCTTAAAAATTTAGATGTTTTAATTGTAAATGCATTAAGGCTTGAAGCACATCCAACCCATTTTAATTTAGAAGAAGCTTTGGAATTGGTAGAAGAATTACAGCCAAAAAGAACTTATTTTACACATATTAGTCATAAATTAGGTTTCCATAACGAAGTTTCTAAAAAATTACCAAAAAACGTATTTCTGGCTTTCGATGGCTTAAAAATTGAAACTTAGATTTATAGTAATTATATTTTAATGTATATTTGTTTTTACAGCTTTTGTAATTTAATTACAGGCTGTAAAATGTTCCCCAACATTCCAATAAATAATTCAACTAAAAATACATGGAAAAAAAGTCAGAAAAAAGCAAAGCTCCAGAGACAGTGCAAGAAGTAGATAGTAGAATTGCAGCTGTAAGAGATCTTATTTTTGGAGAAAATATTCAGCAATACAATACAGAATTTGCAGATGTTTACGATAGAAGTAAAGCTTTACAAAACCAAACACAAAAAAACTTAGGAGATTCTGTAACCGATTTAGAAAATAAATTAGCAGATTTAGAAAGTTTAATGGAGCACAAGTTCCAAGATTTAAATGACGATTTAGACAAAAGATTGGCAGATTTAGACGATGAAAAAGCAGATAGAAGAAAGTTAGGAAAAGCCTTAGAGAAAATTGCACAAATGTTGCAAGAATAGATGAAAGAAACAACTGCAGATAACAAAAAAGACAATCGTTTTGAGTTACTCAGAGAGCTTTTATTAGAAGATGATAGAGAAAAATTTGAAACTCTTAGTAAAGAGATAATTCAAAAAGAAAAATTCTCTAAACGTGTAGAACCTTTAGTTGATGAAAAAATTGAAGATCTTCGTGAGAATTTCCCAAAATATTTTGGAGGAACGATTACAGAAACCATAAAAGTTCAAATAAGAGATTCGCAAGACGAAGTTGTAGAAGCCTTGTACCCAATTATGGGTAAATTGGTTAAGAAGGCTATTGTGAGTGAAATCACGAAATTATCTGACAGTATTAATAGAACTATTAAAGAAAAATTTTCTGTACAACAAGTAATAGCCCGTTTTTTTAAAGGAAAAAATTACGATGCAGGCGTAGTTTTAGAACAGGTATTTGAACCTTTCATAGAAGAGGTTTTTGTTATAGAAAAAGATTCTGGACTTTTAGCAGGAAGTTATACAAGAGGAAATGTCGCAGATAAAGATATGATTTCTGGCATGTTAACAGCCATTAAAGCTTTTGCTGAAGATGCTTTTTCTAAAGAAGACCAAAATTTAGAAGATATTAAATTCGATAATTTTCAATTGACTATAAAAAACTTTAAATCCATTTACATTGCCATTGCAACTTCTGGTGTGGCAAATGCAGAGTTTAAAGATAAAATAGCAGATAAAGTAAATAATTTGGCAGAAGTTATCCTTAGAAATCGAGAATATTTATCGGACGAAGTAAAACTAAATGTTTTAATAGACAGGCATTTAATAGACTAATTTAACTTTTAAGAATGATTGCGAAAAAAGTGTTATTAGTTGGTAATTTTGGAGTTGGAAAAACTTCCTTAATCCGAAGATTTGTACTCAATCAATTTTCGGAAGACTATATAAGTACTATTGGTGTTCGTGTAAGTTCTAAAGTTGTGGCCTACGAAAACCAAGAAATAAAATTACTAATTTGGGATGTAGCAGGAACTAGTGGAGATGAGAAAATACCCAAAGCTTATTTTTTAGGCGCAAGCGCTGCCATGTTTGTTTTCGATGTAAGTAGAGAAGAAACATACTCGTCCATAGATAAACATTTGGCGAGTATTAAAGAACTTTCTGGTTTGCAAAATATTACCATTGTTGGTAACAAAAAAGACTTGCTTTCTAAAGAAGAATTAGAAACAGTTATAGATACGGTTTCTGTGAAAATTGACTTGATTACCAGTGCAAAAGAAGACGATAATGTAGAAGACGCATTTTTACAATTAACCTCGCAAACCCTAAAATAATAGCATTTGATACCTGCAAAAATAGAAGATGTTTTCCTACAATTAACTACCAGTTTTTCTGGAGTTATTAAAAACATAGTTGCTGGTAAATTTGCAAATACTACTTTTCAACTTCAAGATTCAATTTACATAAATTGCCCTTTTTTAGAAGGAACATTGGAGGCTTTAACAATTTCTGAACCTTTTACTTTAGAAGGAATGGTTATTATTTCTGATGCTAAAGAATACAATGTAGATATTGAATTGTTTAAGTATACTGATGAAATTTCGGTGCTTATTCACAATAGAACCAATGTTTATAAAATAGTAGATCAGTTAAACCAAAATAGAAACGATATTTTCTTTATCAAAAGAGAATTGGCAGAGAAGAATGAAGAATTAAAAAAATTACGAGAAATTGCCGATAAAGCAAATGAAGAAAAGTCTCGTTTTTTAGCAATGATGAGCCACGAAATTCGAAATCCGTTAAATGTAATTTTGGGGTATTCTGAAATGATTTCCGAAGAAGAAATTAACGAAAATGTTCGTAAATATTCTAAATTATTATCCATATCAGGAAATAATTTAAAAGTGATTGTAAACGATATTTTAGATTTATCGAGAATTGAAGCAGGAAAGTTAGAATTGGTAAATACGCCAATAAATATTAAAGAAATAGCAGAAAATTGCGTTGAAAATTATTCTTATCAAAATAAAAATGAAGCAGTAGAGTTATTTTTTAATGCCGAAAATAATATTCCAGATTTAGTTTTAGGTGATCACGTAAGAATCAACCAAATATTATCGAACTTATTATCGAACGCTATAAAATTCACTCAAAAAGGAAAAATATCTGTTGATGTAAAAAAGGTTTCAGAAGATGAGAATGCTGTGAAAATTGCCTTTTTAGTTTCGGATTCTGGAAGAGGAATGACCAACTTGCAAGCCTCTAAAATTTTTGATGAATACCAACAAAACAAAAAAAGCGACAACAGAGTTTTTGGTGGAGCAGGATTGGGTTTATCTATTGTAAAGCATCTCTTAAATGCTATGAATGGTAAAATTACTGTTGAAAGCAAATTGAATATAGGAACCGTTTTTATTACAGAAATTCCTTTTTCGAAAGTAAAAACTTCAGAAATTAAAGAACTTAAAGTTGAGGAAAAATCAACAAATAAAACGTTAGAAGGAAAAAGAATTTTAGTTGCAGACGATGATGCTTTAAACCAGACGATTGTTGCACATATTCTTAAAAAAGAGAAAGTAGTGTTAACACAAGTTAAAGATGGTTTAGAAGCTTTAAATGTCTTGAAAAAAAGTATTTTCGACTTAGTTTTATTAGATATTCATATGCCAAATATTACTGGTGAACAATTGGTACAACAGAAAAACGATTTCCATAAATCGAATAAAGAAATTCCATTTTTATCTTTAACTGCAAATACCACCATAGAAGATATTGAACGATATAAAAAAATTGGTTTTGTAGATGTTATTTCTAAACCTTACACTGCAGTTGAGTTTGTGGAGAAGGTTTTGTTGAATGTTTAGTGATTAACAGCTTCGTAAATGAGTCTATAACAGTAGTTTTAGTTATTAATTAATTTGTAGTTTTTTATTTTTTAGCATTATTTTTAATATTGGATGTAAAATTTCTTGTCTAAAATCTTCATCATAATCACAATTTGCTAAAAGTACCAATCCAATTTTTTCTTTTGGAACCATTATTAAATAACTTTTATAGCCTTTGTCTCCTCCAAAATGACCAATTGTTTGTTTATTAAATAAATTATTTAATTGAAAACCTAAACCAATATAAGGGTATGAACTGAAACTTGGTTCTAGCATTTGCTGAAAACTATTTTTTAAATTCAGACTATCTATCGGTTTTAAAAATGAAATCATCCATTTACTCAAGTCATTTGATGATGAGTTTAATGTACTACTTGGCGCTTGTTCTCTTGTATAAGGATACGTTTTGCTTTTATAAATTCTTTTTGTAATAAATCTTTTAGAATGTGGTGATGTTTTTAATGAATCAGCTATTTTAAAATATCTGAAATCACTACTTGACATTTGACTAGGGATTAGAATATTTTCTTTAATAAATTCGTCAAAGTTTGTTTCTGATAACTTTTCGATAACGTAACCCAAAATATTATACCCTAAATTACTGTAGTTGTATTCTTTATGTGGCTCAGATCGTAATTTTAAATTAAGTCCTAAAATATAATCACTCAAACTATTATCAGATTTATTATTGTTTTTCCAATGATAGTTATTCACGTCTGTCAAACCAGAAGTATGGTTAAGCAGAGATTTTATAGTTATATTTTTTACTCTTTCATCTTTATATTTTAATTCTGGAATAATTTCTACCAGCTTATTGTTAAGACTTATCTTGTTTTTCTGAACGAGTATTATTATTGCTTGAGCTGTAAATAATTTGCTAATAGATGCTGTATGAAAATTTGAATTACTATTAACTATGTGTTTGGTGTTTATATTTTTTATTCCATAACCTTTAGTATATACTATCGAATCATTTACTATAATGCCAATAGAAAGACCAGGAATGTTATAAGTATTCATTTTGTTAGCAACAATAGAATCTACTTTCCTATTAAATGAATTTAACGATTTATCAATTTCTATATTCTGTTTAAATTTTTGACTTGTACAAGATTTTATGGTCAAAAAAAATAAAACTATAATTATTGGTAAATATTTTTTCATAAATTAATGCTAACATAAAACAATTTTAATGTCGTTTTAATGAATTATAATATAGCTAAGTTATATTTTTAAAACTGTTAGAAATAAATCAAATTACATAAAGAACTTAATACCAACGTTTTTTCTTCTTTTTAGAAGCTTCAGATTTTCTGCCTTTTTTATTTTTGCTAATGGTATTAGGTTGTTTTTTGGTATGTTTTGGCTTATTAATTACATAAGGATGTTCTGTAATTATTTTAATAGGCTTTTCAATTAAAGTTTCAATTAACTTAATATATCCATTTTCGTCTGGAGAACAGAAAGAAAATGCAATTCCAGATTTTCCTGCTCTACCAGTTCTACCAATTCTGTGAATATAGGTTTCTGGAACATTAGGAATATCAAAATTAATAATGGCATCTACATTTGTAATGTCAATTCCACGTGCAGCAACATCTGTCGCAATTAAAATATGGGCTTTTTTATCTTTGAAATCTTCAATGGCTTTGTTTCTAATTGCTTGCGTTTTATCCCCATGAATACTTGCAGCTTTATAACCGTTTTTAAGTAAAGTTTGCTCTAATTTATCAACTCCATTTTTTGTGCGTCTAAATATTATGATTCTTCCATTTATGGTAGTTCTTAATAAAAGCAAACACAAATCTGTCTTGTTCTTTTTAGGAAGATAATACAAAAGCTGGCCAATATTTTTGGCAGTTGTTTCCTCTGGATTTATTTCAACTTTTACTGGGTTTTTAAGAACTTTATTGGCTAATTGTGTTATTGAATCTGGAATTGTAGCAGAGAAAAGTAACGTTTGTTTGTTTCTTGGACATAAAGCTTCTATTTTCTTGATGTCTTTAATGAAACCCATGTCTAACATTAAATCGGCTTCATCTAAAACGAAAATTTCAATAGCACTTAAATCAATATTTCCTTGCATTTGCAAGTCAATTAACCTTCCAGGCGTTGCAATTAAAATATCTACACCTTCCCCTAAAATCTCTTTTTGAGGTTCTAAAGAAACACCTCCATAAACTGCAGTAGTTTTAAGATCTGTATATTTACTAAAACTATTAAAATTCTCGAAAATCTGAATCGCCAATTCTCGAGTTGGAGTAACAATTAAAGATTTTATTTTCTTCTTCTTTTTATCATCTTTTTCATTATTCAACAATAAATGAATAATTGGCAACGCAAAAGCCGCAGTTTTTCCTGTTCCTGTATTTGCAGAAACAATAACATTCTTTTTGTTTAAAACTAAAGGAATGGTTTGTTGTTGTACTAAAGTTGGTGTTTGAAAACGCTCTTCAGCAACTGCTTTTAAGATGGATTTATCAAGTGGAATTTCAGAAAACTGCATGTAAAATATTTTTATGCAAAGATAGTTTAAAAGAAAGTAGGAGTTAAGCTGAAAATTAACTTAGAAAATAAGTTTTTTTGGTTAGTTTAACTATCTTTAAAACTGAAGAGAAGTCTAATGAATGTTTAATCGATTATTAAAAAATAATTGTAAATATTGTCAAAAATCAAAAACCTATAATTGTTTCTCAACCCAACTCTTAAAACTATAAAAGTTTTGTGGAGCAACTCCATGACCAACATTATATTCCGAATATACATTTTCAACACCTAATTTATCTAAAAAAGGTTTGGTGTTTCTTGCCCAATCTACTGGTAAAACTTGGTCTACAGAACCATGAGAACTGTAATATTCCGTTTTTAAATTGGTTGGCATATTTTGGGGTAATAATTTTGTATTTACGTAACCACTTAAAGCAATTACATAATTTACCTTGTTTGGGTAGAAAAAGCTTAAAGAATAGCTTAAAATAGCGCCTTGACTAAAACCTAAAAGAAACGTTTTATTAGGATTCGTGTTGTACTTTGTTTTTATTTCATCAATAAAAATAGCAATTTTATCGATAGATTCTTTTGCCTCTTTTAAATCCGAGAATTTTCCATTCACATCATCAAAATTAATAGTGTACCAAGCATAGCCTCCAAATCCCATAGAAAGTGGTGCTTGAGCGCTTATAATTAATAAATCTTCTGGTAATTCTTCTGCAAAAGAAAATAAATCTTGTTCGTTACTTCCATAGCCATGTAGTAGAATTAACAAAGGCGGGTTTTCAGATGCTTTTTTAGGTTCTCTTACTAAATAATGTAAATCGCTCATTCTAAATAAAATCTATTTATATATTTTTAAACCATTCTTGAAAATGATCACCCAAAACAGGAACTTTTTTTTCTTCGTCTTGAATAACACCAATTAAAGCAATAACCCACAAGACAAAAATAAAAATTCCTACAGCCCAACCTGCAGTTCTACCCATATATGCGTAAATTATCCATTGATTAATCAAATATAAAATACCAATTCCTAAAGCTTGACGAATATGAAAACTGGCAAAATAATTCTTTTTATCTTTATTTAATATATAAGCGATTAATGTTCCAATAATAGTAATGTAACTTATAATTGCAATTACTTTTCCGTCTTTTGCAGTTGTATTTTCCATATTTTTAAGAATTTAAAATCAATTGATTGTTTGCGAAAACTCCATAAACTTTTCCAATTAGTTTTTTATTAATAAAAGGGCTGTTTTTAGAAGTCGATAAAATATATCCTTTCGTGAATGTGTATTTTTCATCCGGATTAAAAAGAGAAATATCTGCTGTTTTTCCTTCGGAGATTGAAGTAGTTTCTATACCAAAAATTCTTCTTGGATTTGAAGTGATTTTTTCAATAAATTTTTCCAATTCTAAAACTGAATTAACAGCTCCAAATGCTGTTTCTAAACCTATTACTCCGTCTTTTGCTTCGCTAAACTCCACTTTTTTATGTTCGATATCCATAGGATTATGATCAGAAGTAATTATGTCGATTACGCCAGAATTCACACCTTTCTGCAATGCTTTTGTATCGGAATTTGTTCTTAAAGGCGGGTTTGTTTTAAAATTACTATCAAATTCATGCAACTCATTATCTGTTAAAACCAAATGATGAGAAGTAACACTACAAGTAACTTGCAAACCTTTCTTTTTTGCGTCCTTGATTAATTCTACTGACTTTGCTGAAGAAATTGTTGGTATGTGTAATTTTCCTCCAGTATATTCTAATAAAAATAAATCTCTGGCAATTTGAATGTGTTCTGCTAAAGCAGGACTTCCTTTTAAGCCTAATTTGGTGCTATTAATACCTTCGTGTGCGATTCCTGCACCAGCAATTGCATTATTTTTTGGGAAACTAAGAATTAAACCATCAAAATTCTGAGCGTATAAAAGTGAAACTTTCATTAAATTATCGTTCTCAATTGGTTTTTTGTAATCTCCAAAAGCAATCGCTCCAGATTGTTGCATATCGTATAATTCTGCCATTTCAATTCCTTTGCTACCTTGTGTTAAAGAAGGAATTGGGTATAATTTTGTGGCAAATCCGTTTGCTTTGTTTATTAAAAATTCTACTGCAGATTTATTGTCTATTACAGGATTGGAATTTGCATTCACAGCAACTGCAGTAAAACCACTTTTTGCAGCAACTTGCAATCCTTTTTTAATTGTTTCTCTTTCTTCGTAACCCGGTTCTCCAAAAGAAACACTTGTATCGAACCAACCACAAGAAACATGTAAGTTTTCTTTTTTTACAAGTTGATACTCTTTTTTGTTTGGAATGGAATTAGCTATTTTTTTAATAATTCCATCACTAATTAAAATATCTTTAGTTTGTTGATGAAATGGGCTAGAGGCATCTATAATTTTAGCCGATTTTAGAAGCGTAATCATGGTTTATAGAATTTTAAAATCAAAATTTCTAATAACAAAGATACAATTGCCAACGCTAAAAACCATTTCCAAAGCCATTGAACTTCATTTTTTTTGTTCAAAGCATCAAAAGTTGCTGGAATAGAAGAAGATATCTCTATGTTTTTATTGTTTTCTGCAAGTGTATTTAAGTCTAAATATTGTAAAGAACTTTCTTCTTTAGGGAAATTAAAAGCAATGTTTTGTAAGGTGTCTTTTTGTTTTAAGATTGCATGAATTCCAGCTTCTAAAGGTTGCTCTTTCGTTGTTATTACTACATTATTCTGAAAAGTCTGTTGTAATGGAATAAACGAATTTTGGTTGTTTGCAATCGTTAAAATTTCGTCTTTTCCTAATTGGGTTTCAATTCCTATTTTATTTTCTGTATCAACTCTGTAAGATAATTGTGGGAATTGAAAACTTAATTGTCCGAAATTATAAAATACAGGTACAATTAAAGGTGAATTTAAAAAGTTACTATTCGTTTTTGCTAATGAACTAGAAACATAATAAATGTTATTTTTTAATTCGCTTATAAAAGGAGTATTATTTTCGAACGAAATAATAGTATTGTTATTTTTTGAAGAAATAGGGTAGAGGCTATAAACAGATGGATATTGAAAATTATTTACCTTTTTAGAAAAAACATTTTTAAACAAAGGGTGGTTGTAATTTATAGAAGTAATTTTTAAAGTATCGATTATTTTATTTTGAAATTGCCCAATCTGCATTTTATTAAAAAATGAATTGTAAGAATTTACCTCCGATTTTTCATTTGGAATAATTACCAAACTTCCTCCGTTTTTAGAAAAATCAAATAGACTTTGTGCTAAAATTTCCGGAATATTTTCTAAACTATTTAAGATGATTAATTGCTGTTTTGGGATGGCATTATAATTTACATTTTGGATGGTAGAGTTCGAGAAATTAAACTCATCTTCTGTATAAATTTTAGACAAGAAATCTGCTTCATTTCCAATCGCCAGAACACTCGCTTTTTTACGTTTATTTATACTGAAAAAATACGTGTTATCAAATTGAAAAGTATCGCTAAAAATTAATTGTATTTTTCCTAAAAATGTATCTTGATTCTGTATCGTAAACTGAATCGTCTTCGAAGCATCTTTATCAATTGAAAAAGATTGCTTGCTTACTAAATTCTCGTTATTGAAAATGGAAATAGGAGTGTTGTTTTTTTCTTCTCCTTGATTTTTTATAATTGCATTTACTGTAAAATTGGTTGTGTTTGCATTGCCAACAAAAACACTATCAATAGAAAGGTTGCTTTTTAGTGAAGATTCTAATTTTATAGCCGAAAAAGAGGGTGTTACATTTGTAAACTTATTTTTATAAGTATCTTGAAAATCAGAAATTAAAATGTTTTTATGTAAAGTGTTGGTGTTACTTTTGTTTTGCTGGTCTATTTTTAGAAAAACTGTCGATAAATCTATTTTTTTTGATGTGTTTTCTACTTTTAGTAATAAATTTTTCAATTCATTTTTAGAAATGTCTTTATAGAAATTGGTATTTGTCTGCAACGAATATACATCTTTTTCGTTAGAACTCTCTATAATTTCTTGTGAAGCAATTTTTAATAAATTTCCTTTTTCTCCTTTTGTGTTTGTACTTAAAGAATTATCTAAATAAATAAAAGTGTGTTGTTTTTTATCTATATTTTTATCACTAAAATAAGGTTGAGAAAAAGCTAAAAGTATCGCAGAAAATAATAATAGTCTAGTTGCTAAAATTAACCATTTTTTTATACGAGAACTCTTACGTGTTTGTTGTTGTAGTTTTTGTAAAAAAGCAACATTGGTAAAAGGGATCTTTACAAACTTTTGCAGTTGAAAAAGATGTACTAAAATCGGGATAATTAGTAGTGCAAAAAAGTATAAAATTTCAGGGTTTTTAAATTGCATTTATTTAATATTTTGCAGATTTTCCATTAGACAAACTATTACTAATAAAATCTCTTAAATCGTCATTTGCTTTTTGTAAATCTTCGCTTCTTAAATACATCATATGTCCACTTCTGTATCCTTTAAAAAAGAAACGATCTTTCATTTTTCCACTAGGATCTGTTTTCCACATGGTATATTTTGCGCTAAAATAAGTGGTTGCACCATCATAATAACCAGATTGTATTAAAACTTTTAAATACGGATTTTGTGCCATCGCTTTTCGCAAACCTTCTCTAACATTATTGTTTCTATTATCCCAAGGAGAAACAGGGCCAAAAACATTGTATTTAATATCTGTTTTAAAATTTAATTCTTCTCGAATGTAATAATTAATAGCGGGTGTAAAAGAATGTAGCCAAGAAGTAAGTTCCGAGTTAAAATCTGGTTTAATTCCACTTTCACGCCTATCTAAGCCTAAATATCTAGAATCTAATCGTCCAATGGTTTGTCCTGTTTTGTTTCTTAATAAATCTTTCCAAAAAAAACTTGGAGATACTTCTAAATTGTTTTGTAATATTACTTTTTCACTTAAACCAGAATATTTAGAAAACTCTTTTGCGATGCTGTTTTTTTCATTTTTGGAAATAAAACCACCTTTTGCGAGGGCAGGAAGCAAAGAATTAATCGCAAAATTTTCTGATTCTGGCAGTATTTCTAATAAATCTTTTTGCTGTAGTTCTGGTGGTAACATTTTATGATACCAAGCAGCGGCTGTAAAATAAGGTAAGTTTAGTGCATAATCAACAGAGCTTTGTGTTCTTAACACCTTGTAATCTGCTGGAGAAACCATTATAACACCATTCAAATACATCCATTGTTTGTTTTGTAATTCGTCTGCTAAACCCATTACACGAGTTCCTCCATAGCTTTCTCCAATGATATATTTTGGAGATTCCCAACGATTATTTCTTGTTATAAATGTATTTAACCAACCTGCTAAATATGTAACATCTGCATTTATTCCAAAAAATAAAGATTTGTCTAATTTTTTATCTTTTGCAACAACTGGTCTGGAATATCCAGTGTTTACTGGATTTACATACACAATATCTGCAACATCTAAAATAGAATTTGGGTTGTCTTTAACTCCATAAGGTTGTACTGGAAAACCTTCATTGTCTATATTTAAAACTTTTGGGCCAGTGTATGCAATGTGCATCCAAACAGAAGCAGAGCCAGGTCCACCATTAAAAGACATTACAATGGGTCTTTTCGCTGTGTTTTTTATGTCTGTTCTTTTGTAATATGTATAATAAAGAGAGGCAATTATTTCTCCATTATCGTTCCAAACTGGTTGCATTCCAGTGGTTGCTTTATATGGAATCGTTTTTCCTTTAATTACAACAGAATTGGTAGTTACAACCATAGTATCTAGAGGGATTCTAGAATCTTGTGCCCAGAAAGATAGGCTTATAAAAAGAATGACAATTGTAAGTGCTTTTTTCATAATCTAGAAATTTGGAAAGTCTAATTTATTACAAAAAAAGGAATTTGAAAACAGTTGTTAACTTCTAATTAAAACTTTTCGAAAACTCCCAATCCAAAAAGGGCAAAATCATATTTTACAGGATCTTTAGCGTCTAATTTTCTTAAGTTTTTATCTAATTCTGCAACTGCTTTCCAATCGTTTTGTTTTCTTGGAAGTAATTTTAACTTTCGAGCTACGTTTCCAGAATGTACGTCTAAAGGGCAAGATAAACTTGCAGAATTGTGGGTTTTCCAAATTCCGAAATCTACACCTGCTTTATCATTTCTAACCATCCATCGTAAAAACATGTTAATTCGTTTTGCTGCAGAATTTTTAAGAGGATCTGAAATGTGTTTTTGAGTTCTTTGTTGATGTTCAACTTCAAAAAAAAGTTGTTTAAAATTATGAATAGCAGTTTGGTAAGTTTTCGAATTGTCTTTTATAGAAAGTACTTCTTCTAAGCCACCATAATTTGAATAAATATGTTTTAATGATATTATAAATTGCTTAAAATCTATATAATTAAAAGTTCTGTGCACAAAATCATTCAAATTTTCTAAATCCTTTTTTTGATGATTGATGATAAAATCGTGAGGAGAATTGTCTAATAATTCCATCATTTTAGAAGCATTTCTAATAATCATGGTTCTATTTCCCCAAGAAATAATTGCGGTTAAAAAACCAGCAATTTCAATGTCTTCTTTTAAAGAAAAACGATGTGGAATTTGAATTGGGTCTGATTCAATAAACTTAGGATTGTTATATAAAATAACTTTTTCGTCTAAAAATTCTTTTAATTCCGATTTTTTCATCTTTAATTTTTTAAGAATAAAAAAACCTCATAATTTATGGAAACTATGAGGTTGTTTTACAATTTGAAGTTATTTTACTTTACGTCCATTAATTCAACATCAAAAATAAGTGTTGCGTCTGGTGGAATTACTCCTCCAGCTCCAGCAGAACCGTAAGCCAAATGAGATGGAATTACAAAACGAGCTTTGTCTCCCACTTGTAATAACTGAATTCCTTCGTCCCAACCAGAAATTACTTGACCAACACCAACATTAAAATCGATTGGTTGTTTTCTCTTATATGAAGAATCGAAAACAGTTCCGTCTAATAATTGACCTTTATAATGTACAGAAACTCCAGCGCCTTTGGTTGCTTGTTTTCCTGTTCCTTTTTGTAAAATTTGGTAACGCAATCCGCTTTTAGTTTCATCGTAACCAGCAGCCACAGAATCTAACAATTCTTTTTGTTTTGCTTTTGCTTCTGCCTCTCTTTTTTCTCTTGAACCTTCAAAAGTTCTAAAAGCTTCTACAGCATTAAATGCTTCTGCATCTGCACCAACTCTAATGATTTCTACTGCAGATAATTCATCTCCTTGTGCAACTGCATCTACAACATCTTGGCCTTCAATAACAGAACCAAAAACAGTATGTTTGTTATCTAACCATGGAGTAGGAACGTGGGTAATGTAAAACTGAGAACCATTTGTTGCAGGTCCAGAATTTGCCATTGCTAATTTTCCTGGAGCATCGTGTTTTAAATCTGGATGAAATTCATCATCGAATTTATAACCTGGATTTCCTGTTCCAGTTCCTTGTGGGCAACCACCTTGAATCATGAAATCTGGAATTACTCTATGGAATTTTAATCCATTATAGTAAGGAGTTCCTTGATCTTTTACTTCATTTTCTAAATTCCCTTCACTTAAAGCAACAAAGTTACCAACTGTTCCCGGAGTTTTTTCGTGTTCTAATTGTACTAAAATATCACCTTTTGATGTAGTGAATTTTGCGTAAATTCCGTTATTCATAATACTTAATTTTAATCGTTTTTGTTTTCTCGAGCGCAGTCGAGAGGTCATTTATAATAGTTCTCGACTGCGCTCGAACTGACATTTATTTATATTCTGAAATAAATTCAGAAATATTTATTTTTTTGCATTTAAAATTGAGAAACCATATGTTAATCCAATGTTTATGTTTGATGAGTTTACATTTCCAAAAGGAGACCACATTTGTCCGCCTGAAGCATGAAAAGATAGATCATTATTTACATGATAATTAATTCCTGCAGTTGGTCTAATAAGAACTCCTTCACCAGAATCTACTCTTCCTCCACCAGCAACACCTGCTGCTGCTTCAGCAAATAAAGAAACTTTATCATTTAAAAATTTATTACTTTTAATACCCAATCCAAAGATTCCATGAGCATAACCACCAGATTTTCCTTCATAGGCGAAAGAAGCTTCACCAGCTATGTAAAATCTTTTATTTAAATCATATTGTACTTTTAAAGCAATTAACTGTAAATCGCTCGCAGGAATTCCGAATTTGGCAACATCGAAATACGTTTGATTCTCTACATTTATTCGTAAACCTTGTGTGTTAATTTCTGTAACAGCCTCGCCTGTAAAAGGATCTTTTGTTCCACCACTTAATCCATAATATTTTATACTAAAACCTGCAGTATATGCTTCAAAACTAGCAATTCCTTTAATAGATTTATGATATCCTGCATGTCCACTTAAACCAAATCTATCTGTAATTCTTATATCTGCACCAACATTAGGATACACAGTTAAACCACCTTCTGGAAAAATTCTTCCACCTGCAGCTCCAATACCGAGTTTCCCAAAAAGATTAATTCTATTTGTTAATTTTAGGTTTTTTCCTGCTCCAAAAAACACATCCATAAAACCTGCAGTTAAACCACTATACATTGCATCTACATGTGCATAAATAAAAGTTGTGGGAGTTAAGTATCGTTGATATTCAAAACCTAAAACAGATAAAGTATGGTCAATTGGCTTGTATATTGGTGTAGTGCTTGCATCTGTTCTGGAGTTTCCTCTAGGAAAAAAGTAATCGAATGTAATTTGTTGTACACTTTTTACAGCGGGTTTACTATTATTGCTAACAGTAAAGGATTTATTAGCATCTTCGTAAGAAGCAACTCTTAAGGTTGTTGGAATTTCTACAAAGAAAGAAATATTACTGTCTTTCTGTATTCCTGTAAAGAAATTCATATAACCATATTGTACACCAAAAGAAAAATCGTTTTTTTTGTATTGTAATCCTATGTTTGGGTAAATGATTCCACCACCATTAACTAAAGAACGATATCCTCCTCCTCCTCCAAAATGGACATTTGCATCAAAATATAAGTTTTTATAAATTGGTGTGTTTACTCCTAAAGTTACACCTAGAGTAAATAAACCTCCCTGATCTCCTGTTAACGCTCCATGAAATCCGGCTCCTGTATACAACCAATCGTTTAAGGGAATTAAATAGTTTAAACCGAAAAAACCCATTTTGGGTTCTAGACCATAACTTACTTGGTCAGTTGGCTGTTCTATTAAAATATAGTTTAGTCTTATTTTATTATTTAGTTCTTTTACTTTTAGTGAAGAAAAAGACCCATTAGTTTGAGAAAAAGCTTGAAAACTAATGATTGTTATAATTAATAGAATTACTTTTTTCATCGGGTTTATTTTTTGAATTCACTTGTAGTATGCAACTTTACACTTGGGTATTTACTTTGCGTCATTTGCATCGTAAAAGCAGAATCTGCTAAAAAGACTAATTGTCCTTCTTTATCTTTGGCTAAATAACGTTGTTTTACTCGCTTAAAATCTTTAAATTCTTCGTTTTTTGGGTCTGTTGGTTCTACCCAACAAGCTTTGTGTACGCTTAAATTTTCATACGTACATTTTGCACCATATTCGTGTTCTAATCGATATTGAATTACCTCAAATTGAAGTGCTCCAACAGTACCAACGACTCTTCGTCCATTCATTTCTAAAATGAACAATTGTGCAACACCTTCATCCATTAATTGATCTAAACCTTTGTACAATTGTTTAGATTTCATTGGATCTGCATTGTTCACATAACGAAAATGTTCTGGAGAAAAACTTGGAATTCCTCTAAAATTCAACTCTTCGCCTTCTGTTAAAGTATCTCCGATTTTAAAATTTCCTGTATCGTGAATTCCTACAATATCTCCAGGAAAAGACTCATCTACAATTTCTTTTTTCTCAGCAAAAAACGCATTCGGACTCGAAAATTTTACTTTTTTACCATTTCTAACATGTAAATATGGAGAGTTTCTTTTAAAAACTCCAGAAACTACTTTTATAAATGCCAATCTGTCTCTATGTTTAGGGTCCATATTTGCATGGATTTTAAACACGAAACCAGTCATTTTTTGCTCTTTAGAATCTACCAAACGCTCTTCTGCTTTCTTTGGTTGTGGAGAAGGAGCAATTTGTATAAATGCGTCCAATAATTCTTTAACCCCGAAATTATTTAATGCAGATCCAAAAAATACAGGTTGTAATTCTCCTTTTAAATATTCTTCTTGATTGAATGGAGGATATACTTCATCTATCAATTCTACTTCTTCTCGTAAAGTATCTGCTGCTTTTTTGCCAACTGCTTTATCCAATTCTGGATTTGAAAGATCATCGAATTCAACACCTTCTGAAACGGTTTGCTTTTTATCTCCAGCAAATAAGTTTAATTTTTTCTCCCAAATATTATAGATTCCTTTAAAATCATAACCCATTCCAATAGGAAAACTCATAGGGGTTACTCGCAAACCTAGTTTTTGTTCAACTTCATCTAATAAATCGAAGGCATCTTTACCTTCTCTATCTAATTTATTGATAAAAACCAACATTGGTATGCTTCGCATTCTACAAACTTCTACTAACTTTTCGGTTTGTGGCTCCACACCTTTTGCAACATCAATAACCACAATAACGCTATCTACAGCTGTTAGAGTTCTAAAAGTATCTTCTGCAAAATCTTTATGCCCAGGAGTATCTAAAATGTTTATTTTCTTGTCTTTGTAAATGAAAGCTAATACAGAAGTTGCTACAGAAATTCCACGCTGACGCTCAATTTCCATAAAATCGGAAGTGGCTCCTTTTTTTATTTTATTGTTTTTTACTGCTCCAGCTTCTTGAATTGCGCCTCCAAAAAGTAATAATTTTTCTGTTAGTGTAGTTTTCCCTGCATCTGGATGCGAAATGATACCAAATGTTCTTCTACGTGCTATTTCTTTTAAAAAACTCATCTACAAATTTTGAGGTGCAAAGATAGGCTTTATTCTATAATTTTTATAATGAAATTGGTAGGATAAGAAGGACGATTTTATAGAAAAGATTAAGACACAGATTTCAAGGATTTCACAGATTATTACGCAGAGATTCGCAGAGTAAAGACCGAGTTTCACAGAGTTTTTATTCAAATTTTAAATAAAAAAATATTTTAGTACATGACAAAAAATACTTTTTATCAAATAAAAACACGTTATAATCTCTCTGTAAAGACCTCACAGGTTTTAAAAACCTGTGAGGTCTACCAAAATATTTAAAGGTAATGTACTGATATTGAACTTTTTATTTCGTAACAACTAATTTTTGTCATGTATTTAGAAAAAGAAATAAATTTCACAAATTCCTCAAACTAATTTGTGAAAATCTGTGAAATCTGCTTCAAAAAATAATCACTCCAAAATCTCAATCGTCATTTTAATATCTTCTTCTGGCCACTCATCAACCCCAACTTTAACTTTAGAAATTTTATCCATAGTATCGAAACCAGAAATTACTTCACCAAAAACGGTATGTTCCTTATTTAAATGATGTGCTCCATTTCTATTATGTACCATATAAAACTCGAAAGGATTGGATAATTTATTCGGATTGTCTTCCCAATCTCTTGCAGCTGCTAATGCACCGTATTTATGTTTTCTATGATTTTTAAATTCTGGTTTTATACGATAGTTTCCATATAACCGTCTTTGTTTTAGTGTATATGTTTCATCGGAATTTCCTCCTTGAATAACAAAGTTTTTTGCGACTCTGTAAATTTCGGTTGTATTAAAATATTTTAATTTAGTTAGAAAAATAAAATTGGCTCTATGGATTGGAACATCGTTATACAACCTTAGTTTAATATTGCCGAATTTGGTTTTTATAATTACTTTGTTTTCTTTGTTTAATTTCCCATATTCTGTAAAAAAAGCTTCTACATTATCTTTGTTTAGGCTGTCCCAACGTTTTTCGACTTTTTTTTCTAAAACTTTTTTTATTTTTTTCTTAGTTATTGAAGTTTCATCCGTTTTTTCGTCTATTTTTTTTTCGCTTTTACATTGATAAAAGGAAAGCAAAAAAATGACTAAAAAAAGTTTGATAAAAATTTTCATAAAAATATCGCTTTTGAGCTTTCAAAGATAAATCATCAAAATAAAAGAATAGAAAAATTTGATTGGTTTTATTTAATTTTTGTGGATTATTGAAACATCATTCCTTATTTTTGTAAGATATGAAAGAACAAGTAATTTTAGTAGATACAAACGATCAACCAATTGGTTTGATGGAGAAAATTGAAGCGCATGAAAAAGCATTATTGCATAGAGCGTTTTCTGTATTTGTTTTTAATGAAAAAGGGGAGTTAATGTTGCAACAAAGAGCAGCAACTAAATATCATTCGCCTTTGTTGTGGACAAATACTTGTTGTTCGCACCAAAGAGATGGAGAAAGTAATTTAGAAGCAGGTAGAAGAAGATTGCAAGAAGAAATGGGTTTTACAACAGGTTTAAAAGAAGTGTTTTCTTTTATTTATAAAGCTCCTTTCGATAATGGATTAACAGAACACGAATTAGACCATGTAATGGTTGGTAAGTTTGAAGATGCTCCAAATATTAATAAAGAGGAAGTTGAAGATTATAAATGGATGACCTTAGATGCTGTAAAAAAAGATATGGAAGATAATCCTGAAATTTACACAGAGTGGTTTAAAATAATTTTTGATAAATCTTACGAAAAACTTACAAATGCCTAGAGTTACTGTTCATAGAAAAGCACATTTTAATGCTGCACATAGATTGTATAGAAAAGATTGGAGTGATGAGAAAAACTTTAAAATCTTTAATAAATGTAGCAACCCTAATTTTCACGGCCATAACTACGAATTAATCGTTTCTTTAACTGGAGAAATTGATAAAAAAACGGGTTATGTTTTTGATTTGGGTATTTTAAAAGATTATATAAAGTCGGAAATTGAAGATGCTTTTGATCATAAAAATTTAAATGTAGAAGTACCTGAGTTTAAAGATTTAAACCCAACTGCAGAGAATATCTCTGTTGTTATTTATAATAAACTAAGAAGGTTAATACCAAAAGATTTAGAGTTAGAAATTACGTTGTATGAAACGCCACGTAATTTTGTTACTTATTCAGGTTAATTTATTTTCAAGTTTACATAAAAAAGCCTCCTTTTGATATTTCAAAAGGAGGCTTTTACTATTTTAATGAGAAATTTTAATTCTTCATTTTTTCTTTTACTTTATCAAACTTATCACCTTCTTTTTTAGGCCAGTTGTTGTTTGAAGTATCTACATCTGCAGTTTCGAAATCTGGATCTACAACAATACTTGTAATTTCTTGTGTAGAAGCAAAGACTCTTGTTACTTTCGTGTCATCTCTCATCCATATTTGAGCTGGGAAAGTTTCTCTTTTTGTACTACCATCTGCATACGTTAATTCAACAATAATTGGCATTACTAAACCTCCTGGCTTTTCGAATTCTACTGAATATATATAAGAAGGTACAGCTTTACCATCTACATATTTATTCATTGCATCTGGTTTTGCATCTTCTTTTTTATCAGTAATATATACTAAATCTCCTAATCCATCGAAATATGCTTTTGCTCTTGGATTTGAAGCAATAATATTTTTAATTCTTTCTCCTGGTTTATCAGTTAAATACAAAGGTTTTACTTTACTAATTCCAATGTCAGTAACATCTGTAGTATAGAACCATCCTCTAAAGAACCAATCTAAATCCATACCAGAAGCATCTTGCATTGTTCTAAAGAAATCTTCTGGAGTTGGGTGTTTAAACATCCATCTTTGAGAATATGTTCTAAATGCATAATCAAATAATTCTGGTCCCATAATTGTTTTTCTTAACATATATAAACCAGCTGCTGGTTTAGAGTATGCATTTGGTCCGAATTGTTTAACGTAATCTCCTTGAGACATAATAGGAGAGATGTTAGATTGATCTCCACCCATATATCGTGTAATATCTTTAGCTGGGTTTGAAGCAAATAATTCTGCATCATATACATCTTCTGCTAAAATTTCTACGAAAGAGTTTAAACCTTCGTCCATCCAAGTCCATTGTCTTTCATCAGAATTTACAATCATTGGAAAGAAGTTATGTCCAACCTCGTGCACAATTACACCAATCATTCCTTTTTTAGTTCTATCTGAATATGTTCCATCTGGATTTGGTCTTCCAAAGTTGAAACAAATCATTGGATATTCCATTCCTTGTCTTTCTGAATGTACAGAAACTGCTTTTGGATAAGGATAATCGAAAGTTAATTTAGAATATTCGATTAATGTGGTTGCAATTGCTCTTGTAGAATGCTCTTCCCATAAAGGATTTCCTTCTTTAGGATATAAAGAAGTAGCCATAACAGTTTTTCCATTAATATTTACAGCCATTGCATCCCAAATATATTTTCTTGAAGTTGCAAAAGCATAATCCCTAACATTATTAGCTTTAAATTTCCATGTTTTTGTTTTGGTAGCTCTTCCTTTTTCGTTTTTTTCAGCTTCAGCTTGTGTAACGATTATTACAGGATTGTCGAATGATTTTCTTGCTCTTTCGAAACGTTTTCTTTGCTCTCTAGATAAAACTTCTTTTTCGTTTTGTAAAGAACCTGTAGCTTCTACAATATGATCTGCAGGAACAGTTAAATTTACTTCGTAATCTCCAAATTCTAAAGCGAATTCACTTCGTCCCCAGAATTGCATATTTTGCCATCCTTCTACATTATTATAAACAGCTAATCTTGGGAAAAACTGTGCAATTGTGTAGTTGTTATTTCCATCAGGAAAAGTTTCTAATCCAGAACGTCCACCATCTTTATTGATGTCGTTAATTTTATAATTCCATTTAATTCTGAATTTGAATTTTTCTCCAGATTGTAATGGTGTAGACAAGTTAATTCTCATCATTGTTCTGTTAATGGTATGAGATAATGGTCTTCCATCCGATTCTACAAGTTCTATATTATAACCAAAACCTTTCTTAGAATCCATATATGTATTCTTGAAATTGTCTGGAGTAATAAATGCAGAAGCTCCTGTAGATTTAGCTAATGGAGTTTTAGAATCGTCTGCTCTCATATTTTGGTCTAATTGAACCCATAAATATTCTAAAGCATCTTTAGAGTTATTGTGATAAGTAATGTTCTCATCTCCATAGATTTTATTTGCACTTTCGTCTAAACGAATGTCCATTTTATAATCTACTTTCTGCTGTGTGTATTGGTGTCCTGGAGCTCCAGACGCAGCATGTTGGTCATTTGGGGTTGCCATAACATCTTTCATCTGTCTGAATTTGTTTTGGTCTGTGTGCCCTTGTTGAGTCTTCTTCTCGTCCTTTTTAGTTTCTTGTGCAATCGCAGTAAAACTAATAAAGAAAAGAGAAAATACTAATAATGATAGTTTTTTCATATTGGTAAGTTTGTTTTTTAAATGGGGTCTAAATTAAGGATATATCAACAATTTATTGGTAAATGTTAAAAATTTAACAAATCTTTATCAATAAAAAAGCAATGCTAAATTGCATTGCTTTTAAATTTATTTTGAAAGAAACTTAATTTTTAAGCTTACTTTTAAATTTTTCAAACTTATCTTTTTGTTGTTTTGGGAAACTGTTATTAGATAAATCTACATCTGCAGTTTCTAAATCTGGGTCTACTACAATTTTAGTTAACTGTTTATTTGAATGGATTGCTTTTGTAACCATTTCATCATTATATCTCCAAATTTCTGCTGGATACATTTTTTTCTCAGTTGAGCCATCTTCATAAGTATATTCTACAATAATTGGCATAACTAAACCTCCTGGTTTATTAAATGTAACTTCATAAAAATATTTAGATTTTGCATTTTTTGGTTTGCTAATCTTTAAACCTTTGCTTTTATCTTCTACAAAATTAATGGTTTCATTATTTTCATCTTCTGCATAAAATTTTCTTACTTCAGCGATACCAATATCTGTTACATCTGTTGTGTAAAACCAACCTCTCCAAAACCAATCTAAGTCTACACCAGAAGCATCTTCCATTGTTCTAAAGAAGTCTGCTGGAGTTGGGTGTTTAAATTTCCAACGTTTCGAATATGTTTTAAAAGCATGGTCGAATAATTCTTTACCCATAATTGTTTCACGTAACATCCATAAACCTGTTGCTGGTTTACCATAAGCATTGTTACCAAAACTATATACATTATCTCCTTTAGACATAATTGGCGCAATTCTAGATTGATCTCCACTCATATAACCTACAATGTTTTTTGGGTAACCTCTTACTATTGGAAAGTTTTCGTCGTAATCTTTTTCTGCTAACATTTCCATAAAAGAGTTTAAACCTTCGTCCATCCAAGTCCATTGTCTCTCGTCTGAATTTACAATCATTGGGAAAAAGTTGTGTCCAACTTCGTGGATAGTAACTTTTATCATTCTATATTTTACTCTGTCTGAATAACCTCCATCAGGTAAATCTGGTCTTCCAGGATTGAAACAAATTTGTGGATATTCCATACCCATTTGTCCATCTACAGAAATTGCTTTGTGATAAGGATAATCAAAAGTAAAGTTAGAATATGTTTTTAGAGTTTGTGCAACTGCTCTTGTAGAATGATCTCCATATAAAGGATTTGCTTCCTTAGAGTATAAAGATTCAGCCATTACAGTTTTACCATTAATATCTACAGCCATTGCATCAAAAATGAATTTTCTAGAACTTGCAAATGCATAATCTCTTACGTTTTCTGCATAAAATTTCCAAGTTTTCGTCTTTTTTGAACGACTTTTTTCAATTTTTTCTGCTTCTTCTTGAGTTCTAATAATTACAGGATTATCAAAAGATTTTCTAGCTTCTTCTATTCTTTTTAATTCTGTTTTAGAAAACACCTCTTTTGGATTTTGTAATACACCTGTTGCACCTAACATATGGTCTTCTGGAGTTGTAATATTTACGTTAAAATCGCCAAACTCTAAAGCAAACTCACTTCTTCCCCAAAATTGGTCATTTTGCCAACCTTCTACATTATCATACACACACATTCTTGGGTAAAATTGTGCGATTACATAGTTGTTATTTCCATTTTCTGTAAAGTGTTCATAACCAGATCTTCCACCTTGTGTTCTGTGGTTGTTAATGTTATACCACCATTTTATTTTAAATTGAAATTTTTCACCAGAAGCTAGTGGCTCATTTAAATTTATACGCATCATTGTTTGGTTTATTGTGTGCGATAAATTACTACCATTCATATTTGTAACACTTTCTAGTTTAAAACCACCATCGAAAGGATCATCTAAATAAGCTTTATTGAATCTTGTTTTGGACGTTTTACCTGGAATTTTACTAGACTGAATATCTGGAGTTTTAGAATCAGAGGCTCTCATATTCTGGTCTAATTGTACCCATAAATATTCTAAGCTGTCATCTGAATTATTGTGATAAGTTATAGTTTCATTTCCGTAAATTCTAGTGTTTTCGTCATCTAACACAATATCCATATCATAATCTACTTTTTGCTGGGTATATTTAATACCAGGTGCACCAGAAGCTGTTCTTTGTAAATTTGGAGTGGGCAATAATTCTTGTAATTGTCGAAATTTATTCTGGTTATTGTGCCCTTGTTTGGTAGGACTTTCTTGTGCGAAAGAAATACTTGAAATAAAAAGACACGAAAGTATTAGAAGACCTAATTTTTTCATAAAAAGTGTTTTAATTATAGTTAGTAAATAGATTAATAGTTTAAAATTGCTAATGTTTCTTCTTTTGATAATAAAACACTTTTGTTTTTATTACCAACTTTAGATTTTACCAAGTTTTGTTGTTCTGGAAAATGATTGATTAATATTTTATTGGAAACTTCAATTTTAGAAACCTCTGTAATATTTTCGATTTCTAAGTAAAAGAAAACCAAATCGCCTTCGTATTCTTTTCCAATATAATTAAATTTTTGAATTTTATTATCAACTTTAAATTCAAGTTTATCTTTTAAATATTTTTCGAAATAAACATCGTTATTTTTAAGCTCTTTTTTGGTAGTAAGTTGTAAATCGATTTTATAATCTTTATTTAAAGCAGTTTCTATATCATCCATAAAAACATTGATAATAATTTGTAGTGACTTTGCTTCACTTTTATATTTTATTTGAGTTAAACTCAAGTAATATTTGTGAGCAGAGAAGGAGAGAAGTGGAATAAATACTAAAAGTAGTAGTGTTTTTTTAAATTTCATAATTCTATTAAAGACAACTATCGAGCCAAATTATTCTTTATTTATTATTTTTAAATACGATTTACTTTCTCTTTGAAAAATTTTAATAACATCTAATGTTTTTCCATTTTTATATAGTTTTTCCACACCTAAAGGATTGCAATATTCTAAAAAATGAAAATAGTTTTCAACAGGAATTTTTAATTTATCGAAAAAGAATTTTTCACCTAATTCCGACATGATTTTATATGGAAATTCTTTTTTAATAGCCAATTCTTTTCTTAAAGCCCAAAGTCTTTCCGAATATTTAAATGGAATAACAGCTTTAGCACCAACTCCCGCAAATTTCATGGTTGGGTCTGTGTCATTTAAAGGTGGTTTTACATTTTTATCTATATGATCTGAATCTTCTACAACTCGCATATCTACCTTAGAAAAATCCATGGTTTCTCTTAAAAGAGAATCTCTTTTATTTGTTGGAACACTCTTAGAATCGATACCTAACCTACCAGATAAATTGTGTCTTTTCAATTCGAATTCATCTAAAACAACCGTATTAAATTTTACTCGGATGTTAATTTTTTTTTGATCGATATTTTCCTCATTTACAATTACAACTTTTGTGATGTGTTGTACAGAAGAAACTCTTAGAGAATCACCTTCCTTTACAAAAATTCTGAACTCACCATCATCTGAAGTAAAAGTACCTTGGTTCGTTTTTAAATTTATAACATTGGCATTTCTTACTGTACTTAAAGAGTCCGTAACTTTACCATTAACAATAAATCTTCTTTGTTGAGAAAAAGAAATAATAGTGAAAAAACAAAATAGCGATGTAAAAAGTAATTTTTTAAGCATTTATTATAGTTTGGTATATTACAAATTTCGGTATTTGAATTATTAAATTTATAAATTTCCCTGATAAATTGCTGTTAAAATAATTTTTAATTTCATTCTTTTTTTAGCAATTTTAAATAAGGCACACTTTCTTCTTTTAAAATTGCAATAATTTTTATGATTTCTTTCTCTTTATATAGTTCGAAAATGTTTTTATAAGAGCAATAGGTTATAAAATGATAATAAGAATCTTTTGGTATTTTTAATTCTTCAAAGAAAAAATAGTCGCCAAATTCTTTTAAAATTTTATCTGGTATTTTTTTATTTTCTTCTAATTCTTTTTTCAGAGGATCTTTTTTTATACTTCCACCTCCAAAACGTGGACCAAAACCTTCAAAATAATTGGGTAATCTTACGACTGTAGGTTTAGATAAATGGATTTCGTCTAATTTTAACGGCATTTTAGAAATAGCATTATAATCGATTTTTTTAATTTCAGAAACTAGTTTTTGCACCAAAGCTGCTTTTTTATCTTTTGGAACATTTTTTAAGTCTGTAGATAAAAATCCTGATAAATTATGACGTTTTAAAGTGAATTCTTTTAAACTATAGATTTCTTTTTCAAGAGAAATAAAGTTTATTTTTTCTCGAAAATGGAACTTTTCCACTTTTATTATTTTGGTTTTAAAACCTATCGAAGAAATTTGTAAGCTATCATTTTCTGATGTTAAAATTTTAAAAGTACCAGTTTCATTAGAAAAAGTACCTCTTTTAGTTTTTAAGTTGATAATATGTGCGTTTTTTACAACATTCGAAGAATCTAAAATTTTCCCATAGAATAACGTTTTATTTTGTTGAGAAAAACAGTTAAAAGAAATGATTATAAAAAGGATGGGTAAAGTTCTTTTCATATTTTGTTTTTCGAAATATTTTACACATAATAAAAAAATTAATTTTTCGATAGAATATTTTCTTCTGGTTTTAATTTTTGGGGATAAATTTTACTTTGGTTGATTAAAAATTGAATAAATTGAATTTTATTTCTCTTTTTATAAATGAATAATATATTTTTTTCTAGACAATAATTTAGAAAAAGATTGATGTTTTCTTTTCGTATTTTTAAATCTGTAACAAAAAAATCGTCAGTTAAAGACTTTCTAATTTTAGAAAGTTGTTCGTCTTCAGCTGTCATTTTTTTTAAAAGTTTGGCTCTTTTATTATTACCATTTAAACTATTAATTAAATTATCTACACTAAGAACTCCACCAGATTTAAAGGAAACAATGCTATTGTCTTTCTGTTTTTTTGTATTTGCATAAGGAAGGTTTAAAGATTTTGCGTCTACATGAACACTGTATTGCATAATGTCTTTATCTACATAAAAAATACTTCTTGCCTTTTGTAGAGTTATCTCCTTTAATTCTACAGTTTTTTCTGTTAGTTTTATTACTAAATTCTCTTCAGAAATATTCTTTTCTGTAATTAATAAATACCTTTTATTAAAGTTCAAATGAGAAAAAGACAAGCTATCTCCAACTTTTACAGGAATTTCAAATAAACCAATTTCATTTGTAATGGTTCCATTAGAACTTTTTAGGTTTATTACATGAACATCAGAAATTGGCACACTATCTAAAACTACTTTACCAATAATTAATAAGTCTTTATTTTGACTAAGAATGGTCTTAGAAATTATGATTAATAAAAAGAACAACAGTTGTTTTTGCATGATTACAAAGAAAAGTGCGATTGTTCTTAAAAATGTCCTAACAGACTTGTAAACTTGTGTTAAAAAAAAACTGAAATAAATTTGAAAAGTATTTTCCTTATTTTTGATGCATGAAGAAAATGATTATTGCTAGCACATCTACGATTCATGGAAGTGGATATTTAGAGTATTTATTACCAACCTTATCAACTTTTTTTAAAGAAGTAAAAACATTACTTTTTATTCCTTATGCAAGACCAGGAGGAATTTCTTATGATGCTTACACAACAATCGCCCAAAAAGCTTTCAATAAAATAAATATTAATGTAAAAGGAATTCACGAATACGAAAATGCGAGTAAAGCTATTTTAAATGCGGAAGCAATTTTTACTGGTGGAGGAAATACATTTGAACTCGTAAATAAGATTTATAAAAATGATGTTTTAAATGATTTAAAACAAGTTATAAATAATGGAACGCTCTATTTGGGTACAAGTGCAGGAAGTAATATTTGTGGAATTACAATGATGAATACGAATGATATGCCAATCGTATATCCACCAAGTTTTAAAACTTTGGAATGCATTCCTTTTAACATAAATGCGCATTATTTAGACCCAATTGAAGGATTAAAACACATGGGAGAAACACGTGAAACCAGAATAAAAGAGTTTCATGTTTTTAATGAAACTCCTGTTTTAGGTTTGCGTGAAGGAAGCTGGCTTTCTGTAGAAAATGAGAAAATTACACTT
The DNA here is from genome assembly GCF_014784055.1 of Polaribacter haliotis. Classification (NCBI taxonomy): domain Bacteria; kingdom Pseudomonadati; phylum Bacteroidota; class Flavobacteriia; order Flavobacteriales; family Flavobacteriaceae; genus Polaribacter; species Polaribacter haliotis. The sequence goes on along the minus strand of NZ_CP061813.1, from coordinate 988,037 downwards.
CAAGGAAAATACACAGCAAGATTATTTATTCAAAATAAAAAACCTGTTGAGTTAGAAAGTGGAGTAGAAGTTGTTGTTTAGATTTTCTTCTCACAAAATCTTATTTAACGCAAAGTCGCAAAGACGCAAAGTTTTTTATAATTTTTTACTGCTGACTGAATACTGCCAACAGAGTACTGAAAAATATTAATACTCAACATAATCTACAATTTCCAAACCATAACCAATCATTCCTACTCTTTTTGTTTGTTGAGAATTGGTAATTAATTTTAGCTTGCTAATATGTATGTCGTGTAAAATTTGAGCTCCAATACCAAAATCTTTATTATCCATTTTAATGGCTGGTGCTTTTAACTCGTTATTCGCTTGGTTTTCTTTTAGAATTTGTAATCTGCTTAATAAGTTTTGCGATTGATTTTGCTGATTTACAAATATAATAGCACCTTTTCCTTCCTGATTAATAACCTGAAACATTTGGTCTAATTTCTTATCTGCATCGTTAGTAAGAGTTCCTAAAATATCGTTGTTAACCAATGTTGAATTTACTCTCGTTAAAATTCCTTCGTCTTTAGACCAAGAACCTTTTGTAAGTGCAATATGAACTTGGTTGTTCGTTGTTTGTTGGTATGCTCTTAATCTAAATTCTCCAAAACGAGTTTTAATATCGAAATCTTCTTTTTTCTCAATTAAAGAATCGTGCTCCATTCTATATGCAACCAAATCTTCGATAGAAACTATTTTAATATCGAACTTTTTAGCGACTTTTAAAAGCTCAGGCAAACGTGCCATTGTTCCATCTTCGTTCATAATTTCTACAATAACTCCAGCAGGTTGGAATCCAGCCAAACGTGCAAAGTCAATCGCAGCTTCTGTATGCCCTGTTCTTCTTAAAACACCACCATCTTTTGCTCTTAAAGGGAAAATATGTCCAGGTCTTGCTAAATCGAAAGGTTTTGTGTCTTTTTCTATCAATGCTTTTATAGTTAAAGCTCTGTCTGAAGCAGAAATTCCTGTGGTAACTCCTTTTCCACGTAAATCTACAGAAACTGTAAATGCAGTTTCCATTGGGTCTGTGTTGTTGTAAACCATCATCCCTAAATCTAATTCTTTACAGCGTTTTTCTGTTAATGGAGCACAAATTAATCCACGACCATGAGTTGCCATAAAATTAATCATCTCTGGTGTTACTTTTTCTGCAGCTGCAAGAAAATCTCCTTCATTTTCTCTGTTTTCATCATCTACAACGATTATAACTTTTCCATTTCTAATATCTTCAATAGCTTCAGAAATAGTATTTAATTGTGTGTTTTTTGAGGTGGTTTGAGTGGTCATATATTAATGTCTTTTTTAGACTTGAATTTTTTAAAGAAATTTTTAATCGGTGTAAGAATTGCATCAACATTAAAAATTCCTTTATCTTTTGTTGCTCTTCTTGTTAGGAAAATACCTAGTGGTAACATTACAGTTGTGGAAATCCAAGAACCTAGAAGAGAGGAAACAGAACTTTCTTCTGCTAAGTTTTTACCCAAGGTATTTCCAAAAAAGTAAATTACATAAATAGCGATTGCTAAAATCATTGGCAATCCAAAACCACCTTTTCTAATGATAGATCCTAATGGTGCTCCAATAAAAAATAAGATTAAACAAGAAAAAGAGAGTGCGATTCTACCATAAAATTCCGAGTCGTAAAAATTTAGACTTTTACGTTTGTATTTTATGGAATCTGAATTATTTTTAACATTTGTAAATGCACTATTCATTTTAGAAATGGAAGTGTTTAGAATTGTAATTTTGTTTTTTAAATCGAAATTTTCTAAGATATCTTCTTGATTTTCTATTTTGGGTTTTAAGGAGTCGTTATAAGAGTATAGTTCTTTTGCTGTTGAAATATTAAAAATGGTTTTTGCTCTTGATAAAAGCATATCATCATAGGTTGTTTTTAATACAGGAATCGTATCATTTAATTGATTTAACGTTCTCATATTATAGCTTGTTTTAAATTTTTCTTCATCTAATTGTCCATCTCCAACAACAGAAGAAATATCTATATTAAACTCGTATTCTTTAAAAGTAGCTTGCGATGCTGGCATACTTAATCTTTTACTGGGAGTTCTTGCAGATTTTGTATAGTCTTCGTAATAATTACCATCATATAAAATAAATGTCATGTAACGACTGCCTTCTTCCGAGATAATTTTACCTCTTTCTGCAGTAATTACTTTTTGATTTCCATACGTATTACTTAATTGGTAAATAAGAACTTTTTTCAGTAAATTTTGTTCTTCACCATATTTTTCGTCAAATTTAATTTGATAGCCAGGTAAATCGCTATTAAAACTTCCTGGAACTAATGCTAAAGCCGGTTTTTTCTTCTTTATATTATAATATAAGTTACGCTGTTTTAGAGTTGCGTAAGGAAAAATATTGTTAAGAAATAAGAAATTTATACCACTTAAAATTATGGTTAAAATAATTAATGGTCTAACCAATCTTTGTAAAGAAATTCCTGCGGATTTTGCAGCAGCAAACTCGTAATTTTCTCCTAAACTACCCAAAGCCATTATAGAGGATAATAAAACTCCAATGGGTAGAGCTTGTGGCACAATACCTAAAGTGGTATAGTATAAAAACTTTAAAATAAAAGGTAAACTAATTCCTTTACCAGCTATATTTTCGAAAACTTGCCATAGAACTTGCATTACTAAGACAAATAAAACAATAAGAAATGTAGCTACAAAAGGAACTAGAAATGTTTTTAAGATGTATTTATCTAAAATTTTCATTGTAGCAAAAGTAGTTTCTTAAATATAAATATGCTACTAATTTTCTGTTAATTGAAAAAATTAGTCAATCGTATAATTTTGACTTAAAAATTTCGCTTTATTAAATTTGAAAAAGTTTTTAGATAAATCTTCATTCTTTTTAAACTTGTTAATGGTAAATGTTGTTTTAGAACCATTAGAGCCAGTTTGAATAAGTTTATAAATGTGTTTAGATTTTGCATCTATACCCAATTCTACTTTTACAATATCGGAGTTACTATCAATTGGATTTAAAGTTACAAATTGAATTTGTCTTCCTTTCGTATTTTCTAGTTTTCCCATTTTGTAATTGTAACCTTCTTTATAAAAAGTTAGTAATTTAGATGGGTAAATAAAACCATCATCTCCATCTAAATCTCCATCAGTAATAGAAATTTCTTTCTCATCGTGATTTATTACATATAATTTTTTGCCATCATAAATAAATTGATTGCCTAAATAATTTAGAATATACTTTTCGCCTTCTAAATTAATTTCACCTCTAATTGGTGGTTCGTCTCCTTCTTTAATTCCTGCATCTTCGTTGCTTAAAGTTTGGCTGAAACCAATTTGCATGTTTTTATAAGCTCCCATTTTGTTAGAAACTTCATCTAATAAAGATTTTGCTTTTTCTCCATTTTGAGAGAAAGTAATCGTAGTTAAAAATATACTTAAAAATAAAATTGTTATTTTTTTCATAATTTAATTTTATATACTTTTTGAAAGTATTTATACGTTTTTTTCGTTTGCTAAAAGTTCATCTAAAGCAACTAAATCTGTAACTAAAACTTGTCTTGCTTTGCTTCCTTCAAAGCCTCCAACAATACCAGCTGCTTCTAGTTGATCTATTAATCTTCCAGCTCTATTATAACCTAATTTTAATTTCCTTTGTAAAAGTGATGCAGAACCTTGTTGTGCTGTAACAATAATTTCTGCTGCATCTTTAAAGAGTTTGTCTCTTTCAGAGATATCAATATCAATACTTGTGCCACTTTCTTCTCCAACATATTCTGGAAGTAAGTACGCTTCTGGATATGCTTTTTGAGAACCTATAAAATCAGTTATTTTTTCAACTTCTGGAGTATCTACAAAAGCACATTGTATTCTGTTAATATCGTTTCCAGCTGTGTATAATAAATCTCCTCTACCAATTAATTGGTCTGCTCCACCAGCATCTAAAATGGTTCTAGAATCTATTTTAGAAGTTACTCTAAACGCAATTCTTGCAGGGAAATTCGCTTTAATAATACCTGTAATAACATTTACAGAAGGTCTTTGTGTGGCTACAATTAAATGAATTCCAATAGCTCTTGCAAGCTGTGCCAACCTTGCAATTGGAGTCTCTACTTCTTTTCCAGCAGTCATTATTAAATCTGCAAATTCATCAATAACCAAAACAATATAAGGTAAAAATTGATGACCATCATTAGGATTTAATTTTCTTGATTTGAACTTGGTATTGTATTCTTTAATATTACGAACCATTGCCGCTTTTAGCAAATCGTAACGATTGTCCATTTCTATGCACAAAGAATTTAATGTGTGCACAACTTTGGTAGTATCTGTAATAATCGCTTCTTCTACATCTGGTAATTTTGCCAAATAATGTCGCTCAATTTTGTTGAATAACGTTAATTCTACCTTTTTAGGATCTACTAAAATAAACTTTACTTCAGCAGGGTGTTTTTTATATAAAAGTGAAGTTAACACTGCATTTAAACCAACAGATTTCCCTTGTCCTGTTGCTCCAGCCATTAAAAGGTGAGGCATTTTTGCCAAATCCACAACAAAAGTTTCGTTAGAAATGGTTTTACCCAAAGCAATTGGCAATTCCATTGGCGAATCTTGAAATTTCTTAGAAGAAATTACAGAATGCATGGAAACTATTGTCGATTTTTTATTTGGAACTTCTATACCTATAGTTCCTTTTCCGGGAATTGGTGCGATAATTCGAATTCCTAACGCAGATAAAGACAAAGCAATATCGTCTTCTAAATTTTTAATTTTCGAAATTCTAATTCCTGCATCAGGTACAATTTCGTATAAAGTAATTGTGGGCCCAACAGTTGCTTTAATTTCTGCTATACCAATTTTGTAGTTTTTTAAAGTTTCTACAATTCTATCTTTATTTGCCTCTAGTTCTTCAGGATCAATAGAAATAGTTTCGTTGTATTGTTTTAAAAGATTAAAAGTAGGAAACTTAAAGTTCGATAATTCTAAAGTTGGGTCGAATTCACCAAAATCTTTTACTAATTTGTCTGATAAATTTTCTGTTTCGTGTTCTTCTTCTTCAACAGTTTCAACATCAATTTCTACTTCTTTTTCCTCTTCAATATTTGAAATAGTTGTTTTTAAAACCGGCTCTAATATTTCTTCGTTTTTTGTTACTTGTAAAGAAAGTCCTTCTTTTTTTGTACCAACATCCGAATGTTTAGAAATTGTTGGTTTTAAGTTTTCTACAGAAAGTTCAAATTCCGATTTTTCTTTTTTATCTGAAGTTGATTGATTATTTTTTGAATCTTCATCACTAGATTCATTAAAAGCCTTATCCATGGCATCATACTCAATTTCTTCTAATTCTTTTTGTTCTCTTTCTGCTCTTTTTTGTTTTAATCTTTCAAGAAATAAATCGAAAGTTAATTTATATTTTAAAACTAAATAAATTACAAATGCGAATGCTAAGATGATAATAAGTCCTGTTTTTCCTAGAAATGCTTGTAAGAATCCGTTTATTTCAAAACCAATAGTTCCAGATAATAAAGCAAATCGATCTCCAACAAAGCCTAAAGTTACAGAAAGCCATAACATTGCAATTAAAGCCCAGTTCCAAGAAATAACAATTTTAGAGAGTTTTCTTTGGAATAAAACATACAACCCAGTAATAAAAATTTGAAAAGCGATTACAAATGCCCCAATACCAAAACCCTTATAAATAAAAAAGTGACTTAAATTAGCGCCAATTTTACCTAATAAATTACTGCTTTTTACAGTTTTATCTCCTAGTTTAGCAAGTGTACTTTGGTCTTCTTGCCAATTAAAGAAAAAAGAAATAAAAGCAATAGACAAAAATAGCGCAAAGAATAACAAGAAAAACCCAAGAATAGTTTGAGTTTGTTTTGTTTTTAAAAATGCAAAAACTGATGATTTTTTCTCAGTAGTAGGCATTATTTTTTTTGTGCTTGGTTTTCTTTTTGCCATTAAGTATTTAATAATTTAAAGTATTTTTACGGGGTGTTGCTAAAATAATAAATTGATTTTTGGTATGTAGATAAAACCCGCTATTATTAAAGAAATAATAGCAGCAAATGTTGGTGCACCTGCAGCAATGTCTTTAATTAAACCAATTTTTACATGAAAATCTGGATGAATAAAATCCGCAACTTCTTCAATGGCTGTATTAACAGCTTCAGCAACTAAAACGAGTCCTATTACAATAAATTGCAACATCCATTCTGTATTAGAAATATTAAAATAGACGCCTAAAACAGTCGCAAAAACAGCAACACAAAGTTGTGCTTTTATACTGTCTTCTTTAGTAATAAGTCGCCAAACACCTCTAAAAGCAAATTTTAAACTTCGCAGTCTACCTCTAAGAAAACCATCATTCGGATTCTTCATAAAATTAAATAGCCTTTAATGCAGCCTTATAATTTGGTTCGTCTACAATTTCAGAAACTTGTTCTGTGTATGCTACTTTTCCGTTTTTATCAACAATAACAACAGCTCTAGAATGTAAATGAGCTAATGGTCCGTTTTCGATTTCTAATTGGTATTTTTTTCCAAAATCTCCAGTTGCAAAATCAGATAACATTTCTACATTATCAATTCCTTCTGCACCACAAAAACGGGCTTGTGCAAATGGTAAATCTTTAGAAATACATAAAACCACAGTATTCTCTAAATTCGCAGCTTTTTTATTAAATTCACGAACAGAAGTTGCACAAGTTCCAGTGTCTACAGATGGAAAAATGTTTAATATAATATTCTTTCCTGCAAAATCTGATAATTTTTTATGTCCTAATTCAACAGTAGTTAAACTAAAATCTGGAGCTGTTTCTCCAACTTTAGGTAAATTTCCGATTGTATTTATTGCGTTTCCTTTTAATGTGATATCTGCCATTTTTATAATTTTTATTTTTTTCAAAAATAACCATTTTTATTGTAATTATTCAATCAAAATTACGGAAGTTGTTATATAGAAAATCTTTGTGTAATACGTATCTTCGCAGTCCAAAAAATTATCGAAAATTGAATATTTCTCAATATACATCTGAGTTTAAATACAATTGGAAACTTGCAGCACCTGTAATGTTAGGTATGTTGGGGCACACATTTGTCAGTTTTATAGATAATATTATGGTCGGCCAAATAGGAACTGCAGAATTGGCAGCAGTTTCTCTTGGAAATAGTTTTATGTTTATTGCAATGTCTATCGGAATTGGATTTTCCACAGCAATTACACCATTAATTGCAGAAGCAGATTCGTCTAATAACTTACAACAAGCAAGATCTACCTACAAACACGGACTTTTTTTATGTACTGTTTTAGGTGTTTTAATGTTTTTAGTTGTTTTCTTTTCAAAACCTTTAATGTATTTAATGCAGCAACCAGAGGAAGTGGTTGCTTTGGCAATTCCGTATTTAGATTTAGTTGCTTTTTCGTTGATTCCATTAATAATTTTTCAAGCAATTAAACAGTTTAGTGATGGAATGTCTATGACTAAATATCCAATGTATGCAACGCTTTTAGCAAATATTATAAACGTAATTTTAAACTATGTTTTAATTTTTGGAAAGTTTGGTTTCCCTGAAATGGGTATTGTTGGAGCTGCTTATGGAACCTTAGTTTCTAGAATAATTATGGTTATTTATTTGTGGTTGGTTTTACGTTTTAAAGAACGTTCTGGACGTATTGTTAAGGATATTAAATTCTTTGTTTTAGATACTTTAATGATTAAAAGAATTATAAATTTAGGTTCTTTAAGTGCGATGCAAATGTTTTTTGAAGTTGCTATTTTTACAGCTGCAATTTGGTTGAGTGGTTTACTGGGAAAGAATCCGCAAGCTGCAAATCAAATCGCATTAAATTTATCTTCTATGACTTTTATGGTGGCAATGGGTTTAAGTGTTGCTTCTATGATTCGCGTTGGAAACCAAAAAGGATTACAGAATTTTAAAGAATTACGCAGAATTGCATTTTCACTTTTTTTCCTTGGGACTTTATTGGCTATTTTCTTTGCTTTAATATTCTTTATTTTCCATAAAAGTTTACCTAATATTTATGTAGATTTAAGTGATGCTGAAAACTATGTGGATAATATGGATGTTTTATCAATCGCCTCTAAATTGTTATTAGCAGCCGCATTTTTTCAAATATCTGATAGTATTCAAGTAGTAGTTTTAGGGGCATTACGTGGTTTGCAAGACGTTAAAATACCAACCATTTTAACTTTTATATCTTATTGGATTGTGGGGTTTCCAGTTTCTTATTTTTTAGGAAAAGAAGAAATGTATGGAAGTTTTGGAATCTGGTTGGGTTTATTAGCGGGTTTAACAACAGCTTCGATTTTATTATTTATCAGATTTAATTCCTTAACTTTAAAGTTGATAAAAGAAAAAGAGCTCCAACAAAAAATACAAACTTAACAACAAGGGGTTTAAGCCCTTGCTAAAAAATATATAAAATGAATTTACCAAAATTTTTATTAGCAGATAACAGTAATTTTCCTGAAGATATTTTTGTTTTACACACAGAGTTTCCTCGTTTTGTAATCAATTTAAAAGATGATGAAATCGAGTGGTTCGAAGATTTAACAGGAGAAAATGAAGAAGATATTGCTACAGAATTAGCCGATTTAATGGATAAAGCTGGTGCTTTTTATGATGAAGAAATGAAACAATACGAATAAAGTAGTTTGTGTTTTAAGTTGTAAGAATTAAGACTTTAGAAAGTTTGAGGTTTAGATATCAATTTCACGAATTCACGAATTCACGAATTTTACTTCTAACTTCTAACTTCTAACTTCTAACTTCCAACTTCCAACTTCCAATTTCCTGCTCTCAACTTTTTCATTCGTGAATTTGTGGCGAAAATTTCTTCAAAAATTATCTTTCAATAAGTTATAAAAAATAAAAAACCTCACTTCCTATAAATAGGAGTGAGGTTTGTATATTTTAAAGAATTAAAATTCTCTATCTTTCTTTACGCTTTCTTCCAAAACCGCCAGATTTTCTATCTCCACCAGAACTTCTGTCAGGTCTGTCTGAAGATCTTCCTCTTCCACCACCATTATCACTGCTTCTTCTAGAAGAAGGTCCGTCTGAACTTCTACGTCTTCCAAAACCTCCATCTTTTTTTCCAAAAGGTTTTTTACCACCTCTTCTTCCACCACCAGAACGTTCTTTTTTCGTAATTTCTACGTTTACAGATCGTCCATCAAAATCTGGTTGATTTGATGAGAAAGCTTCCAATGTTTTGTCTTCGAAATTTTTATCAATTTCAAAGAAAGAAAAAGTATCTAAAATATCAATTGCTCCAATTTCTATTTTGTCTCCAATATTTTGGTCGTTAATTAAACCAATTAATTTTGCAGGATTCAAACTATCTTTTCTACCGATATTTATGAAGAAACGAGTCATGTTGTCGTCTGTAGCTCTCGCTCTAGAATTGTCTCTTGAAGATAAATCGTTTAAATCTTTAGCGTTTTCGTAATACTTTAACATCGTATTAAACTCTAAAGAAACAAATTTTTGAATTAATTCTTCTCTATTTAAGCTTTCTAATTTCTCGTAAATGCTTGGTAAAAATTCGCTAATTTCAGATTCGTTAACTTCTGTTTCGTGAACCTTATCAATCAAGTTCATTAATTGATTTTTAACAATCTCTTTCCCTGTAGGAACTTTCGTTTCTACAAATTTCTTTTTTATAATTCTTTCGATTTGGCGTAATTTTCCTTTTTCTTTTCCATTCACCAAAACAATAGAAATACCTTTATTTCCTGCTCTACCAGTTCTACCACTTCTATGTGTGTAATTTTCTATTTGATCTGGTAATTTGTGGTTTAAAACGTGTGTTAATTCAGTAACATCTAATCCACGAGCTGCAACATCTGTAGCAACTAAGATTTGTATGGTTTTCTTTCTGAATTTACCCATTACAGAATCTCTTTGTCCTTGAGATAAATCTCCATGCAAAGAATCTGCACTGTAACCATCTTTTATTAAATTGTCTGCAACTTCTTGTGTTTCTCTACGAGTTCTACAAAATATAATTGCATAAATATCTGGATTTAAATCCGCAATTCTTTTTAAAGCTGGGTAACGTGTTCTTTCTGTAACCGAATAATATTCGTGACTTACATTGTCTGAACCTTGGTTTTTTTCACCAGAAGTAATTTCAACTGGTTTTGTCATATAATTTCTTGCAATAGATTCCACTTCTTTTGGGAATGTTGCAGAAAATAATAAAGTTTGTTTTGTTTCTGGAGTTGCCTCTAAGACTTTATCTAGTTCGTCTTTAAACCCCATATTTAACATTTCATCTGCTTCGTCTAAGACTAACCATTGAACGTTTCCTAATTTTAAAGCTCTTCTATTAATTAAATCTACGGTTCTACCTGGAGTTCCAACCACAATTTGAGAACCTCTTTTTAAAGATCTAATTTGCTCTTCCATACTAGAACCACCATAAACAGTTGTTACTTTAACTTTTGGTAAGTATTTACAGAAGTCTTTAATATTATTACCAATTTGAACTGCAAGTTCTCTAGTTGGAGATAAAATAATTGCTTGAACATTGCTGTTACTCTCATCTAAAAGCTCTAATATTGGTAAACTAAAAGCAGCAGTTTTACCTGTACCTGTTTGTGCAAATGCTTTTAAATCGGTTGTAGATGAAATAATTTGTGGAATTGCTTTTTCTTGAATAACAGTTGGTTTTTCATAACCTAAATCTGTTAATGCTTTGTTGATAGGCTCTTTTAGGCCTAATTCTAAAAATGTTGACATACTGTGATTTTTGTAGATTCACAGAACGCCCACCTGCAAATCAAATTATAATTTTCGACTTGTTTTTTTATTGAAAAATTTCAAAATTAAAAACGTGCAAAGGTACACCAAATTAAATTAATGGCAATTTTTTAGTTGTTTTATTAATTTTTATTCAATTCCTTCAATTGATTGTAGATTTTTGGTGAAGAAATTGAAGCAAATCCATTTTTAATTATCCCTTGTTTATTGATAAGAATTGTTCTTGGCATTTTACTAGTTAAGAAAGAATTTGCAGTGCTAGATTCGTTTATATAGTATTGTTCTTTTATATCTAGTTTTTCAATTCTGTCTTTATCATTTCCATCGATTTTTACAATTAGAAACTGTAGTTTAGGAAAATTATTTTTAAAATGTTTAATTCTTGATGCTATATAGTCTTCTGAAGCATGTTCTGGATTCCAAAAGAATAAAACACTGCTTTTATTTTTTACAATTTCTTCAATTTTAATTGGGTGCTTTGTAAAATCGAAAATTGTAAACCCTTCTAATTTATCTCCTCCACTAAATTTATTACTATCTTCCAAAAGTTTTTCTATAATCTCTTTGTCTTTTTTATTTGTAGAGAATTTAGCGAATACAGCAAATGCTTCTTTATTAATATCGCAGCTAGATTTGTTATAAAAATGGTCTAAAACAGTTCTTTTTAAAAATGCGTTTTTAGATTCCTTAGAATTAATTTTACTATTTATGGTCTTTAATAAATCTACTGTAAATTTAGAAGAATAATTATGTTTCATAGGCTTGTGACCTAGAGAAAACGTGTAGTTATATAAATAATTTCTAATATAAGATGCATAAGGGGTATAGTACATTAAGGAGTCGTTATTCAAATCAATTTTAGTTCTATAATCGTAAAAAGTTGCATCTACTTTTGGGAAATCTTTTAAACCTTTGTGTTTTAAATGTTCTGTAGGATATCTTTCTAAACGCGAGTATATTGGAAAGGTTAATGCTGTTTTTAATACTTTTAAAAATCCATCAGTTTCATTTGGATGCTCCTCTACATAAGTTTGGTAAGTTATTAATTTCTGATTTAAAACAGAATCAATTTTCCTCTTATAATCTGTGGGTTGTAATTTATTTAAGCTGTAAAAGAAGCGATTATCATTTTCATCTTCTAAAAAACAGTCAATTAAAATATTGTTTCTTTCTGCACCCTTACCAGTAAAAACTAAGGATTCGTCAAAATCCCAGGTATTTAAACGTAGCATTAAGCTATCATTAGGTTCTAAGTATATGTACTGGTTTTCGATACCATGAACAAAATAATACAAACCTTCATTCAAATTTTTATAATCTTTTATAAATTTATTTCTAGAATCTAAATATAAAGTATCAATAACTTTATCCATAGCATACAAAATAACCTGTCTCGATTTTGGGTTAATAATCTTACCACCAAAAAACGTTTGCTCATTTTTATTGCTATCTGTACAACCAATAAAAGTTACAGAAATTAATAATATGTAGAGTATTTTTTTTATCATAAAATAATATTCGGACTATCCACAAATGTAAAAATTTCAAGTAGTTACCTTTGTTAATTCACTGTTAAAAAAAAAGTTGTTTTTTATTTTTTATCGGCGTCTTTTTCAATCTAAAATCTAATGAATATTAGGACTAAAAAGAAAAATGGAATTTGTACTTTTGCACAAATTTTAAAAATAGTACTATGTTATCAGTATCTAACCTATCAGTTCAATTTGGTAAGCGTATTTTATTCGATGAAGTAAATACGCAGTTTTTACAAGGAAATTGTTACGGAATTATTGGCGCAAATGGAGCAGGAAAATCCACATTTCTAAAAATAATCTCTGGAAAACAAGAACCAACTTCTGGAAATGTACACTTGGAAACAGGAAAGCGTATGTCTGTCTTAACACAAGACCACTATGCTTTTGATGAATTCCCTGTTTTAGAAACTGTAGTAATGGGAAACAAAGATTTGTTTAAAATTAAAAAACAAATCGACGAATTATATGCAGATTATACAGACGAAAATGCAGAGAAAATAGGAGAGTTGCAAATTAAGTTTGAAGAAATGGATGGTTGGAATGCAGATTCTAACGCAGCAGCAATGCTTTCTAATTTGGGTATAAAAGAAGATTTGCATTATACGTTAATGAAAGATTTAGATGGAAAACAAAAGGTTCGTGTTCTAATTGCACAGGCACTTTTTGGAAACCCAGATGTTTTAATAATGGATGAGCCTACCAATGATTTAGATTTTGAAACCATCCAATGGTTAGAAAACTTCTTAGCAAATTTCGATAATACTGTAATTGTAGTTTCGCACGATAGACACTTTTTAGATGCAGTTTGTACACATATTTCTGATATTGATTTTGGTAAAATAAATCATTATTCTGGAAATTATACCTTTTGGTATGAATCTAGCCAATTAGCGGCAAAACAAAGAGCACAACAAAACAAGAAGGCAGAAGACAAAAAGAAAGAATTAGAAGAATTTATTCGTCGTTTTTCTGCGAATATGGCTAAGTCAAAACAGGCTACTTCTCGTAAAAAAATGATTGATAAGTTAAACGTTGAAGATATTAAACCATCTAGTAGACGTTACCCAGCCATAATTTTCGATAGAGACAGAGAAGCTGGAGATCAAATTTTAAATGTAGAAGGATTATCGAAAACTTTCGAAGATGAAACTTTATTTAACGATGTTCACATCAACTTAAATAAAGGAGATAAAGTTGCTGTAATTTCTAGAAACTCTAGAGCAATTACTGCTTTTTATCAAATTATTTCTGGAAACGAAAAAGCAGATTCTGGAGAGTTTTCTTGGGGAGTAACAACAACACAATCTTATTTACCTTTAGATAATTCAAGCTTTTTTAAAGATGGAGAATTAGATTTAGTGGATTGGCTAAGACAATATGCACAAACAGAAGAAGAGAGAGAAGAAGTTCATTTACGTGGGTTTTTAGGAAAAATGATTTTTTCTGGAGAAGAAGCTTTAAAGAAAAGTGATGTACTTTCTGGAGGAGAAAAGGTGCGTTGTATGTTATCTAGAATGATGATGAAAAGAGGAAATGTTTTAATGTTAGACGAACCTACAAATCACTTAGATTTAGAATCTATCCAGTCTTTAAACAACGCTTTAATTAATTTTAAAGGAACCATTTTATTTTCTACGCACGATCATGAGTTTGCACAAACTGTTGCCAATAGAATTATAGAATTAACCCCAAAAGGAGCGATTGATAGATATGCAACTTTCGACGATTATTTATCGGATCCGAAAATTAAAGAATTGCGTGATAAAATGTATTCTTAAGTTTTAAATCGAGACAAAAATATCATAAATAGAAAAACCTCTAAATTTAAAGATTTAGAGGTTTTTTATTATCAGTTTTTTTTATTTATAAAACTTGTTTCTATTTTTCTAAAAAAGAAAGTGCTAAAAAAAAGCCATTGTAACTACCATGCAATAACATAGACCATTGCAAACCTAAACGCACTCTTATGTAACCCAAATAAAAACCGACTAGAATTTGTGGTAAAACTAAAATTGGTGATAATAATAAGACACTTGTGGTTGTTTCAAAATTACTAATATGCACAAAACCAAACACTAAAGCGAAAAAGTAAAATGAGAACTTAAAATGTTTCGGTTTTTTAAAAGCTGTAATTGGTGCTCTAAAAATAAGTTCTTCTATCACAGGAATTACAACAGCTCCTACTAATAAAATTTTCCATTTTGCCATTCCCTTAAACATTTTTTCTACTTCATGGGAATCCATATTTACCCAATTTAGCTCTTCTAATAAAACAAAAATTGGTGTAATTATAATTCCTGTTAAAACACAAAGAGCAAAAAGTTTAAAAAACAGATTAAATCGATAATTTAGGGCTGTGTTACTGTCTTGTTCTAATACAGGTTTTTTTAAATATACAAGCAGATTTAATAAGGTTTCTTTCATTTTTTGTTTTAAAAATTTATACCAAACTTACAACCTAAAGACAAATTTAAAAATGCTTTTTTATTATAATTTTTAAATTCTCTAAAATAAAAAGTTGGAAAATCATCATCATATAAATTATGAATGGTTTTATCAAACTCTAAATTCAAATGATTAAATTTTTTAATTCTTATACCTAAACCAGTGTAAAAGTCAAAATAAAATTGTTTTCCAATAGGTATAAGTATTCCGTATTTTAAATTAAATATAGTAACTCTTTTTTTGGTTGCAAAATCGTCTCTTATAAAATTATTTTGGTTTGTATTTTTATCTGTATAATCTATATAATCGTTATACTGACTTCTTATTTCGCGAAACTCAAACCCTAAATATTCATTTAAATGAACATTTCTTGTTAAGTTAATGCTATTATACCATTTTGTTTCAAACCTATAGGTAAAAGCTTTTTCGTCTAAATAGGTAATATTATGTCTTCTTAATTTTGTTTTTGGATAATTAATACCATACTCTGCACTTAAACTAAAGTTGTTTTTTACAAAATATTCTGTACCTAATGTAGTCATAGGAATGGAGAAAAAATCGAATAGTTGTATTGGATAAGTGTATATAAAAAATGTATTTTTTGTTAGAACTGTAATTTTTTTATTGCTCAAAACAATATTATTGGACAAACTGTCTGTTACAAAATGTAAATTAGATGGATATCTAAAACGTTTACTACTAAATAAATCTACAATTAAACCAGCACCATAATTATAAACATTTAGCAATAAGGTGCTAGATAGTTTACTTTTAATATAAAAATCTTTTTGTAAACTATCTTTTATAACAGTAATTTTAAGAGGTTTTTTAGATCGTTCTGCTTTAATTGCTGTTTGTTTCTTATAGATAGAAATTGTATCATTTTTAAATATGATTT
Organism: Polaribacter haliotis; assembly: GCF_014784055.1. Classification (NCBI taxonomy): domain Bacteria; kingdom Pseudomonadati; phylum Bacteroidota; class Flavobacteriia; order Flavobacteriales; family Flavobacteriaceae; genus Polaribacter; species Polaribacter haliotis. The sequence continues at coordinate 972,330 of NZ_CP061813.1, read as the reverse complement.
TACTTTTCTTATCTGCAGAAATTTTAACTTTGGTTGTACTACTATTTAAGATTGAAGCACAAGAGTTTAACGTTAAAATTAGTACGATTATAAATCCAATATTTTTCATTTTGGCTACATAATTTTACCATCTTTCATGGTAAGTGTTCTATCTGCCATTTCTGCAAGTTCTTTATTATGAGTAACTAAAACGAAAGTTTGGCCAAATTCATCTCGAAGTTTAAAAAATAATTCGTGTAAATTTTTAGCAGATTCGCTGTCTAAATTTCCACTTGGTTCATCTGCTAAAATTACAGATGGATTGTTAATTAAAGCTCTTGCTACTGCAACACGTTGTTGCTCTCCACCAGAAAGTTCGTTTGGTTTATGGTCGATTCTATGAGATAAACCTAAGAAGTTTAAAATTTCTTGGGCTCTTTTTTCAGTTTCTTTTTTTCCTTTTTTTCCTATAAATGCAGGAATACACACATTTTCTAATGCTGTAAATTCTGGTAATAATTGATGAAATTGAAAAATAAACCCAATATGTTTATTTCTAAATGATGATAATTTTTTATCCGATAAATTTTTGAGAGAAATATCGTTTATAGAAAGTTCAAAGTTTTTTTCTTTTAAAGGTTTATCTAAAGTGCCTAAAATTTGTAAAAGTGTAGTTTTTCCAGCTCCAGATGGACCAACAATTGCAACAATTTCACCTTTTTTTATGTGCAAATCTACTCCTTTGAGTACTTCTACATCACCATAATATTTATGAATATTTTTGCTAACAATCATCTTTTGTTGAATTTCAAACGAAAGTATAAAAAAGAAATCAGAAACACATAACGCATCTCTGATTTCATATCAAATCTTATTAAATCAATCAACCCAAAAGAACTTAAAATAAATTCTTTATAGTACTGTAGTCTATAAAATATACAAACCTTACAGAGAAAAAGTTTTTTTTAAGATGAAGTATAAAAAAGAAATCAGAAACGCATAATGCATTTCTGATTTCGTATCAAACTTTATTAAATCAATCAACCCAAAAGAACTTAAAATAAATTCTTTATAGCATTGTAGTCTATAAAATATACAAACCTTACAGAAAAAGTATGCTGATTTGGTTGATCGAATAAATTTTCTAAATTTTCATAGAAATCTAAACCAGAATTACTATTCGCATCGAAAATAGAATTTCTATAAAAAACAATTAATTGACTTCCTGGAGCAAATTGCCAGAAATAGTTTAAATCTAAGTTCCAACTATTAAAATTAACATCTTCACCTATGTAATTATTGTTGTTAGAAAGAGAACCATCCGAATTTAAATTGTAGTAATCTTTATAAGCTACATCACTCCAATAATGTCTAAAACTTAAAGAAAGGGAAGACTTTGTGCTAAAATTGTATTTTCCAGATATTGTATTTGTATAACTTTTTCTATCTCTTTGCCCGAAAATAATATTATTAACATCTTCATCTACATAACCTTGATCGTTTTCTTTTTTGTTATAATTTAACTGATATTGCAAAGAAAATTGATTCGTAAATCGATAACGAGGACTCAAGCTAAAACCATAATTTTGTTGTGGATGGTTTGTATAATTAGTAAAATAAATATCTGCATTTAGTTCTAATTTTTTCTGAGAATTGGTAGAAATCCAAGTATTTATATTCATTCTTTCTGGTCTTAAAAAGTAAATACCACTTGTGTTTCCTTGTCTTGGCTCGAAATAATCTCTATTTTCGGAACCATAGTTTAAGTTTCCACCAAAAGTTAAACGTTTTTTAGTTTGTGCAGAAGCATTTAAACCAGCATTGTAGCCAGTAAAAACTCCAGAAAAATGCTGAAAATTAGCTTGGTTGTAAAAATTTATATTTACTCTATTGTATTTTTTTGTGGGCTGTAAAGTTCGCCAACCAGCACTTCCGTAAATTGTTTGTTCGTTGTTGCTAAACAAAATTCCTAAATCGTTAGGGTTAAAATCTTTGTTTTCGAAATTGTAACCCAGTTCCCAATTCCAATGCCCAGAATTGTATCCAAAACTATTATCGAAAGTATAACCAGTATTGGGGTTATTAACATCGTCAAAAATATTACTCATTCTAACAGAACCATCTACATTGTACTTACTGTCTTTTGTTTCTATATGCCAATCTAAAGCAGTAACATTAGCATCTCTAAAACGACCATCTCTAGTTACATTTGTATTAATTAATGTTATTGTAGAATTCTGGTTAAATTGTTGGTCTAAAACCATAATATTATAGTTAGAGAATGGGTTTATAACTTCTTTTCTGTTTGTAATTGTTTCTGAAGTTGTAGCACCATTCATCTGCTCTGTAGTTGTTCTAATGGTTGCTTGTGTTGTTTGTGTAATAGCATTAAAAAAGCCAATTCCTAAACCACTTTTTGTTCTACCAGATATTTTTACAGCATTTAGCATGGTTACTTTTCCAGGATAATCTATAATTTCTTCGTTTATTCTTTGACCATTAGAATCGAAATTATCTTGTTTAATTAATGTTGAAGAAACATTGAATTGGTCTATTGGAGCACCTCCAATTCTTCTAGAATAAAATAGATTTCCTTTATTAAAAAGTTCTGTACCTTCTGTAAAAAAACTGACGTTGTTCTGTAAATTGTTGCTCGAAAGGACCTAAATTCAATTCTACATTATCGAAACCAACTTGACTAAAATCTGGAATTAAAGTTGCGTCCAATGTAAAATTATCTGTTATACCATATTTTAAATCCATACCAACACTATAATCGTACGTTGTTTCTCCGTCAAAAGAAACAGAAGTTGCAGACGCATAAGGATATAAATTTAACCTTGTTGGCGGTTTTAAATTATTAAAACCTTCAATTAAACCATCATATTGCGTCCATCTTCCAACAGCATTATCTATATGTGTCCAAGTATGTTGTTCGTTTAATTTTTCTAATCTTCTGTGAAAGTTGAATCCCCAAGATTGTATAGGTCTGTTAGCAAAACGAATGGCTCTATATGGAATTTTCATTTCAGCATTCCAACCTTTGTCAGTTATTTTAGTTTCGCCTTCCCAAACAGCACTCCAATTTATATCTTCGTCTCCATTAGAAACTTTGGCATCTATTCTGTTTCCTGCTGCTTGTATAATAAATTCAAACGGATTTTGGCCATCGTCATTTGGGTTTATAGTTACCAAAAAGAAATCTGCTAGTCCAAAATTATCTCTAACTGCAAATTCTCGAGGAATATTTTCTGGGTCTAGATCTAACATTATTGCAGAAATATACACAGCATCATCATCATAAACAACTTTTACTGTAGTTTGATATTGATCTTTAACTGCAACACCATTATCGGGTCTAAAAATGATAAAATTTGTTAACTCTTCCGCATTTTTCCATGCTTCATCATCTAAAATTCCATCAATTTTTGGAGCTTTTTTAATTCTTGTAGTTGTAACTTTTTTTCGATCCTTATTAATTTGTGCACTCAATTGAAAAGAAATACACATTAATAATAATGGTAAGTAGATTTTTTTGAACATGTTGCTTAGGTTGATAGTAAGTAATAGCAATTGCAAAATTATTTAACGTACTTATAAAATTTTACAAAATTGTGTTAATTAATAGAAAGACTCCTTTAATTTAGAACCGTTACACTTTAGAAACGTTAAAGATTTCTTAAAGAAATTTAAAGATTATAACTTTTGTTATTTTTATTTGAAAGTTTGTGCAGATTCACATCTGAATTTGTATTTTTGTGAACGTTTTAAACATTTACAAGAATGAACTTACACGAATATCAAGGAAAAGAAATTTTAAACAGTTTTGGTGTTAGAATACAACGCGGAATTGTTGCAAGTAGTCATAAAGAAGCTGTAGATGCAGCAAAACAGTTAACTGCAGAAACCGGAACTGGTTGGCATGTTATAAAAGCACAAGTTCACGCAGGTGGTCGTGGAAAAGGTGGAGGGGTAAAATTAGCTAAAAATTTAGCTGAAGTAGAAAGCATTTCTAATGAAATTATTGGAATGATGTTAGTTACGCCACAAACATCTGCAGAAGGTAAAAAAGTAAATCAAGTTTTAATTTGCGAAGATGTTTATTATCCTGGAGATTCTGAGCCAGAAGAATATTATATGTCAGTTTTATTAAACAGAGCTACTGGTAGAAACATGATTATGTATTCTACAGAAGGTGGAATGGATATTGAAACAGTTGCAGAAGAAACTCCTCATTTAATTTTTACAGAAGAAATAGATCCTTTATTAGGAATTATGCCTTTTCAAGCACGTAAAATTGCTTTTAACTTAGGTTTATCTGGAGTTGCTTTAAAAGAAATGACAAAATTTGTTACGAATTTATACAAAGCATATATTGGTTCAGATTCTGCAATGTTTGAGATTAACCCAGTGTTAAAAACATCTGACGATAAAATTATGGCTGTAGATGCTAAAGTATCTTTAGATGAAAATGCATTATATAGACATAGAGATTATGCGGCAATGCGTGATTTAAGAGAGGAAAACCCAATTGAAGTAGAAGCAAAAGCTGCTGGTTTAAACTATGTAGATTTAGATGGAAATGTTGGTTGTATGGTTAACGGAGCTGGTTTAGCAATGGGAACTATGGATTTAATTAAAGAATCTGGAGGAGAACCTGCTAACTTTTTAGATGTTGGTGGAACAGCAGATGCACAAAGAGTTGAAACTGCTTTTGGTATTATTTTAAAAGATACAAACGTAAAAGCAATTTTAGTAAATATTTTTGGAGGTATTGTTCGTTGTGACAGAGTTGCACAAGGTGTTGTAGATGCATATAAAAGTATGGGAGATAGAATAAATGTTCCTATTATTTGTCGTTTACAAGGTACTAATGCAAAAGAAGCGAAAGAATTAATAGACAATTCTGGTATGGAAATTATTTCTGCAACAGAATTCCAAGAAGCTGCAGACAAAGTACAAGAAGTTTTGGAAGCTTCTTAAAAAGCTTAATATTATAAATAAAAGCCTTTGCATTTTTGTAAAGGCTTTTTTTTGGCTTAATTTTTGAAATGAAAATAGTATATTTATATTTTATGAAACTCTCTTTTAAAATTACATTTTTTTTACTCTTTATTTTTGCAACTAACTTTTCGTTTGGAGCTATTTCTATGATAGAAAATAAAGCAACCATTGTTGTTTTAGAACAAGATTATACAGTTTTAATTAAAAAAATAAAGGCTAAAATAGATTTTCTAAATAAGCAGAAAGAAAAGTTTGAAACAGCTAAAAAATGGTCTCCAGCCAAGGAAAAAAACTACTTAAAGCAAGTTAAAACATTAGAAGAAAACCTAAAAAGACTCGGTTATAATGAAGAAAAAGAATTAACTGTTCAGCAAAAAATTAAAAAACTCCAAAAACAATTAAAGTACATAAATAATAGCAGAGTTAATAAGAACGCAAAGGATGGTTGGACTAAAAAAGACGACTCTATTTACGAGAAAAAAGCAAGTAAATTAATAGATAGTATTATTAAATTGAGGATGATAAAGGAGTGATTTTTTTTTAAATACTTTCCTTTAAAACAGCAATTTCATCACGTAGTTGGGCAGCAACAATAAAGTCTAAACCTTTTGCAGCAGCTTCCATTTGTTTACGTTTTGAGCGAATTCGCTTTTCAATTTCTTCTTTTGGTAAATATTGTAAATCTTGTTCTGCAGCAACTTGTTTTGCATTGTCGTAATGATAACTAGAAACAGCAGATTTCGTTAATGTATTATCAATTTTTTTGTTAATTTGAGTAGGAGTGATGTTGTTTTTTGTATTATAGGCAATCTGTTTTTCTCTTCTACGATCCGTTTCGTCAATCGTTTTTTGCATACTTGCAGTTACTTTATCGGCATATAAAATTGCCAAACCATTTACATTTCTTGCTGCTCTACCAATGGTTTGAGTTAAAGATTTAGTATTTCTTAAAAAACCTTCTTTATCTGCATCTAAAATAGCAACCAAAGAAACTTCTGGTAAATCTAAACCTTCACGCAATAAATTTACTCCAATTAAAACATCAAATAACCCTTTACGCAAATCTTGCATAATTTCTACGCGTTCTAAAGTGTCTACATCAGAATGTATATATCTACAACGAATATCTACTCTTGTTAAATATTTAGTCAACTCTTCTGCCATTCTTTTGGTTAAAGTTGTTACTAAAGTTCTTTCATCTTTTTCGACTCTGGTTTGAATCTCTTCAATCAAATCATCAATCTGATTTAAACTTGGTCTTACTTCTATAATAGGATCTAATAATCCTGTTGGTCTAATAATTTGTTCTACAAAAACACCTTCTGTCTTTTGTAATTCGTAATCTGCAGGAGTTGCAGAAACAAAAACTGTTTGATTTTGAATGGCTTCAAACTCCTCAAATTTTAAAGGTCTGTTATCCATTGCTGCTGGCAAACGAAAACCATATTCTACCAGATTTTCTTTTCTACTTCTGTCTCCACCATACATTGCATGCGTTTGTGGAACAGTAACGTGACTTTCATCAATAATCAATAAATAATCATTAGGAAAATAATCTAACAAACAAAAAGGTCTTGTTCCTGGCAATCTTCCATCTAAATAACGAGAATAATTTTCAATTCCAGAACAATATCCTAATTCTCGAATCATTTCTAAATCGAATTCAGTTCTTTCTTTAATACGTTTTGCTTCTAAATGTTTGCCTACTTCATTGAAAAAGTCGACTTGTTTCATCATATCATCTTGAATTTGATGAATGGCATTTTGTAAAATATCAGGTGAAGTCACAAATAAATTTGCGGGATAAATGCTTAATTCTTCAAAAGTATTAATGATTGTATTGCTTTCTAAATCGAACAATTCTATTTCTTCGATTTCATCTCCAAAAAAATGAACTCTGTAACCATTATCTCCATAAGAAGGATAAATTGTAACGACATCGCCTTTTACTTTAAAAGTTCCACTTTTTATTTCTACTTCTGTTCGAGAATACAAACTCTGTACTAATTGGTGTAAAAATTTGGTTCTGGAAATTTGTTGACCAACTTGAATAGGAATTACGTTTTTCTTAAACTCTGTTGGATTTCCAATACCATATAAACAAGAAACAGATGCTACAACTAAAACATCTCTTCGCCCTGAAAGTAGGGAAGAAGTGGTGCTTAAACGTAATCTCTCTATATCTTCATTGATAGATAAGTCTTTTTCTATAAACGTTCCAGTTACAGGAATATACGCTTCTGGCTGATAATAATCGTAATAAGAAACGAAATACTCTACTGCATTTTCGGGGAAAAATTGTTTGAACTCAGAATATAATTGTGCAGCCAAAGTTTTATTGTGTGCTAAAACTAAAGTCGGTTTTTTAACCTGTTTTACAACATTCGCAACTGTAAAAGTTTTTCCAGAACCAGTAACACCTAATAAGGTTTGGTACTTTTCTCCAGATAAAATTCCGTTAGAAAGTTCTTTAATTGCTTGTGGTTGATCTCCTGTTGGAGAAAATTCTGATACCAATTTAAAATCCATACTGTAAAAATACGGATACTTTTTTATTTATTATTTTCTAATTAGAGCGAAATTTCCTGTTTTTTTAATAACATTATCATCCATATCAATAATTTCAACAGTAAACCAATAATTATTAGAGATTAACATTTTTCCGTTAAAAGTTCCATCCCAACCTGGAGAGTTAAAATCGTTTATGGATGCTACAATTCTTCCATATCTATTAAAAATTACAATATTTATAGATTTAAAAAAATTGGGATCTAGGCCTCTAATATTCCAATAATCATTTTTTCCATCTCCATTTGGAGTGAAAAATTTTTTAGTTCCTAAAACAGATACTTTTTGTTGGATAGGTGTTTCACAATTATTAATATCTCTTACATAAACGGTTCTTAAACCTGGGGTTACTTTTGTAAAGGTATAGTTATTCGAATTTCCAAAAAATATATTATTATCTAAAGAAAATTCATAAGTACTATTCCCATCTATAAATATTTCTAAAGTATTATTTGTTTCATCTTCTGTATTTACTAATACATCAGAAAAAACAGCACTTTCCGGATTTATAACTTCAAATTCTTTTGTATAGGAACATTCTATACCATTTTCTGTATTGTAAGAGGTTAAAGAATAAATTCCTGTATTAGTAAGGGTAAAGTCTTTTGCTGTACTTATTATAGTTCCTAAACTATTTCTCCATTCGTTTTTTTCCGAACTAACATCTGCAGATAATATAATTGGAGGTTTTAAACTTGGGTTAAAACAAATAGTGTAAGAGTCTATTAAGTTTATAATTGGTTGTGAATTAACAGTAGCATTAAAAGATTGAATTCCTCCACAACCTGAAGCATTGTCTGCTCTAACCCAAATAGTTGTTGTTATACTTTGATAATCATCTGGTAGTTCATCTTTGGTTAATTGAGCATCTTTAGGGTTTGAATAAAATTTTAGAGTTGTATCATTTGATAAATTTAAATTTGTCTTTATCGATTTTCTTTTTTCTGCTAAAGAAAATACTCCCATATTATTACCTGAAATACCATCAGAATCTTCACAAGTGAAAATAGGATCAATATTATTTAATTGAACAAATAAAGTTTCTATGGTAAAGTTAGTTATATTAGAACATCCATTTTTATTAATTACTTTTACAATAATATTCTGTGGATTACTTTCATTTTCGTAACCTTCTGGATTAATTATTGGTTTGTCGCTAATTAAATCGGCGTTATCTTTATAAAAAATAAGTTTATTATCTATATCGGTTATTTCAGTTTTTATATCTGTTAAATCAAACAAACTTATACCATCATTATCTGTATCACATTGTTTTAAGCTTTTACCAGATTGAACTTCTGGTTGAGCAAAAATTTCGATTTCTTTTTTTAATTTTATCAGTGAATTGTTAATTCTTACAGTTGTTTTAACTATGTATTTACCTGGAGAGTTATAAGTGTGGTTTGGATTAATTAGTGTTGATGTATTTCCATCTCCAAAATCCCAATCTGCATCTTGTATATCTGTATATGTATCTACAATAAAGTTAACAGCACTATTTTCGCAACCTTTTTCGTTTAATATTCTTGTTCGAAAATAAGATTGGATAAAATTTGGTAGTCCAAATCTGCTTTTACCTTCCAAAAGATTTACAGAATTTTGTTGGAAATTAATTTCATTCCTATCTTTACCTAATGGATTGTTAATTACATTTAAGAATTCTAGACCTTCAAAAAAACCTTCTCCAGAATTTGTGGCATAGTAAATTTTTCCATTTCTAGCTAATTGTAATGCACCTCTATTTTTATTAAGATTTATTATGAATGAAAAGTTAATAAAATTTGATGAACCTGAATTTTCTAAATCAAATTGATATAATCTAGAATTATCACTATTATCTAATGCCTCTAAATATATAATGTTGGAATCTATAGAAAATGTTGCACCATATGGAAAAGAGTTGTCTCCAGGAGATGTTGCAAGCGACAATCTTTTTGGATTAGAAACAATTCCATTGTTAGAGTTAAAATCGAAAACAAAAGCTCCTGAATCGTTTGCAGCATAGACAACTTTTTCTCCATTAGGAGAGAGTTTTAATTCACCAAGTGAATCGAATATAAATATGTCTCCATTTTCTGAAACTACAGGATCTTTAATTACACCAGAAGAATCTATTAAGAAAGAATAAAAAACATCATAATAGTCTTCGGTTTCAGTTTTTTTTCCATTTGTTAAAACCCAAATATCTTTTCCATTTTTATGATGAACAGCACTTATTTTTCCAACTACATTTTTTTTAATTAAAATATTTGTTTCTATAAGTAAACCTAGATTATTATTTTTTGAAATATCTACAATAGAATAATATAAACCAGCGTTTGCAGAATTTATATCGTTTTCAGGATCTACAGTTTTTATTGTAAAAATGTAGTATATATTGTTAGAATTAGGCTTTGGAATTATAATTGAATTTTGAGCTTCAATATCATTTGCAATTAATGATATTCCTGAAGAACCAAGCATTCTTTGATGCTTTTTATTCCAAACATTAATTCCATTTGTATAAAAAAGTAAATCTCCGTTTTTATCGGAGATTGAAGCAGATCCTTTAGAACTTGATGTTTTACTATCATTTAAAACTGTTAAATTATCATCCTCATTAGAAAATACTACATGAGCATTGTTCCCAAATAACCAATGATTTGTTTCATTTTGAGAAAATATATTTAGTGTAAAAAATAATATAAATAGAATTAAATAATTTTTCATCTAAAAAAATAATTTATAATTTAAACAATGTGGTGTAGTTTTAAAAATCACTTTCTAATTAGAGCAAAATTTCCAGTTTTTTTACGGACTTTTCCATTTTTATCAATTAATGTAGCATTGTACCAATAATCATTCGAAGGCATCATTTTTCCATTTATAGTACCATTCCAACCACTTTCTGTTTTTAAATTTATTACCTTTAATAGCTTACCATATCTATCGAAAATTTGCATATCAACTACTGTGTAGAAAGTATTATCTATTCCTTGTACTTTCCATGTATCAAACTCTCCATCTTCATTTGGAGAAAAATGTCTTTGAAAATATACAAAAGATATTTCTTTAGTAGATACTATTCCACAATCTTTAATATCTCTTATATAAACAGTATTTAAACCTGGTTCTACATTTGTAAATGTATAAGATAGGTTTTCTTCTCCTTTTCTAAAGGCAGTAATGGCATTACTATTTAAAGCATATTCGTAATTTCCTTTTCCGTTAACTTTTATAGTTAATGTGTTTTCTTCTAAAAGATCTTGGTCGTCTACTAAATCCAAAGATTCTATGATTGCAGTGCTAGATTCTTCCACTGTAAATGTATTGTAACCTATTATAGTTATATCGTCTTCTGTACCTGAATCATTTCCATAGAATCTACTTGCTTCTACCTTATAAGTTCCTTCTTTACTAGCATTTAATATTCGATCTGTTTCGCCACTAATTAAACTATTATTTAAGTACCATTTATAAGTGTCAGAAGGATCATTGGAACTTCCATTTAGAGGTTTTGTCTCTAAAACAGGAACATTTTCTGGGAAATTTATGCATAATGGAACTATACTTGTGTTGCCCATTGGTTCTGGAATTTCTAATACAAATAACTTAAAAAGACCAATTCCTTCACAGGTATTATTTTTAGAAATTCTTACATATATATCTGTTTCATTTGTAAAATGATACGTATCGTATGGAGGTTTAATTACATCCGTTTCTTTTTCTGCATCTTCTCTTGTCTGGTAAAAAGAAAATTGATTGTCTGTTCTGTTAAAAGCACCTCCAGAAGCTAAAATAATATCATCTATTTTAGCTTCAAAATTAAAAATAGCATCGTTAGAACCTTCACTGTTTATTTCTGGAGTAGAAGATATATTTATTTCTTGTTCGTAAATGGAATCAAAAGAATTGAAACTACCAGATGTTGGTGTTACTTTTAATTCCATACTACCAAATTGAAAACATCCAGTATTTGTATTTGTAATTTTAACTTTAATAACGTGATTTGTTATATTCGCTACATCTCTATTTATATAACCTACTTTATCGATAATTGGAGTATCATCATCTTCAAAAAACTCGACAATTACATCAGTTGCTCCTCCAGTTAGTTGGGGTTCTTTAGATTCTAAATTAAATGTTGTAAAACCATCAATAGAATTAGAATCATAATCACATTGATCATAGATATCTATAGAATTTACTGTAGGCTTTGGTTCAAATCTTACTTGTGCAACAGCTTCTAACGATCTTTCTCTACCACATTTATTAAAGTATATTGCTTTTAAAGAATAAATTCCATCTGTATCCCTTCCTGGATTACCAACAACAATCTGACTAGTGTTACCAACTGATAAAGGAGCTCCATCTCTATACCATTCGTAAGTTATTGGTTCTGCTGTATCTGCAGTGTCATCAAAATCTAAAATACTACTAATACCTAAATTTTTTGTATCTCCTATACAAACTAAAAATTCACCAATAATTTTTCTACCTGTATCTACATCAGTTAAAGCAACTTTAAAGAAAGACTGAATAAAAGGAGGTAAACCTTCAGAAGAAACTTTTGACCCTAAAGAGATTCCTTCTTGCTCATAAATAACATCGCTTCCTAATTCTTCTGGTTTATTAATAACACCTAGACTTGTTTCTCCACTTGTTGCGTAATAAATTCTTGCATCTGGGCCAAGTTGTAAGGCACCTCTATAACCCAACCAATTATTTATAATATTTCTAGAATTGTTTATATCTGTAATGGATCTTTTAGTTAAATCAAATTGATAAATAAAAGCATCTTGTGGGAATGCACCAGCAGTTTGGTTATGGCTACCTGTAGAAATATATAGCCTATTTCCTGTCTGAGAAAATTCCGCTCCATAACTTACGTCACCAGCATTTAATATGCTTTTATTTGTAATTCTACCATTATCTGCATTAAAATTAAACAATAAGCAATCTGTACCTTGGCTTGTAATAACTAATTTAGTTCCGTCAGGAGAGACTTTTAAACTACCTCTAGTTCCAATATCTGTATTATCGATATTGGTAATTATTGGTGTTCTTTCAACACCACTATTGTTAACTAAATATGAATATAAATTTCTTTTACTTGCAGAAATCACCCAAATTTCATTACTTTTTGAAGATTGAATAGCAGTAACTCTTTCTGTCCAATCACTACTATTTCCATCACTTAAATCTACTGGCCCTGTAATAACACTACCCAAACCTCCATTTTGAGTTATATCGATTGTGTAATAAAAAAAACCAGCATCTCCTTGACCACCAACTACAAAAAGGTAATATAAATCTTTATCAGTTGGATGAGGAACAAATAATGCAGATTGCGCACTTGAAGGATTTCCTCTAAGTCCAGTTCCACCTGGCATGATGTCGTGATTTTTATCCCAAACAGTTATTCCATCTGAGTAAAAAAGTAATTCTCCACTTGAATTTGAAATAGTCGAACACCCTTCAAATGTATTTAATTTACCATTATCAATAGCTTTAGGATCGCAATCCGTAAAATCTAGACCAGCATTAAAACCAAAATACCAAAAGTTAGCTTCTTTTTGTGAAAATGTGTTTAATGCAATAAATATTAAAAATAGTGGAAAAAATTTCTTCATTTGACTATATTTCTATTGTAAACGTCAAATATATCTAAAAAGTACTACAAATCTCTCTTTTTTAACAGTACAAAAGACAAATAAATAAATATAAAAGTCCAAACAGAAACAATTACAATGGTAGAGAAATCTACAGAATAGCTTTTTGTAAAAGTCTCTCCAATTTGGCTCGCAACAGATCTTACTGCTCCTAATCTAGAAAATGGTTCCTTAATTAGGTTAGACATTGCTTCAAATGGAAGAAACTGCATTACACCATCTACTTTTTCGCTAGTGTTTTCTGCGTTTTTGAATGTCCAGAATAGATAGCCTTTAAAAATACTTTCTGCAATAAACCACACAACCATTGCTCCAACAGCAAATGCGGATCTTTTTACTAAAATACCAAAGAATAGTCCCATAGAAAAGAAACCAACTAGCTTAATAAAAAAAGCAACTAAATACTCTAAACCAGAAGTTATAATTGCAAACTCAGTATAATCTGAATAGAAAAAACCTAAGATTAAAGAAACTACAAAAACAAAAAGTGTAGAAATTAATGCAAAAACGATTACAGTATAAAACTTAGAAAGTATAAACTCTTTTTTGCTTAATCCGTCAATTAAATTTTGTTTTAAAGTTTTATAGCTGTACTCATTCGCCATCATAGAAACAATAACTAAGAGAAGAAAAAACTTTAAAATAGCTGCCATATAAGTATTAAAATGCCAGATATATGGAAAATTAAAAATTCCAATTTCTGCTAAATGAAATTTTATAGGACCAATGTCGAATTTAATCGCAGCAATTAATGCGATTGCAGCCAATAAGCCAAAGTATATAAGTGATAGAACCTTACTGGCACTATTGTATTTTAGTTTATGAAATTCTATTGTTAATAATCTTAACATGATATTTTGTATTTTGGATGTCTAAGTTATGGTTGGGCTTGAACCGACTTTTTGGGTTAGTTATTGTTTGTTAAATCTAAGAATTGCTGTTCTAAACTTGGTTTACGTTTCACTAAATGAGATAATGTAATTCCGTTTTCGAATAAGAATGAATTTATTTCTGTTGAAGAAATATTCGTACTTAAAGTAGCAATAATTGTTTCATGTTCTTTTATAACTTTTCCAATTGCAGGATGTTTTTCGAGAACTTCTAATAATTTTGGCTCACCAGAATCCACTTTTAATTCGAATAAACCATTTGAAGCAGTCATTTCATCAACTCTTCCACTGTATAATTTTATTCCTTTTCTTATAACAACTACATGAGAACATACTTTTTCTACTTCGTCCAATAAGTGAGAGGCCAATAAAATAGTGGTTCCAGTACTTGCGATATGCTGAATTATTTGACGAATTTCATGAATTCCTTGTGGATCTAATCCATTTGTTGGTTCGTCTAAAATTAAAATTTCAGGATCATTTAACAATGCAGATGCAATTGCCAAACGTTGTTTCATCCCTAAAGAAAAAGTTTTAAACTTACTATTTCTTCGTTCGTAAAGATTTACAGTTTTTAGTTTCTCGTCAATTTTTTCTGGGGAAACTCCTTTAATCGTACAAATTAAATTCAGGTTTTGACTTGCAGTCATGTATGGATAAAAGTTTGGGCGTTCTATAATTGCACCTACTTTTTTTAAAGCTTCGTGTGTAGAGAGGTTACCATTAAACCAAGAAAACTCTCCAGAAGTTCTGTTTACAACATTTAAGATTATACCTAATGTGGTAGATTTTCCACTTCCATTTGGGCCAAGAATTCCGTAAACATTTCCTTTTTGAATATCAAAAGAAAGATTGTTTACTGCATGTACAGCTCCGTATTTTTTGTCGAGATTTTTGAGTGATAGAATAGTTTCCAAAGAAATTGTGTTTAGTCGATTATAGTTGTAAGACGACTAAATTACAAATTTGTTACTTGAAAAATGTATAATTATGAAAATGTTTAATTGTTGAATCTTAAAAAGTTATAGTTAAATAATTTATATAAGTTAGACAAATATTAGTATTCGTTGAAATCGAAATCGTCGAAAGGATCGAAGTCATCATCCTCATCTTCAAAAGGACTATCTAACTTATCTGCAACAAACTCTTTTTCTGGAGCTTCATCAGGAATTTCTCCGACAGTAAGCACAATTGCAGGTAAGTTTTCTTTAATTTCTGAAGTGATTTCAATAACATCTACGTAAAATGTCCACATTTTTAAGAAATCGTAGACATAAATTAGTTTATCATTTTCCTCTGGTAAAGTTTCTACCAAAGCACAAGTTTTCATAGAAACTTCTTCGCCAGCTTCTGCCATATTAAATAATGGAATTTCTTCTCCTTGATTCCATTCTGAGTCTGTTCTGTAAAAAGAAGCCATTTCTTGTCCATTAAAACCAAAAGATTTGGCAATCGTAAAATGCAAATCCTCTAAATTAAAGGAATCACTAACGAGTATGGTTCTAATAACATCTTCTTTTGTATCTAAAATTACGCGTATCTTGTACATAAAATGAGTAAGCTTTTCAACTGCAAAAATACAATTTTTTATACGTACTTTTACATTATAAAGTAGAGGTTATGGATAATTCTGAAATTTTAAAAGCATTTAACAAGCGTTCTAAAAACACGCTTATGGAAACACTTGATATTGAATATGTTGCTATTGGCGAAGATTTTTTAACTGCGAAAATGCCTGTAAATTCGAGAGTACACCAGCCTTATGGGCAATTGCATGGAGGTGCAACAGCAGCGCTTGCAGAAAGTGTTGGAAGTGCTGCTTCTAATTTTTTTATTGATAATAAATCTCAATTTATAAACGGAATTCAGCTCTCGATAAATCATATAAAAAGCAAACGTGAAGGTGTTGTGTTTGCTACAGCTAAAAATATTCATAAAGGTAGAACTACTCATTTATGGGAAGTTACGATTGTAGATGAAGAAGAAAATTTAATTTCCGTTGCTAAAATGACGAACATCGTTTTAGATATTAGAAAATAAATTCAATAATTAAATTTTAAAAACAAAAATATTGAATCTTATTTTTGATAAAATACACACTTTTTATGCTGCAGAAAAACCTTTTGTAGCTTACAGAAAACCAAATGCTACAGAAATTTCTGGTTTTTTTATGAATGATGATGCCTTGCATTATTCTAAAAATTATAGTGAAAGTGGTTTTGTATTTGCGCCTTTTAATTCTGAAGAAAAAGCCATTTTATTTCCAGATGAAAAAGCAGAATTTTTCCAAGAAAAAATCGATTTTAAATTTAATAATTCTCTAAATGAAATTTTTATTTCTGATAATTCTTCCAAAGAGAATCATATTAAAATTATTGAAAAAGCAATTGATTCCATAAAAATGGGAGCCATGCAAAAAGTAGTTATTTCAAGAGAGGAATTAGTTTTTTTAGAAAATTTCGATTTGGTTGCAGTTTACAAAAAGCTTTTATCAACTTATAAAAATGCGTTTGTATATGTTTGGTATCACCCAAAAGTAGGTTTGTGGTTGGGTGCAACTCCAGAAACATTATTAGAAGTTGAAGAGGAGGTTTTTAAAACCATGTCTTTGGCAGGAACGCAAGTCGCAAACTCGAATGAAAATATTGTTTGGAAATCGAAAGAATTGGAAGAGCAACAATTGGTAACCGATTTTATTGAACACCAATTAGAAAATATTGCAAATTCATTACAAATAAACAAAACAGAAACTATAAAAGCAGGTACATTACTACATTTAAGAACAAAGGTTTCTGGAAATTTGAATAAAAATTCATCATTAAAAGAACTGATTTCTGCATTACATCCAACACCTGCAGTTTGTGGTTTACCAAGAAATACAGCAAAAGAATTTATTTTAGAAAACGAAAATTATAAACGAAGTTTTTATACAGGTTTTTTAGGAGAAATAAATTTTAATCCTTCCCAAAAAGATAAAAAAGAAACCCATTTATTTGTGAACTTACGTTGTATGAAAATTGATAAGAATACTGCTTCTATTTATATTGGTGGTGGAATTACAAAAGATAGTATCGCTAATAAAGAGTGGGAGGAGACTTTTTCTAAGTCGAAGACGATGAAACGTGTTTTGTAATTTTTTTCTGATACAGATTTTATAGGTTTTTCTCGTAAAATATTTCTCGCAAATGCGCAAAGTCACAAAATTTTTCTACAAAAATTGAGTATGTTGTTTCAAAAAAAAATCTTTGATAATACATGAATTCGTAGCATTTTTCAACAAAAAAAACCGCAAAAATAAATTTGCGGTTCTCTTAGTAAGTAAATTGAATTTGAATTGAAATCGGTTCGATTAACTTATTCAAGAATAATTATTCCATAAATAGGCTAATAATCAAACAGTCTAAGACTGCGTTTATATGTCGTCGAAAGAAACATCTGTAAAGCTTTCTGGAGCTTTTACTTCGTCTTCTTTTGGTTCTTCTTTTTTGAAATCTTTTTGGTGACGTTCGCTAATTACTTCGTCTCCTTTTTCAGTAACGATATAATCTGTTGCTTTCTTTAGCATTTCGTGAAAATCAGAAAAATCTTCTTTATATAAATAAATTTTGTGTTTCTGGTAATGGAAAGTTCCATCATCGTGCGTAAATTTTTTACTTTCTGTAACAGTTAAGTAGTAATCGTCTGCTTTTGTGGCTCTAACATCAAAAAAATACGTTCTTCTTCCTGCTCTTAATACCTGTGAAAAAATTTCTTCCTGTTCAACTCTCTCTGCCATAATCTTAAAAAATAATATTTATAATTTTTATTTTACTCAACAAATCTAACAAAATATTTAATGTAGCAATGTTAAAGATTAATTTTCTTTTTCTAAAAGTTGTTGTTCGTACAAATCTTTGTAATAACCTTCTTGCGTTATTAATTGATTGTGAGTTCCTTGTTGTGTGATTTTTCCATTATCTAACACCAAAATTTTATCCGCATTTTTTGCAGACGAAACACGATGACTAATAATAAAAGTAGTTTTATTTTGGGAAACTTTCTTTAAATTCTCTAAAATTCTTTCTTCGGTTTCTGTGTCAACTGCAGATAAACAATCATCGAAAATTAATATTTTCGGGTTCTTAATAATCGCTCTAGCAATGGAAACACGCTGTTTTTGTCCGCCAGACAAAGTTACACCTCTTTCGCCTAAAATGGTTTTGTAACCACGTGGAAAATCGATAATATTTTCATAAACAACAGCATCTTTCGAAGCCTGAATTATTTCTGCCTCAGTCGCATCTTCTTTTCCGAATTTAATATTGTTTTCGATTGTTTCAGAAAATAAGAAAGGATCTTGTGGCACAAAACCAATCTGATTTCTAACATCATTTAAATTGGCATTTAAAATATTTTGTCCGTCCAAAAGAATTTCTCCTTTTTTGGTGTCGTATAAACGCGCAATTAATTCAATAATTGTAGATTTTCCAGAACCAGTTTTTCCTAAAATAGCGACAGTTTCTCCCTTTTTTATAGTAAAGTTGATGTTTTTTAAAGCAGTAATATTCGTATCATCATAAGTAAAAGTTACATTTTTAAATGTAACTTCTCCTTGTAATTCAGTTGGTAAAGTATTATTATTCTTAATTTCTGGAACTTCTTCTAAAAACTCATTTATTCGAGCTTGCGAAGCTTCAGCTTGTTGTATCATTGAAGTTACCCAACCTACAACAGCAACTGGCCATGTAAGAATATTTACATATAATAGAAATTCGATAATGGTTCCAATTTGAATTTCGTCATTTATATATTGTTTTCCACCAATGTAAATTACGATTAGGTTACTTAACCCAATTAATAGAATCATTAATGGAAAAAAAAGTGCATTTGCTTTATGTAAATGAATATTTTTTTCTTTGCTTTCATCTGCAATTGTATCAAAATCTGCGATAATTTGACGCTCAATTCCGTAAGATTTTACTACACCAATTCCTGAGAAAAACTCTTGATTAAAAGTGGTTAATTTAGATAAGTATTGCTGAACAATCGTACTTCTTTTATGAATTACTTTACTTAAAATAAATATTGAAACCGATAAAAGAGGAAAAGGAATTAAGGTATACATCGTTAATTTTACATCAATACTAATCATTTGTGTAAAACCGACTGCGATTAACACAATCATGTTCATACTGTACATTACAGCAGGTCCAACATACATTCTAACTTTGGAAACGTCTTCGGAAATTCGGTTCATTAAATCTCCAGTTCTATTTTTTTTATAAAAATTAAGTGATAATTTTTGATATTGTTGATAGATTTCATTCTTTAAATCGAATTCTACCAAACGTGAAGTAACAATAATAGTTTGTCGCATTAAAAAAGTGAAAAATCCTGCTAAAATGGCAACCCCAACAATTATTAAAACATTTATTAATAATTGATGCTCAACTTCTTTCAATAAAACTGCCAATTCTTCTGCTGGCAAATTATTGCTTTTCGCAATTTGATAATCTTCAACAATATTTAAAGAATCTCCCACAATTTGGGGTACTTTTAAAGCTAAAACTTTAGAAAGTATGGTAATTAATATTCCTATTAATAATCGCCATTTATATTTAATAAAATATTTATTAATGTATTTTAAAGCCTTCAATATAGATGTTTGTTTTTAAAAATATAAGCAGTAATAACGTTTTAATGCTAATTATTTATGTTGAAATAAAAAGAAAAAACACATTATTTTAAAGCACGAAGATAGTATTTTATCAATAAAGAATTATGTTAAATCAATGTTGAATTTCAATATTAAATTTACGTAAAAGATTTTAAAATGTGTGTCGTTTAAAAGTAAAATAGTACTATTTTTGCAGTGTGTTAGAAAAAAACCGATCAATTTATATATTAAGTTCTTTAAGAAAATGATTAACAGAAGACATATTCGAGTAAAAGTAATGCAGTCTGTATATGCAATGCTTCAATCTAAAAATGATGATGTTTTAAAAGAAGAAAAATTCTTGAAACATAGCATTTTAAAAATGTTCGATTTGTACGTTTTAAACCTTCGTTTGTTGGTGGAAGTACAAAAATTGGCCGCAAAAAAAATAGCACTTTCTAAAAAGAAAATCTTAGCAACTTCTGCAGATTTAAAACCAAATACTAAACTTTTAGAGAATCGTTTAATCAATAAAATTGCTGAAAGCATTAGTATTGAGGGTTATTTGGAAGTAAATAAAATAGATAATTGGGAATTAGATTCCGAATATGTAAAAATTATTTATGAAGAATTACTAAAAAGCGATCTATACAAAAAATATTTAGAAACTGAGGAAGATTCTTATAAAGTAGACAAGTCTTTTGTAATTGATTTTTTCAAAGAAATTATTGCACCAAACGAAAAGTTAGCCGATTATTTCGAGGATACAATGATTTCTTGGGTAGATGATATTCCTTTTGTAAATACATGGGTTGTAAAATCTTTAAGTAAACAAAAAGAGAATGCTACTTTTCAGCTAGGTTCTTTATATAAAGACAAAGATGATGAGGATTTCGTATCGAATTTATTCCGTAAAACGGTTTTAAAACAACAAGAATACGAGCAAATTATTGAAGAAAAAACACCAAACTGGGAGTCTGATAGAATCGCAGAAATAGACATGATTCTAATAAAAATGGCAATTACTGAGTTTATTAACTTTCCATCTATACCAACAAGAGTAACAATTAACGAATATATCGAAGTTTCTAAAGATTATTCCACAACTAAAAGTAGTTACTTTATAAATGGTGTCTTAGATAAAATTTCTAGAGAATTTATTGAAACTAAAAAAATTGTTAAAATAGGAAGAGGATTACTTTAAGCCTTGTTAACAATAATAAATTTGTTATTTTTACAAAAAATATAATCAAAATGAAAAAAATAAAATTTTTATTCGCGTTTATAGTTGCTTCTACAATATTGGTTTCTTGTGGAAATGAGAATGCAACTTCAAAAATTAATAAGAACAATGTCGAAAAGGCTAAATATAGAGACGCAGAGATTAAAAAAGGTACTGCATCTATTTCTTTTGAAGAAAAAGTATACAATTTTGGTACTGTAAACGAAGGAGATATTGTAGAAAAAGTATTTACACTTACAAACTCTGGTAAAACAGATTTAGTAATTACTAATGCTCAATCTACTTGTGGTTGTACAGTTCCAGTTTGGCCAAAAGCGCCTATTAAACCAGGAGAAACTGGAGAGATTCAAGTGAAATTTAATACATCTGGAAAACCAAATAGACAACAAAAAGACATTACTTTAACTACCAATACAGAGTCTGGTAGAGAAGTTCTTACAATAAAAGGTTCTGTAATTCCAAAAGGAAAATAATTAAGATGTTTCAAACAATAATTTTACAAGCAGAATCAGGAGGTTTAATGAGTATGTTACCTTTTGCTGCGATGATTTTAGTCTTATACTTTTTTATGATAAGACCACAAATGAATCGACAAAAAAAAGAAAAAGCTTTTCAGGCAGAAATTAAAACTGGTTCTAAAGTAATTACTTCTAGTGGAATTCATGGAAAAATTACGGAAGTAAATAATACAGATAATACAGTTACAATAGAAACTGGTGCAGGAAAAATGAAATTCGAACGTTCTGCAATTTCTATGGAATTAAGTAAAAAATATTTAGCTCCAGCAGTAAAGAAATAATTTATAAATTATATATAACAAAAAGTGAGTAGGGTCTTTTAGACAATACTCACTTTTTTTTTTGATAGCTTTTATGTAGATTGCAATTAAAACAATAAGACTTGAAATCGAAAAGTAAAATTCCTAAAACATTTGTTGGCTTTTTATTAACCTCTGTACTTATTTGGTTTCTAATTACACTTTCGAAAGAGTATGTAACTACATTAAACTTTCCTATAGAATATAGTGGAATTGCTCAAAATAAATTATTACAATCTTCACCTGTAAAAGAAATAGATGTTACTATTAAAGCAAGTGGTTTTAAAATTTTGAAAACCGGTTTCAGTGGAAAATCAATTAAAATTAGAGCAAATAATTTAAAGAAAAAGAAAAGAGATATCTATTATATTTTAACTAAAAATCAATTGAGTAGTATTCAAAAACAAATGCCATCTGGTATTGTTGTACAGGAAATTATTCAAGATTCTTTATTATTAGATTTAGGTACATTAATAAGTAAGAAAATTCCACTAAAAGCGAATTTAAAAATTAAGTATCATGTTGGTTACGATTTAGCAAGTAAAACCAAAATTACTCCAGATAGTATTATTGTTTCAGGCCCTAAAAAAGAAATAGATAGTTTATTTGAATTAGAATTATCTCCAATTGAAATAGAAGATGCAAAAGCCGATTTTAAAAAGGAAGTAGCAATTTTAAAACCAACTAATAATAAGAATTTAAAGTTCGATAAAACAAAGGTTTTTGTTGAAGGAAAAGTGGAGCAATTTACAGAAGGTACTATCGAAATTCCTTATAGAATTACAAACCTACCATCTGATATAAAAATAACTACTTTGCCTAAAAAAGTAGAAGTTACCTTCGTTGCTTCTCTAACCAATTTTAATAAAATTAATACAACTTCTTTCCAAATAGAATGCGATTTTAATGAAGTAAAAGAGAATGGTTTAAACTATTTAATTCCGAAAGCAGTAAGTACCACAGAATTTGTGAGAAGCTTTAAAATAGCTCCAAAAAAGATAGATTTTTTAATTCAAAAATAACATGATTGTTGGTTTAACAGGAGGCATTGGAAGTGGTAAAACTACTGTAGCAAAAATTTTTGCAAACAAAGAGCATGTTGCTATTTACATTGCAGATTTAGAAGCAAAGAAACTAATGAGTTCTTCTGATAAAATAAAAACGAAACTTATTGCTGAGTTTGGTTCACAAGCTTACAAAAACAATCAATTAAACAGGCCTTTCATTGCAGATATCGTTTTTAAGAATAAGAGTAAATTGGCTACATTAAATAGTATAGTACATCCAGAAGTTCGAAATCATTTTCAGAGTTTTATAAAAGAGCATAAAGATAAAACTTATATTATTTATGAAAATGCAATTTTATTTGAGAGCAAAGCAGATAAAGTATGCGATTTTATAATTTCAGTATTTGTTCCAATAAATATTAGAATAGAGAGAGTTATGCAAAGAGATGCTTCTTCAAAATCTCAAATTTTAGAACGTATAAACAATCAATGGAAAGAGGATAAAAAACTACTTCAATCTAACTACATTATTAAGAATTTGTTACTTGATATTACTGAAAATCAAGTAAATAATATTCATAAAATTTTAACAGAAAAAAGTAAACTGATTTAATATTCGTCAGTAATACTGTTAAAAAACACTTAAAATTTTATCAAACTAGTTAATTAAAGTTAAAAACTGCAATTTCAATTTTTGAAAGTGTTAAATTTGATAATGCGTAAAAAAATGTTTATCGTTATTGTGGTACTTATGAGTATTTCCTTGATAGGAATTATTACAGTACAATTGTATTGGATAAACAATGCATTAGAGAGTAGAAAAGGCCAATTTAAGAACGATGTACAGCGTTCTTTAGGAAGTGCTACAGAAAGAATTAACGATCGAGAAACAAGTCTTTTTAGAAAGAAAATACAAAATTTTGTTAGCGAAAAAGGTACTGCAGACAATGCAAAACTACAGAGCCTATTAATTCAAGAAATAGATACTACTACCAAACAAAAATTTACTTATGGAAGTACAATTTTAGAAGAAAATTTTAAGCTTCCAACAGATTTTTTAAACAACGATTCTATTATTTTTAAAAGATTTAAAGGAAAAAAAGATTTTTTTGAGACTAAAATAATATCTGGTGTAGACGATTTTTTTTCAACAAAAGATGAAATTAGTTTTACTTACACAAAGAAATTTCCGGAATTAGAAGATTTGCAAATCGATAAACTATACAAAGATTACAATGCAAGAAAACCAATTCATCAAAGAATAAGTAACAAAGAATTAAATAATGCTATTAAAGAAGAATTAGCGAAAAGAAATATCAATTTAGATTTTAAATATGGTGTGTATACAAAAGATGGTTTAGCTACTAAATTAAAATCTGGTTATTACACAATTAATAGAAAAGACAGTTATCAATATCCACTATTTAATGACATAAATGGAGATGTTGAGTATGATTTGTATGTAACATTTCCAAATAAAAACAAGCATATTCTGTCAGGAATTTCAGGAATATTACTACTTTCTTTGTTCTTTATATTTATTATCATTATTGCTTTTTCAAGTTCTTTATATCAACTAATTCGACAGAAAAAGATATCAGAAATTAAAACTGACTTTATAAATAATATGACACATGAGTTTAAAACCCCAATTGCAACTATAAATTTGGCATTAGATTCTATTAAGAACCCAAAAATTTTAGGCGATAATGATAAGGTTTTACGTTATGTACAAATGATTAGAGACGAGAATAAAAGAATGCATTCGCAAGTAGAAAATGTATTACGTATTTCTCGATTAGAAAAGAATCAGATAGATTTAAGTAAGGAAACCATAGACTTTCACGACACAATCGAAGATGCAATTACGCATGTAAGTTTGTTAGTAGATGATAGAAAAGGTCGCATAAAAACATATTTTAAGGCAGTAGTATCCGAATTACCAGGAAACCAGTTTCATTTAACAAATGTGGTTGTTAATATGTTAGAAAATGCAATAAAATATTCAGATGGGGTTCCTCAAATAGACGTTTACACAGAAAGCACAAACAAGTTTTTTATCTTTAAAATACAAGATAAAGGAATAGGAATGAGTAAAACAGTCCAAAAACAAGTTTTTAACAAATTCTATAGAGAACAAAAAGGAAATGTTCACGATGTAAAAGGGCATGGTTTAGGTTTGGCATACGTAAAGGAAATCGTAGAAAAACACCATGGAACAGTTTTTGTAGAAAGTGAGAAAGGGCAAGGAAGTATATTCACAGTAAAATTACCTTTAATTTAATAAATAAAACAATGGGAAGTAAGAAGATTTTATTAGTAGAAGACGATCCAAATTTTGGAACGGTTCTAAAAGATTATTTAGCATTAAACGATTATAATGTAACGCATGCTAAAGATGGTATAGAAGGTTTAATTATGTTTAAAAATAGCGATTACGATCTATGTATTTTAGATGTAATGATGCCAAGAAAAGATGGTTTTTCGTTAGCACAAGATATTAGAAGTACAAATAAAGAAGTACCAATTATCTTTTTAACAGCAAAAACTCTAAAAGAAGATGTTTTAAAAGGATATGCAGTTGGTGCAGACGATTATTTAAATAAACCTTTCGACTCGGAAGTATTATTGCACAAGATTAAAGCAATTTTACAACGTAAAGAATCAGATACTACTGCAGAAAGTGAGCAGTTTGAGTTTAATATTGGAGGTTTCTTCTTCAATTCTAAATTAAGACATTTATCTGTTGGAAAAGATGGTGAAGCATCTAAGTTATCTCCAAAAGAAGCAAAATTGTTACGTATGTTGGCAATTCATAAAAACGATTTAATGCCAAGAGAATTAGCATTAACAAAAATTTGGAGAGACGATAATTATTTTACATCTAGAAGTATGGATGTTTATATCGCAAAATTAAGAAAGTATTTAAAAGAAGACGAAAATGTCGAAATTTTAAATATTCATGGAGAAGGATTTAGGTTGGTAGATAAAACTTAAACTTAAAAAACTTCCCTTTAAAAAAATAAACTCAGTTTGTAAAATAAGCTGAGTTTTTTGTATTTTTATAATATGGCAGAGTTTATTAGAATTTATAACGAGAATCCAAATCCGAAAGAAATTGCAAAAGTTGTAAAGATTTTGCGTTCTGGAGGATTAATTATATATCCAACAGATACTGTTTATGGTTTAGGTTGCGATATTACCAATACAAAAGCGTTGGAAAAAATTGCTCAGATAAAAGGAGTTAAGCTAGATAAAGCTAACTTTTCTTTTATTTGCAACGATTTAAGCCATCTTTCAGATTATGTGAAACAAATAGATTCGCCAACCTTTAAAATTTTAAAAAGAGCATTACCTGGACCTTATACTTTTATTTTACCAGGAAGTAATAATCTTCCAAAAGTATTTAAAAAGAAAAAAACAGTGGGAATTCGTATTCCTGATAACAATATTGTTAGATGTTTGGTAGAAGCTTTAGGAAACCCAATAGTATCTACTTCTATTAGAGATGATGATGACGTTTTAGAATACACAACAGATCCAGAACTTATTTTCGAAAAATGGAATAAATTAGTAGATGTTGTTATTGATGGTGGTTATGGAGATAATCACGCTTCTACAGTAATCGATTTAACTTCTGATGAACCTGAGGTAATTCGAGAAGGAAAAGGAAGTTTGGACGTAATTTAAAGTTCAATATTTAATATTTAAAGTTCAACTTTGAACTTTAAATGTAGAATTTTGAACCTATTCAAGCTCCTCGAATTTCTTTCTACCTAAAACAAAATACTGCCAAACAATACTTGTATGTAAGTTATAGTCTTGCTTTTTCTGGAGTTTTCTTCGCTTTCCTAAAAATTTAAAAAAGTTTTTGTAAAAACTTAAATGCGCTTTTAAAATTGCCAAAGTATGAATTGGTCTCAATTCAAAAATAAATTTAAGTCCTGCAATTCCGTCTAAAATTAAACGAGAAAAAACGACGAATAAAAACCATTTTTTAGGCACGTTTTTAATGACATTCAATAAACTATTTCTAAAATTTAGATATGTTTTATGAGGATTTGTTTCTTGTAAAGTTGCTCCTCCAACATGATAAACTGTTGAATTTCCTACATATTTTACTTTATAGCCAATATTTTGTGCTCTCCAGCATAAATCTATTTCTTCTTGATGTGCAAAATAATCTTCGTCTAAACCTTCAATTTTATGGTACACTTTAGAGCGAATAAATAAACACGCTCCAGAAGCCCAAAAAATATCTTTTGTATCGTTAAATTGACCATTATCAACTTCTAAATTATTAAAAACGCGTCCTCTACAATATGGATATCCATATAAATCGATAAACCCACCTCCAGCACCAGCATATTCGAACTTTGTTTTGTCTTTAAAATCTAATAATTTAGGTTGAACAATAGCAGTGTTTTCTTTATTTTTAAAAACATCTAAAATAGGAGGTAACCAATTTTCGGTTACTTCAATATCGGAATTTAATAAACAATAAATATCTGCATCTACAGATTGTAAAGCATCATTATAACCTTTTGCATAACCACCATTTACTGCATTTTCTATTATTTTTACAGAAGGAAAAAACTCTTTTACATAGGAAATAGAACTGTCTGTAGAAGCATTATCAGCCACATAAATATCTGCAAGTTCTGTACTAAAACTCACTACAGAAGGCAAAAACTGTTCTAGTAGTTTTTGTCCATTCCAATTTAATATGACTATGGCTGTTTTCAAGGTTGCGAATTTACGTTTTTAAGATGAACTTGAGATTTAAAATTATCTTAATTAATCGAATGCTCTTTTAAAAGCAATAATCTAATTTAAAAGAAAAGGTATGGATTCTTGTCTACAAAAAAATGACAAGTTTTATTGATAATCAGGAATTTCCTTCAAAAAAATATAGGTTTCATTTTCGAAATCCATTTTGCAATAAAAATGCTCCAAACCATTGGTAACAACTAAGTAATTGGCTTTTAGTTTTAAATTATAACGTGCAATTTGGTCGAAAGTATCTTGAGTTATTTTTATTTGTGGTGCTTTACATTCTACAATAATATCATGATTTCCTTCTTTATTGAAGACCAAAATATCCGTTCTTTTTTTTCGATTGTTGATAATCAACTGTTTTTCTAATGCAATTAAGGAAACAGGATATTTTTTTTCATCAATTAAAAACTGCACAAAATGCTGACGAACCCATTCTTCTGGAGTTAAAACCATATATTTTTTTCTCAAATTATCAAAAATAAGCGTCTTATTTTCGTTACTTTTGAGTCTGAATTTATAGTTTGGTAGATTCAATTTTTGCATCAATCAAAAGTAATTAAAAATCAGTTATGATACATTTATTAGTTGGTAATACTGGTGCAGGTAAATCTACATATGCTAATAAATTAAAATTAGAAGTAAATGGATTCGTTTTTACGTTAGATAAATGGAATAAAATATTATTTTTTCCTGATAAAACAGAAAAAGACGGTTTAGATTGGTTTTTAGAACGAATTGATAGAGCAGAATTAGTAATGCAAGATGCTATTTTACAATTAGAAAAATTAAAAGTAGATAGTATTTTAGATGTTGGACTTTCTAAATTTTCACACAGAGAAAAGTTTAGGAAATTTGCAGAAGAAAATAATCTAAAAGTTAAAACTCATTTTTTAGATATTTCAAAAGAAATTAGAAAAGAGAGAATTTTAAAAAGGAATACAGAAAAAGGTGAAACTTTTGAATTTGAAGTAACTGAAGATAATTTCGAATTTATGGAGGATTGGTTTGAAACACCTTCAAAAGAAGAGTTACAAAAAGCAGTAATTATAAAAGAATAAATGAACGAGATCAACGCAATTGTTTCAGATATAAAGAAAGGAAACATAAAACCCATCTATTTTTTAATGGGTGATGAACCTTATTATATAGATAAAATTTCCGATTTTATTGAAGATACTGTGTTGGATGAAGCTGAAAAAGGCTTCAATCAGCAAGTAATGTATGGTAGAGATGCAAGTATAGAAGATATTGTTTCTTCAGCCAAACGTTACCCAATGATGGCAGAAAGACAAGTTCTAATTGTTAAAGAAGCACAAGATTTAAGTAGAACTATAGAAAAATTGGTTTCTTATGCAGAAAATCCACAACCAACAACGGTTTTAGTCATCAATTATAAATATAAAAAACTCGATAAACGTAAGAAATTACACAAAGTAATTGCAAAATCAGGTTTGGTTTTCGAAAGTAAAAAAATGTACGAAAACCAAGTTTCAGACTGGATTCGTAGAGTTTTAAGTGGGAAAAAATATCAAATCGAGCCAAAAGCTTCTTTAATGTTAGTGGAGTTTTTAGGAACAGATTTAAATAAAATATCCAACGAATTAGATAAGTTAATGCTAATTCTTCCGAAAGAAACTATAATTAGTGATAAGCATATAGAAGAAAATATCGGAATTTCTAAAGACTTTAATAATTTTGAATTACGAAAAGCAGTAGGAGAGAAGAACATTGTAAAAGCGAATAGAATTATTAATTATTTTGCGGAAAATCCTAAAAATAATCCTTTGGTAATGACGATTTCTTTATTGAATAGTTTTTTCACACAACTATTAATGTTTCATGGACTAAAAGATAAATCGAAAAGTTCTGTTGCAAAAACATTGGGTGTAAATCCTTATTTTGTAGATGAATATTTTGTAGCTGGTAGAAATTATCCGATGAGAAAAGTTGCACAAGTAATTGCATTTTTAAGAGATGCAGATGTTAAAAGCAAAGGTGTTGGTGCAAAACAAACTAATGAGGATATTCTAAAAGAATTATTATTTAAAATTTTACATTAATGGACGATTTTAAAATCTTGCAAGAAGAATTAGGTACAATTGGTTTAACTAAAAATGAGTTTGAAAACTTAATAAAAGGTTATAAAAAAATTGAACTTAAAAAAGGAGATTTTTTAATAAAAAGTGGCACAATTGTAAAAGCATATTACTTTCTGATAAGTGGTTTTTTACGGTCTTTTGTTATTGATTTTGAAGGAAATGAAGTAACCACAAACTTTTATGATACTGGAGATTTAATTCTTGAAGAAAATTCTTTTTTTATGCAAATGCCAACAAAAGAATACATTGAAGCAACTGAAGATTGTGTTTTATGGATAAAGGATTTAGAAACATTTAACGAACATTTTAGTTTGTACGAAGCCTACAGAGAATGGGGACGTTCTTATTTAGTGCGTAATTTTTTTGCTTTAAAAGAAAGAACGTTAAGTATGATAACAGACAAAGCTTCCGATAGATATATCGAATTAATTAACAATAGACCAGAAATTTTTCAAAAAGCTTCACTAAAACATATCTCTTCTTATTTAGGAATTACAGATACTTCTTTGAGCAGAATAAGAAAAGAAATTGTAAAAAAATAATTACTTGTCATTTGGCAAGTTTATATAGTTTTCTAAGAAGTATTTTTGATGTAAATTTAATTAGTTATGATACCAAATTTACCAATTTACATTTCAATTTCGTTTATTTTAGCAACTATATATACTATTTTCGCATTCATAAAATCGAATCATTTAAAAAAAACGACATTACCAATTTTAATAATTTGGTCTCTGTTTATTTCAGTTTTAGCATTTTTTGGTTTCTATCATTATAAAGCTGGAGATAAAATTTCTACATTTATTTTTGTTTTATTACCAGCAGCAATTTTTATCACTTATTTAATAAGAAATAAAACTTTTTACCAAAATAGAGATTTTCGCTGGAGTACAGCTGTACACTTTGTTCGTTTACCAATAGAATTATTGTTGTTTCAATTAGCAATTAGAGAATGGTTACCAATGGAAATGACTTATAAAGGATGGAATTTCGATATAATTCCAGGTGTAACTTCAATAATTTTAGTAATTTGGATGCAATATGGAACTGTGAATAAAAAACTACTTTTAGGATGGAATGTTTTAGGGCTGATATTCATTCTTTTTATTTTAACAAATGGATTTTTATCACAAGAATTGATATATAAAAATTTTAATTATTCAGTTCCAAACAGAGGAATAGCATATTTTCCAATGATTTTATTAGCTGGTATAATTGTTCCTATAGTAATTTATACACATATTTCTGATATTATATTATTATCAAAAAAACAATCAAAATGAAAAACATATTTACAAAAGAAGTTACAAACGAAGTAATTGGTAGAATAGAAAAACTAACAGCAGAATCGCAACCAAATTGGGGGAAAATGTCTGTTGCACAAATGTTGGCACATTGTTGTGTTACTTATGAAATGGTATATACAGATAAGCACCCAAAGCCAAACGCATTTGCAAAATTTATGCTGAAAATGATTGTGAAAAAAATAGTAACTTCAGAAAAACCATATAGTAAAAATGGTAGAACTGCTTCTCAATTTTTAATTACTGACGAAAAAGTTTTTGAAAGTGAAAAACAAAGATTGATAGATTTTATCAATAAAACCCAACAATTAGGAGAAAAGGAATTTGATGGTAAAGAATCTCATTCTTTTGGAAAACTAACAAAAGACGAATGGAATAATATGTTTTACAAACATTTAGACCATCATTTAACGCAGTTTGGTGTGTAAAAAAATCCTAGTGATTTATAATTATTTTATAAATCACTAGGAAAATTTAATGCTAAATATTTTTTATAACTTCTTCTAGTGTAAGTCTCGATTTCGGGTTTTTAGATGGCATGTTTCCATCATCTTCATCTCTGTAACCAATACAAACACCCACCAAAGCTGTATAATTTTTATCACCCAACAAGTTGTTGTATTTCTCTGGTTCGATTCCTTCCATTGGTGTTGCATCAATTTCCATGACTCCACAAGCGCTTAAAAATACACCCAATGCTAAATACGTTTGGTCGCTAAACCAAGATTTAATTTCGCTAGCTGGTTTTTCCTTTAAAAAGTTGTTGTAATAGCCAACTGCACCTTCAGGTAAATTATCATTTATTTGCTTCTCGAAAGCGTTAATATTATCTATTCTGCTAAAGACAACTAAAGTATCACAATCCTCAATTTTAGGAGCATTAAAAAAAGACGCTTCTGCAAACTTTTTCTTTGTTTCTATATCCGAAACAAAAGTAAATTTCCAAGGTTGGCTATTTATAGAAGAAGGGCTTAAACGTAGAATTTCTTTTAATTCTGCTATTTTTTCTGAACTTATTTTTTTTGAATTGTCATACTTTTTTGTGGTATAACGTTCTTGCATTGCTGTTAAAAAACTCATTTTTATTATTTTAATTTTATACTATCATTTTTATAGTTACAAAAATATGTATAGTTTTGTAAACTCACAAGAACTGTCAAAAAGGATAGTAGTATTTTTTTAAATAAATAAACGATTATGCATATTGTAAATGGTAAAGAATATCCCTGTTGTGCAAGTGTAACCATGGGAATGATTGGTGGAAAATGGAAAACAGTTATTTTATTTCATTTAATTGAAACTCCTTTGCGTTACAACGAACTACGCAAAAAAATGAAAAGTGTTACAGAACGCACTTTAAGCCTGCAACTAAAAAAGTTGGAAGAAGATGGTATTATAAAGCGTAAAGTTTATACTACAAAACCACCTTTAAAAGTTGTATATTCTTTAACAGATATTGGTAAAACCGCAATTCCATTATTAAAATCGATTGCAGAATGGGGTGAATACGTAGTTGAAAACACTTAATACTAAAATTAGTAAGTTTTAATTCTAACAACAAAATAAACTATAATTCTAACAATTTTTTTGCTGCTGAAAAAGGTGTTGTTTTTCCGTTTTCTAACTTTTTTATTTCTTCTTGTAAAGCTGTCTTTACGGCTTTTTTATTATAAAAATTATTTTTTAATTGCTGATTAATAGTAGATAATAACCAAAACTTATTTTGCTCATTTCTTTTTGTACTGAAATAATTATTCTCTTTAGTTAAGAAAATATAATCAGTAATCATTTTATCTATTTCAGCAATGCCAGAATTATGCAACGCACTTGCTGTTAAAACTTTTGGTTGCCATTTGCTTTCTTTTAAAGGATATAAATGCAACGCTCTATTAAATTCAACTTTGGCGATTTTTGTATTCTTCTCATTTTCTCCATCCGCTTTATTAATAACTATTGCATCTGCCATTTCTATAATTCCACGTTTTATTCCTTGCAATTCATCTCCAGCGCCTGCTAACTTCAATAATAAAAAGAAATCTACCATAGAATGAACTACGGTTTCCGATTGTCCAACACCAACAGTTTCAATAATAATAGTATCAAAACCTGCAGCTTCACACAAAATAATACTTTCTCGAGTTTTTTGAGCAACACCACCTAAAGATGTTCCAGAAGGCGAAGGTCTAATAAATGCATTTTTGTCGGTTACTAATTCTTCCATTCTAGTTTTATCACCTAAAATAGAACCTTTATTTACAGAACTACTTGGATCTACAGCCAAAACAGCGACTTTTTTTCCTTGAGAAGTTAAGTGTTTTCCAAAAGATTCAATAAATGTGCTTTTTCCAACACCAGGAACTCCAGTAATTCCTATTCTTATAGATTTATTTGCAAAAGGCAAACATAGTTCTAAAATTTCGTTGGCTTTTTGTTGATGTTTTACATTCGTACTTTCTACCAATGTAATGGCTTTACTTAAAAAAGTAATATTTCCTTCGAGAATTTTAGCAACATATTCTTTAACAGAGTTTTGTTTTGCTCTGCTTAACTTTATCTTTTCTGCACTGGTTTTACTCGTTGTTTCTGGTTTAGAAACGCCGTCTTTTTCGTGTAAAGCAGAAGAATTTTTATTCATTGTAAAGTTATTAATGTAAATTTAATCATATTTTTTGCAACACTCCAAAAAATCTGTCGTCTATAGAGTAAGAAAGTTTTAATGAAACCAACCAAACAATTACATCAACCAATTATTGACTTATGTAAAAACAATTGTGCAAAGTCGCAAATGCAACTGTACAATTTGTATTGTAAAGCAATGTTGGTAGTGGCTCACAGGTATGTAAAAGATAGATTTATTGCAGAAGATGTTATGCAAGATGCTTTTATAAAAGCGTTTAAATACATAGAAAGTTATAAAAACGAAGTCGCTTTTGGAGCATGGTTAAAGAGAATTGTTATCAATCAAAGTATCGATTATTTAAAGAAAAATAAATTAGAATTGATTTCAATTAATGATGAAGTTTACAAAGTAGAAAATGAAGAAAATTGGACTATAGAAAGTGATATTTCTGTTGATGGAATTGTAGAAACAATTAACAATTTAAAAGAAAAATACAGATTGGTTTTAACCATGTATTTGTTAGAAGGGTATGATCATCAAGAAATAGCTGAAGTATTAAACATCACAGAAAATACGTCAAGAACACATTTGTTAAGAGGAAAAAAATTATTGAAAGAACAGTTAAAAAACACGAGTTATGCAGCAAGATATTAGAGAAGAAATAAAAGGTTTTAAAGAACCGAATATAGAATTATCTGCAAATCATGCGAATAAATTCGAAAAATTATTGAAGGCAGAAATGCATCAACAAAAACCAAAAAAGAAAAACTTTAAATGGTTGTCTATTGCTGCATCTATAGTATTGTTAACTAGTTTAGGAATTAAATTTTATCCAACTAAAAATATAGAACAACCAATAGAAAATGTTGCGAAGGAGATAAGTTTAGGAAGTATTTCTCCAGAATTCGAAACGATAGAAAAGTATTATATAAACAGCATCAATTTAGAAATTAGTCAGTTAGAATTAACAGACGAAAACAAAGAAATTATTGATGGTTATTTATCAAAAATTGCAGAATTAACAAAAGAATACAAATCGTTAACCAAAGAGCTCAATACAAAAGGAGTTAACGATTCTACAATAGATGCACTAATTAGTAATTTACAATTGCGCTTACAGCTGTTAAAACGTTTGAAAAAACAATTAAAAGAACTCAAAAATTTAAACAATACACAAAATGATACACAAATTATATAAACCAATTTTCTCGCTTTTAGCAATCTGTTTTTTAGGAACAGTTTCTGCACAAAAGTTTGATAAAAAGTTTACTGAAAATTTTAAAGTAAATAAAGACGTAGAAGTAGCAATTAATGCTACAAACACAGATATTAATGTAACAACATGGTCTAAAAATGAAGTACAAGTAGAGGCATTTATAGAAGTGGAAGGAATCTCTAAAGAAGAAGCAGAAAAGTATTTTAAAAACTGGAATTTTGAAGCTTTAGGAAACAGTAAAAAAGTAAAAATTAAATCTAGAGGAAACATTTCTAATGGCAAAGATTTTGTCTTTTTTAATGACATGAATTTCGATTTTGTTATGCCAGATATAGACATACAAATGCCAGATATGGATGCTATTGTAATTCCTGATATGGATTTCGATTTCGACTTTGACTTCGATTTCGATACAATGGAAGATTTAGAGGATAATATGGAAAGAAAAGGGAGATATTCTTTTGAATATCATAATGATGACGAACATATTGTTATTAAAACAAAAGAAGAATGGGAGAAATTTAAGAAAAGTAAAAAGTACGAAGAATTAAAAAAATCTTTCAGAAAAACGAGACGTGACATAAAAGTTATTGATAAAGAAAAATTGAAAGAATCTTTAGAAAAGGCCAAACTTCAAATGAAGAACATCAATAAAGAAGAAATTAAAAAAGGGCTGGATAAAGCTAGAGAGGTTTTAAAAAACATGAAATTTAATTTTGGTTTTAATGAAGATGATGTAATCATTAATGGAAAGAAAGTTAAGATTAAAAAAAGATTAGAAATTAAAGTTCCAAAAGGTGCAACTTTCGATTTGAATACGAAACATTGTAAAGTTAAGTTGCCAAACACAGTTGCTTCTGGAAACGTAAAATATGGTGCTTTTAATGCTAATAATCTAATTGGCGGGAATTTAACTGTAGATTTTTCTCCAGTAAACATAAACAGTTTAAACGCTTGTACTTTATTTTTAAACAATGTAACTGATGCTAAAATAGCATCAGTTACAAATTCTACGATGCGTAATAATTCTTCGGAAATTAAAATTATAAAAATAAATAATGGCGTAAATTTTTCTGATAAATTCGGAAAAGTTACAGTTGAGAGTTTCAATCCAAATTTTGGAGAATTTGTTTTAAATTTAAGTAATTCTGAAGCAATTCTTAATTTTGGAGAAGTTCATTCGAATTTTAAATACCAAGTAAATAAAGTAAAATTAAATAACGAACGTGTAAAATATTTCAAGAATAATAACAAAACAGCTAATTTACTGAAAGTTATTGGTGAATATAGTAGTATTGTTATTAAGTAAAAAGCCTCTTCACTTTTTATTAAACTTCACTTAAATTCCATTTCTCTATTCTCTATAAAGTGCCTATCTTTATCCACTGTAAATAGTCACTTTTTTAATGGAACGCTACAAAGAAAATCAATTGAAAATATACAATTCTCTCTCTAAAAAGAAAGAGGATTTTAAATCCATAACAGAAGGTTACGTAGGCATGTATGTCTGTGGGCCAACAGTTTATAGCAATGCACATTTAGGAAACGTAAGAACTTTTATGTTTTTTGATGTTGTTTATAGATATTTATTGCATTTAGGTTACAAAGTACGTTATGTGCGTAATATTACAGATGCTGGGCATTTAGAAAACGATGATGACGAAAGCGAAGATAAAATTGCCAAAAAAGCACGTATAGAAAAAATTGAACCAATGGAAGTTGTACAACGTTACACAGTAGACTTTCATAACGTGCTTAAAAACTACAATTTTTTACCACCAAGTATAGAGCCAACTGCAACTGGACATATTGTTGAACAAATAGAAATGATTAAAGAAATCATTGAAAAAGGTTTGGCGTATGAAGTAAATGGTTCTGTTTATTTTGATGTTTTAGAATATAATAAAACAAATCATTATGGAATTCTTTCAGGAAGAAAAGTGGAAGATTTAATCCATAATACAAGAGCATTGGATGGGCAATCAGACAAGAAGAATCCACAAGATTTTGCACTTTGGAAAAAAGCAGAGGAGCGTCATATTATGCGTTGGCCATCTCCTTGGAGCGATGGTTTTCCTGGTTGGCATTTAGAATGTTCTGTAATGAGTACAAAATATTTAGGCGAAAGTTTCGATATTCATGGAGGTGGAATGGATTTAAAATTTCCACATCACGAGTGTGAAATTGCACAATCGCAAACATGTTCTGGCGTAACTCCAGTAAATTATTGGATGCACACAAATATGTTGTTGTTAAATAGCCAGAAAATGGCAAAATCGACAGGAAATTTTATTTTACCAAACGAAATTTTATCAGGGGAAAACGATATTTTACCAAAAGCATTTTCAGCATCTGTAGTTCGTTTCTTTAATATGCAAGCCAATTACAGAAGTATTTTAGATTTTTCTGGTGACGCTTTAGAAGCATCAGAAAAAGGACATGCTAAATTGATGGAAGCAGTTAATTTTGTAGATAAAATTGAAGCTGGAAAAACATCAACATTCGATGTTAAAAATTGGAAAAAAGACTGTTATTCAGCAATGAATGATGATTTTAATACACCAATTTTAATTTCACATTTGTTTGAAGCAGTTAAGTTAATCAATCAAATTAAAGAGAAAAACGCAAGTTTAACTTCAGAAGATGTAGAAGAATTAAAAACGACTTTAAACAGTTTTGTTTTTGATGTTTTAGGTTTAATGAATGAAAATTCTCAAGACAATTCAGAAAAGATAAATGGAGTAGTGGAGTTGTTAATTAAATTGAGAAAAGAAGCAAGAGAAAATAAAGATTGGGCATTGTCAGACCAAATTAGAGACGAATTAATTGCATTAGGAATTCAATTAAAAGATGGAAAAGAAGGCACAACGTTTTCAGTAAATTAAACGTTTGAAAAAAATACTTTCATATCCATTTATATTAATTGTTCGTTTTTATCAAACAGCAATATCGCCATTTACACCCGCAACTTGTAGATATTCTCCAACGTGTTCACACTACACAATAGAAGCTTTGCAAAAACACGGTTTATTTTCTGGAGGTTGGTTGGCGTTAAAAAGAATATTTAGTTGTCATCCTTGGGGAGGAAGTGGTTACGATCCTGTTCCAGAAAAATTAGAAGAAAAAAAATAGAAGTTATATTTTAACTTTGAATTATAAATTTTAAACTTTGAATAAAAAAGTATGAGTTTTTTAGCAATTGAGTGGAATCCATCCATTGGAATAGATTTAGGTTTCTTTACCATTCGTTGGTACAGTTTAATGTTTGTTGGAGCTTTTTTATTGGGTTTACGCCTAATGAAAAAAATCTTTATAGAAGATAAAATTCCTGTAGAAAAGTTAGATACATTATTTATGTATGTATTTATTTCTATGTTAGTAGGAATGCGTTTAGGAGATGTGTTTTTCTATAGTTGGGATTATTATCAAGACCATTTATTGGAAATTATATTACCATTTAAAAACACAGCAGAAGGTTGGAAATTTACAGGTTATACTGGTTTTGCAAGTCATGGGGCTGCAATTGCAATTCCAATTGCTTTGTATTTTTATGCAAAAAAACATTTACAGAAACCTTGGTTATTTATATTAGATAGATTGGCAATTATGGTTGCTTTAGCTGGATTTTTCATTCGTTTTGGGAACTTTTTCAATTCAGAAATTTATGGAAAAGAAACAGGTTCTAATTTCGGGGTAATTTTTAAAGCCGCAGGAGAAACCACAGCAAGGCACCCAACCCAATTGTATGAAGCATTTAGTTATTTAATACTCTTTTTTGTTATGTGGTATTTATATTGGAAGACCGATAAAAAACAACACATTGGCTTTTTATTTGGTTTATTTATGGCAGTTTTATGGTCTTTAAGATTTGTAATCGAGTTTTTAAAAGAACCACAAGTGCAACAAAGAGGAGAAGAATGGTTATTTAGTCCTTTAAATACAGGTCAAGTTTTAAGCATTCCATTAGTTTTAATTGGAATTTGGTTAATGCTTAGAAAATCTAAAAAAGAAGTTCAATAATTTATGGATAAATTAAAAGAACGTTGGGGAATTAAAAGCAATTGGTCTCTATTAGCAATATTTATAGTTTTTGCAATTAACGGTTCATTTGCTGCATGGGTTGCAAAACCAGTAACCAGTTTTATTGGTTTAAATCCAGAAACAATTTCAGGTTTTATTTACTGGCCACTTAGAATTTTATTAATTTTTCCTATCTATCAATTAACCTTACCAATAGTTGGCTGGTTATTTGGTCAATTTAACTTTTTTTGGGAATTCGAGAAAAAGTTTTTAAGTAGATTAGGTTTGGGTTTTTTATTTAAAACGGAAGATTAATTTTTTTGGCGTTTTAACAGGCTTTCCACTATATCTTTTTGCAAAAAAGCAAAAAGGATGTCGTTTCAATCCCTAACGCACTTGTTTAATTACAAAAAGCTGTAAGAAGAAACCAATTAATTTTCAATTAACTCTTCGTTTTTTCTTTTGTTAATTACATAACTATAAATCCACATTAATGTAAAGGTAGGTATAAAATCAAACGGAAGAATTTCTTCAATAAAACTTACAATACCTGCAATTTTACCTTCTTTTCCTTTATACATTTTGGTCATAAAATACCCAGAAAGTGGTGCCCATATAAGATCGAAAGGCAGAAATGGTATAAAACCAATCGCATCTAAAACAAGACTGGCAGCTAATTTTTTGTATTTATTATTCATACTTTATTATATTCAAATTTCTTGCCAAAAAATATTAGATTTCTATCAAATTCAATAATTTAGCTAAAAATAAACAATTTAAGTGAAATTTAATCAATTTAAAAGTAAAATAGAATCGTTAAAAACCTTGGAACTAGGAGGTTTAGACGCACAATTTAAATTAGCACCAGAACTTCGCTTGAGATACGATGCAGATAAGATAAAAGCCAACAAACCAAGAAAAGCGGCT
This sequence comes from Polaribacter haliotis, assembly GCF_014784055.1. NCBI lineage: Bacteria > Pseudomonadati > Bacteroidota > Flavobacteriia > Flavobacteriales > Flavobacteriaceae > Polaribacter > Polaribacter haliotis. Next base: position 932,571 of record NZ_CP061813.1, on the reverse strand, counting down.
GTTTTAGCATTGTTTTACCCAAATAAAAACAATGAGACTACTTTTTTACTAACCAAAAGAGCAACTTATAAAGGCACACATTCTGCACAAATAAGTTTTCCAGGAGGTAAGGTAAATAAGACAGATAAAAATTTAAAAGAAACAGCTTTAAGAGAAGCTTTTGAAGAGGTTGGTGTTTTCCCGAAAACCATAGAATTCGTAAGAGAATTAACAGATGTATTTATTCCACCAAGTAATTTTTTAGCAACACCATTTGTTGGTTATATAAATAAAAGACCAACCTTTAGCACAAATTACGAAGTCGAAAAAACAATTGAAGTTTTAGTAGAAGATTTGTTAAACGAAGCCTCTCTAACAACTGTAAATTTATCTACTTCTTACATGAAAAATATAGACGTACCTTGTTTTAAATTAAACGATTATATAGTTTGGGGTGCAACAGCAATGATGCTTTCCGAAATTAAAGAACTATTTAATTCTTAAATTTTGTTATTTGTTTTGTAAATTTGTTTCTAACCAAGTATTAAACAAAACTAACAATGCCTATATTTAAAAGAAATCCTTTTGGTCATATTTTATTTTTAAAAAAAATGATTATTAGAATTTTTGGATTGGTTTCACATGGAAGATATCGTAAATTTAATAGTTTGCATATTGAAGGATCGGAAATTTTAAGAAAATTACCAGAAAGAAATGTGTTGTTTATTTCTAATCACCAAACTTATTTTGCAGATGTTGCAGCCATGTTTCATGTATTTAACGCTTCTTTAAGTGGTAGAGATGATACCATAAAAAACATAGGGTACATCTGGAATCCAAAATTGAATATTTATTTTGTTGCTGCTGGCGAAACTATGAAATCTGGTATTTTACCAAAAATATTTGCATATGCAGGTTCTGTTTCTATCGATAGAACTTGGAGAAGTAAAGGGCAAGATGTAAATAGACAAGTAAAAAATTCTGATATTTCTAATATTTCCAAAGCTATTAAAGATGGTTGGGTTATTACTTTTCCTCAAGGTACAACAACACCTTTTAAACCCATTAGAAGAGGTACTGCACATATTATAAAAACTTGCAAACCAGTTGTAGTTCCTATTGTTATAGATGGCTTTAGACGTTCTTTTGATAAAAAAGGGCTAAGAATTAAAAAGCGAAATGTTTTACAATCTATGGTAATTAAAGAGCCGTTAGAAATTGATTATGATAATGAAAGTGTGGCAGATATTGTTACAAAAATTGAATTTGCAATTGAGCAACATCCATCATTTTTAAAAGTATTGTCTCCAAAAGAAGCAGAAGAATTTATTAAAGAAGAAGAAGAATTAAATAAAAAACGTGAGTTCTGGAGTTCTTAATATTTCGATTTAAATTTAAAAAGGCGTATTTCAATTCCAAAGAAAAAACTGTACCTATATTTTACTTTACCGTATAAAAAACCTAAATCTGTTCGCTCTGTAATTTGATTCAAAAAACTTAGTTTTAAAGTATCATTTAAAAAGTATTCGACTTGTAAAGAAGTAGACCAACTACATAAATTAGTACCTTCTCTGTGAATGTTTCCAATACCTAAATTAGGTGTTAATTGAAAATTATAATCTCCAAAAACATCAATAAAAGTATATCCCAAAAAAGCACCATATCTTGTATAACTCGAAGTTAAAAACGCTTTTTCGTATTCCAAACCATATATAAAATAACCTAACTTTTTATCGTTACTTTCGTATTTTAAACGTGCAACAAAATTAACAGTTCCAGCATTGTTACCTAAATTATCTCCAAAAGCAAATAATTTTAAATCTTGATGAATAGAAAAGTTTAATGCATTTTGCCCATAAAAAAAAAAGCTATTCAAAATGAATAGGAAGAAAATTTGTAAGAAAAATATCTTTCTAAAAAGCAAAATAAAATCTATTAATTCATTTAAAGATAGTGTTTATTAGATAAATCAATAAATATTTAAAATGTTGTTTAATAATCTGTTATGCTTTGTTAATCTGTAATTTTATTAATTTCTAATATTTCGCTGTTAGTAAATGTTGTGTTTTCAATGGCTTTTACACTATCTAAAATTTGTTCTGTTTTACTTGCTCCAATTAAAACAGAAGTAATTCTATTGTCTTTTAAAATCCAAGATATTGCCATTTGTGCCAAATTTTGATTCCTGTTTTTTGCAATTTCATTTAATGCATTAATTTTAGGTAACATTTCCACTACCTGTTCTGTATTTAAAAAAGGACTATCTTTTACGGCTCTAGAATCTTTTGGTAAACCTTTTATGTATTTATTGGTTAACATTCCTTGTGCTAAAGGCGAAAAACAAATTGCGCCAACTCCAGAATTACCTAATAAATCTAACAAACCATTTTCAATCCATTTATCGAACAAACTATATCTTGGTTGATGTATTAAACAAGGAGTCCCTAAACCTTTTAAAATTTTAAATGCTTTTTCTGCTTCTTCTGGCTGATAATTAGACAAACCAACATACAATGCTTTTCCTTGTCTAACCATTAGATCTAAAGTACTCATAGTTTCTTCTAAAGGTGTATCATAATCTGGTCTATGATGATAAAAAATATCTACATAATCTAAATTCATCCTTTTTAAACTTTGGTCTAAACTAGAAACCAAATATTTTTTGGAACCCCATTCGCCATAAGGTCCTTCCCACATTTTATAACCTGCTTTAGATGAAATTATCAATTCATCTCTGTATGCACTAAAATCTTTTTTTAATATTTTTCCAAAATTCTTTTCAGCAGAACCAGGAGGAGGTCCATAATTATTTGCCAAATCGAAATGTGTAATTCCGTTATCAAAAGCACATTTTAGAAGGTTTCTAGAATTTTTAAAATTGTCATCATCACCAAAGTTGTGCCATAAACCCAAAGAAATTTCTGGTAATAATAAACCACTATTTCCAGTTCTTCTGTATTTCATTTTTTCATAGCGATTTTCATCTGCTACATAATTACTTTTTTTTGTCATAATTTTAATATACTTTTTTTAAAACCCAAAGTAGCAAATTAGCTACCAATTGAGATTATTGTAAACGTTATAAATAAATGTTGATATTCCATTATTGCTGGTTTTTACCTAGTAAATAACCTGAAAATATGAATATCTAAAGATATTTCGTAGAACCATTTAAAACTAAATGTACGAAAAATGATTAGTTTTCAATTAAAGTATTTTGTGAGGCTTTAACTGAAAACCGCGACTAAATACTGTAAACTATAAAAGCGCTTCTTTTAAAATAGTAATTGGGTGTTTTGCAATACGTTTTGTCCCATCAAAAATTTGATGTCTGCAACTTGTTCCAGCAGCAACAATCTCTGTTTCTTTTGGTGTGTTTCTTACTTTTGGAAACAATGTATCTTCACCAACTTGCATAGAAACATTGTAATGTTCCTTTTCGTAACCAAATGAACCTGCCATTCCACAACATCCAGAATTTATAATTGTTACAGAGTAGTTTTTTGGAAGATTTAAAATTTGAAAACTTGCATGTGTTCCAGACAATGCTTTTTGATGACAATGTCCATGAATTTTTAAAGTTTTAGTTGCTGAAGTAAAAAGAGAAGTATCTAAATTACCTTTTTCTAATTCTTTGGCTAAAAACTCTTCAAAAGTAAAGACATTTTTAGCAATTTTTTCTGCGGCTTTTTTATCATCTGCTAAACGAATATATTCATCTCTAAAAGTTAAAATTGCTGAAGGTTCTATTCCAATTAACGGAGTTTCTTCTGTAATAATATCTTTAAATATTTCTACATTTAAATTACAAACTGCTTTTGCTTCTTTTAAAAACCCTTTAGAAATAAAACTTCTTCCAGATTCTTCGTGATTTATAAGTTGTAAATTATAGCCTAATTTTTCTAACAAGTAGAAAGCATCTTTTCCAATTTCGACATCGTAAAAGTTTGTAAATTCATCACAAAATAAATAAATAGTTTTATTGTTTTTTGAAGAAGGTTGTTTTTGAAACCATTTTTTAAATGTTTTTGGAGCCAATTTAGGAACACTTCTTTTCTGTGCAACTCCCATTGCTGCTTTTGCAAATGGTGTACTTAAAATAGCGTTTGTTAAAGCAGGAACAATGCTTCCTAATTTGTTGTATTTTACATTATTAGCAAATAATTTACTTCTAAAAGAATAGCCGTTTGTTTCTTGATATTGATATAAAAACTCGGCTTTCATAGTAGCAATATCAACATTACTTGGGCATTCAGAAGCACACGCTTTACAGCTTAAACACAAATCGAAAACTTCTTTTAATTCTTTATGATTAAATTTATTTGCTTCGTCGGAATTTGTTAAAAACTCACGCAATGTATTTGCTCTTGCTCTTGTGGTGTCTTTTTCATCTTTTGTAGCTCTGTAACTTGGGCACATAGTTCCTCCAGCTTCTACTGGTTTTCTACAATCTCCAGAACCGTTACATTTTTCAGCGAGTTTTAAAATTCCTTCGCTATCAGAAAAATCTTGAATCGTTTTTATTTGGGGTTCAATTCTATCCACTTCATAACGTAGATTTTCATCCATGGCAAAAGCATCTGTAATTTTCCCTTTGTTGAAAACATTATTGGGATCAAAAGCCTTTTTAATTCTTCTTAATAATTGATAATTTTCTTCACCAATCATTAATGGAATAAATTCTGCACGTACAATTCCATCTCCATGTTCTCCAGAAAAAGAACCTTTGTATTTTTTTACTAATTCCGCAGTTTCTGTGGTTATTTTTCTGAACAAAACAACATCTGCTTTCTTCTTCAAATTCAAAATGGGGCGTAAATGCAATTCTCCAGCTCCAGCATGCGCATAATAAATTGCGTCTTGCTGATACTTATCCATAATTTTGGTAAACTCTTTAATATAATTTGGCAAATCTTCTAAAGCCACAGCTGTATCTTCAATACAAGCAACAGCTTTCATGTCGCCAACCATATTTCCTAAAGCTCCTAAACCTGCTTTTCTTAAATAATGGACTTTTGCAATATCTTTTCCATATACTTTAGGATGATGATATCCGAAATTGTTTTTTTCTAAATCTACAATCAATTTATCTGCCAACAATTCTGCTTCTGGCAATGTATTTGCAGAAACTTCTAACATTAAAACTGCTTCTGGGTCTCCTTGTAAAAAGAACCTATTTTTAGCCAATTCTCTATTGTTTTTTGTACAATCTAAAATGGCTTTGTCCATCAATTCACAATTGTATAAATTATGATTCATGGCAGTTAACGTCGCAATTAAACTCTCGTTAATACTTGTAAAATGAGAACAAACCATAATACTTTCAGTAGGAGGTAAGTTGTCTAATTGTAAAGTTATGGAAGTAGAAAAAGCCAATGTTCCTTCACTTCCTGATAAGAATTTTGCAACATTTATGGTTGGTTCTGTACCGCCAAACAAATCTGATTTTAAAAACTCATCAACAGCATAACCTGTATTTCTTCTATGAATTTCTGGTTTTGGAAACTCCTTTTTAATTTCATCTTGTGCAGAATCGTAAATTAATTCCGAATAAATACTTTTATAAATTTGTCCTTCTAAAGTTTCTAATTTTGTTTTTTCAAGAAACTCATTCGAACTTATTTCTTTAAATATTGCTGAAGAGCCATCACTCAAAATAGCTTCAATTTCCAATACTTTATCACGAGTTACTCCATATTTTATAGAAGTACTTCCAGAAGAATTGTTACCCACCATTCCACCAATCATACATCTGTTAGAAGTGGATGTATTTGGGCCAAAGAATAAGCCAAAAGGTTTTAAATACACATTTAAAGAATCTCTTACAATTCCTGGTTCTAATTTTATGGTTTTCACTTTTTCGTCAAAATGAAGCGTTTTCGTAAAATGTTTAGAAACATCTACCACAATTCCATCTCCAACACATTGTCCTGCCAAAGAAGTTCCTGCAGTTCTTGGTATTAAAGTGATTTTATTTTCGGTTGCAAAAGCAATTAATGTTTTAAGGTCTTTTACATCTTTTGGAAACGCAACTGCCAAAGGAATTTTTCTATACACAGAAGCATCTGTTGCATATAATGTTTTGTGTAAATTATCGAATAAAACATCACCAGAAAGTGAGTTGTGTAAAGCTTCTAAAGTAGTATTCTGAATCATTTGTAATTGAAAAAGTATCTAATTACAAATATCTGAATAATATTTCCATTAATACTGAATAGCGCTAGAGTTTCTAAATTTTTATGGATTTGTTAAATTATAAAAGAGTAATTTTTGATTATCAGTAAATAAAGCTATTATTTAAGAAAAAATTCAAAGAAACATTTAAACAAATAATGTTTTTAATAAATTTAAACCATTTCTTTTTCTTGTTTTAACTGTTCCCAGAGGAATGTTTAACTCTTCTGAAACTTCTTTTTGAGTAAAGCCTTCAAAATAGATTAAGTTTAATATGTTCTTTATTTTCGGTTCTAAATTAGATACCATATTTTTTAAACCGATAGCATTAGTAATAGAATCTGAATTTATATTACACATGAAACTGTTTAGAAAATCTTCTGAACTAACATTTTTTTTGTTGTTTTTATAAGATTTAGATCTAATTTTATCAATAGTTGTGTTTTTAGCAATGTTAAGTAGCCAAGTAAAAAATCTCCCTTTTTTAATTGAGTATTTTTCAGAATTGTTCCAAGCTTTTACAAATACATCTTGAGTTAAATCATTTGCAATTTCAGTATCTTTTATCATATTAAAAATAACACCAAATATACTCTTATGGTACATGTTATATAATTCTTCAAAAGCAAGATGGTCTTTGTTTTTAAAATTCTTTACTAAAATATCTAATTCTATCATCAAGTCAATTTATTACTTAAGACGAAATTACTCTTAAACAAAAAGAATCAGTGTCTCATATAAATTATATTTTAACCCTATTAAGCAATACTTTAATAAATAGTTGCATCTCAATATCATTTTTTTTGAATGTAAGGTTAGATAGTACTCTCTATTAGTTGAAAAATTTTAAATTCAATTTCCATTGTTCTAATTCTATAATTATTAATTTATGATTATTTTTTCTATTGGTTTGAAAAGAAATATCCGTTTTAATTACAAAACTTAAATGAATGTTAAATTTTAAAAAGAACATTTTTGAATTCATATATTTGTGTACTAACCAAACTCTAATTCAGATGAAAAAACTCTTATTTCTTTTTTTATTTATATCCATTTCAATTTCTGCACAAAAAGTAGATTTATCTTATTATTTACCTAAAGATGTAACGTATAATAAAAACATTCCTACACCAAAATCTGTAATTGGTCATGAAGTAGGAGAGTGGCATATTACACACGATAAATTGGTGGAATATATGAAGGCTTTAGCAGCTTCATCTAACAGAATTACGATTGAAAATAGAGGAAAAACGTTTGAAGATAGACCTTTGTTATTATTGACGATTACTTCTCCAAAAAATCATCAAAGTTTAGAAAACATCCGAAAAAATCATGTAGATGCAACAAATAATTCAGCAGATGTTTCAAACAATAAAATTGTGGTGTATCAAGGTTTTTCCATTCATGGAAATGAGCCAAGTGGATCGAATGCAGCCTTGGCTGTAGCTTATTATTTAGCTGCTGCAGAAGGAGGCGAAATCGATGATTTATTAGAAAATACGGTTATTTTATTTGATCCTTCTTTTAATCCTGATGGTTTGCAACGTTTTGCATATTGGGCAAATACGAACCGAAGTAAAAACATAAATCCCGATCCTAATGATCGTGAATATTCAGAGATTTGGCCAAGAGGAAGAACCAACCATTATCAGTTTGATATGAACAGAGATTGGTTGCCAGTTCAATTGCCAGAAAGTCGTGCAAGAATTGCAAGTTTTCATAAATGGATGCCAAATATTTTAACGGATCATCATGAAATGGGAAGCAATTCGAGTTTCTTTTTTCAACCTGGAATACCAAGTAGAACAAATCCTTTGACGCCACAAATGAATCAAGATTTAACGAAAGAAATTGCAACATATCATGCAAAAGCATTGGATAAAATAGGTTCTTTATATTATTCAGAAGAAAGTTTCGACGATTTCTATTATGGAAAAGGTTCTACCTTCCCAGATATTAATGGAAGTATTGGAATTTTGTTTGAGCAAGCAAGTTCAAGAGGTCATGCTCAAGAAACTTCTAATGGTATTTTAACGTTCCCTTTTACAATTAGAAATCAGTTTACAGCAGCATTATCTACTTTGGAAGCTGCCAGAAAAATGAGAGTAAAAATTTTACAATATCAGCAAGATTTTTACAAAGAATCTAGAAGCGGGTTCTCAAATAAAGCAATAGTTTTTGGTGATGAAAAAGATGCTGCGAAAAGTTATCATTTAGCAGAAGTTTTAAAACGTCATCAAGTGAAAATTCACGATGTAAAGTCAGATTTTACTCAAAATGGAAAAACATTTAAAAAAGGATACAGCTATGTAGTTCCTATGAATCAGAAGAACCAACGTTTGGTAAAAGCGATGTTCGATGTTCGTAAAACTTTTAAAGATAGTTTGTTTTATGATGTTTCTGCATGGACTTTTAACCATTCTTTTGGGGTTGATTATGCCGAAAATATTTCACTTTCGAAAGCAGGAAATGAAATTGAAGATTTAAAAATGAAAACAGGAACTGTTTCGTTTAAAAGTGATTATGGTTATTTAATGCCTTGGAACGAATATTATGCTCCAAAAGCTTTAAACGCTATTTTACAAAAAGGTTTGCGTGCAAAAGTTTCAATGAAAAACTTTAATAATGGTGGCAATTCTTACGATTATGGAACGATTTTTATTCCTGTTCAGAATCAAAAATTGAATGCTTTAGAAATGTATCAATTTTTACAAAAAACGGCAGAGGAAAGTCACGTTTCAATTAATGGAGTTTCAACTGGTTTAAATGATGGAATTGATTTAGGTTCTAATAATTTTAGCTCAATTGACAAACCAAAAGTGGCAATGTTGGTTGGAGATGGAATTGCAGGAAACGATTCTGGAGAAATTTGGCACCTATTAGACCAACGTTTCGATATGGCTTTAACACGTTTAGATATGAGCTATTTCTCGAGAGTAGATATTAGTAAATATACTGCAATTGTGGTTCCAAGTAGTTATAATTTAGGAAAATCTGCTGAAGAAAAATTAAGAACTTGGGTACAAAATGGCGGAATTTTAATTGGTTATAAAAATACCGCAAGATGGTTGTTTAGTAAGAAATTTATCAATTTAGAATTTGATAAAACCAAGATAGACACTATTAAAGATATTTCTTTTGAAAATAGAGGGTTAAAGTCTGGTGCACAGGTTATTGGAGGTGCAATATTTGAAGCTAAAACAGACAGATCTCATCCTATTAATTTTGGTTATAAAAACGATGAAATTGCGTTATTTAGAAATTCAACAATCTTTATAAAAGCAGACAAAAAGAGTTATAACAATCCAATTCAATATACTTCAAATCCATTATTAAGTGGTTATATTTCGAAAGAAAACGCAAAAGTAATTAAGAATACAGTTCCTTTTAAAGTACAAAGAATGGGAAGAGGAAGAGTATTAGTTTTTACTGACAATACAAACTTTAGAGCTTTTTGGTACGGAACTAATAAGTTGTTATTGAATGCTATTTTCTTTGGAGATAAAATGTAGATAAAAAACATTATTTCATATAAAACTTAAAATCCCACTTTTGTGGGATTTTTTTTGTTTTTGACAATTTATATACCTTCAAATAATAATAATTAAACTTTTTTAGTTGTTTAACTCTTTATCTTTGGTTGAAGAAATGCTTTCAAATCAATCAACTATTTTATGAAATTCAACCAACTCTCATTCATTTTATTCGCAGGAATTTTTATCAATTTTAATTCTTGTCAGCATAAAGAAAAAACAGTTGAAAAATCAAAACCAAATATTATTGTCATTTTGGCTGACGATATGGGTTTTTCTGATATTGGAAGTTATGGAGGAGAAATAGAAACACCGAATTTAGATGCTTTGGCAAATAACGGAATTCGTTACACACAGTTTTACAATACATCTAGATGTTGCCCAACAAGAGCGTCTTTGTTAACAGGTTTATATCCACACCAAACTGGTTTGGGTTGGATGACAAAAGTAGATTTAGGGAACCCAGGTTACACAGCAGAATTGAATAATAATTGTGTTACTATTGGAGAAGCGTTGAAAAATTCTGGTTATTCTACCTATGTTTCTGGAAAATGGCACGTAAATAAAGATGATGAAAGTGCCCAAGATAGTCCAAACCACAATTGGCCTTTACAAAGAGGTTTTGATGGTTTTTTTGGAATTCTAAAAGGTGCTTCAGATTATTTTAATCCTGATAATTTATACGATGGAAATACGCACATTGAGCCAGATGAAAATTTTTATTTTACAGATGCTGTAAACGATGCTTCTTCTAATTTTATTGAAAAACATATGGAGGAAAAGGTCAATCCGTTTTTTATGTATGTTGCTCATATTGCTCCTCATTGGCCAATTCAAGCAAAACCAGAAGACATTAAAAAATACCAAGGAAAATATATGGAAGGTTGGGATGTCTTACGAAAAAAACGTTTTGATAAAATGAAAGAATTGGGCGTAATTGACGAAAACGTAAAACTTTCTGAAAAAGACAAGGATATTGCAGATTGGGATTCACTTTCCGAAGATGAAAAGATAGATATGGATAAGCGAATGGCCATTTATGCAGCGCAAATCGATTGTATGGATCAAGGAATTGGACGTATTATTTCAACCTTAAAAAAACACAATCAATTAGATAATACTTTAATTCTTTTCCTTTCTGATAATGGTGGTTGCTTACAACCAATTTCAAGAGGAGAAAGCAAAGAATTAGCAGATTTAGGAACCGAAAAATCTTTTGAAAGCTACAGAAAAGCATGGGCAAATGTAAGTAATACACCTTTTAGAAATTATAAAAAATGGGAACATGAAGGAGGCGTTTCAACTCCATTAATTGCACATTGGCCAAAAGGAATCAAAGAAAAAGGAACCTTAAAAAGCCAAATGGGACATGTAATCGATTTTATGCCAACGATTTTAGAGTTGGCTGAAGTTGAATATCCTAAAACATACAAAGAAAACAAAATCACACCTTTAGAAGGAGAGAGTTTAGTAGCTACTTTTAATGGGGATAATGTTCACAATAGAGCTATTTATTTCGAACATACAGGAGCCAGAGGAATGAGAGATGGAGATTGGAAATTGGTCTCTTTAAACACGCAAGAATACCCGTATTTTAAAGATTGGGAATTGTATAATTTAAAAGACGATAGATCTGAAACTACAAATTTAGCTTCTGAATTTCCAGAAAGAATCGAGCAATTAAGTAAGAAATGGTATGCTTGGGCAGAAAGAACAAACGTATTGCCAATTGACGGACGTGGTTGGTATCAAAAAATAAATTTTCCAAAGGGAGTAAAAACACCAGAAAGTAAATGATCAAAAGATTTTATTGTAACAAAAGTAGGGTTTAATCGTCTTAATAATATATCAATCAAAGTTATATTATGAGTATTTTTAGAGTGTTTTTTGCTATATTTTTTCCACCACTTTCTGTTATAGATAAAGGTTGTGGTTCTTTTGTTATTATTTTTCTACTAACGCTTTGTGGCTGGATTCCTGGTGTAATAGGAGCGTTGGTTATTTTGAATAATCCGAAGAATTAAGAAACCTGCTCCCCGTTTTTAATATTCTTAGAAGCTTGCAATAAAACCACATTTCCATCTGTATTGTAAACACCAATAACCAAAATTTCACTCATAAAATTAGCGATTTGTCTTGGCGCAAAGTTTACAATTGCAGATACTTGTTTGTGTAGTAATTCTTCTTTAGAATACAAATCTGTTATTTGAGCACTTGATTTTTTAATTCCTAAATCGCCAAAATCTACTGTTAATTGATAGGCTGGCTTTCTTGCTTTCGGAAAATCGTTGACTTCTATAATGGTTCCTATTCTAATATCAACTTTTAAAAAGTCTTCGAATGTAATTTCTGGTTTCATAATTATTATTTCTTTCCTCCTAATTTCTGAATCACCCAAAGTGGACCAATCAATAAAAATTGTAAATCTTTTGCAAAAGATGGTTTTTTACCTTCCACTTTATGTCCCCAAAACTGACCAATCCAAGCCAAAACAAAGATAATTATAGAAGCATATAAAAGATTTGTATTATTTCCTAACCAGAAATTACCTACAATACATAATAACATTACAAATAACATATTTAAGAAATACCAAAACCCTAAACGTAAGTAAAAGAAAGAAATTACAACACCAATTACTGCTGCCCAATTTTCTAAAAGAGGATTATACAAACCAAAACTATTTTCTAAAAACGAAGTTGGTATACTCATTAAAAGCCCAATTACACTAAAGAAAATTAAAGGAACACAAATATAATGTACTATTTGGTTGGTTTCATTTTGATGACTTATTGCATATTCATCAAACCATTGTTGGGCAGTTTTCATTAATTAATTTTTAATAATTTTTTTTGTAATAGATTCTAAGCCATTTTGAAGTTTTAAGGAGTAAATTCCTTTACTAATTGTTTTTAAATCTATTTTTCCTTCAGAAATTTTTCCTTGTAAAACATTCTTACCTAAAATGTTATATAAATTGTAGTTTACATCATTTAATTCTGTGGACATTAATAGATAATCTGAAGTAGGGTTTGGATAAAATCGATAGTTTTTTGTACTAAAACTTTCTGTAGATAATACTTTTTGTAACGCATTAAAAGCATTTACTCTTCCTGCTCCATAATATTGATCCCAACCAGCAGTATCTTCTGTAGCAGTTCCAACCATATCTTCTGCAGATTCTCTTATAATAGTTCTTATTTGTTCTACAGTTAAATTAGGTTTTTTATTTAAAATTAAAGAGCAAATACCAGCAACCAAAGGCGCTGCTTGAGAAGTTCCTCCCCAGTAACCATTATAATTGGTATCTGAATTGCTTGCCAAACCAAATATAATATTTCCAGGAGCAATTACATCTATATGGTTTCCAAAATTACTTCCACTTGTAGCACTCCAAAAAAACGGATTAGATCTTTTATCATCCGAATCTGAAGAACCAACAGCAATTGTATTTGCATACGCTGCAGGATAATAAAGTGCGCTATTATTAAAATTCATCATAGAAACTGTTATTACAATTCCATTTGCATGTGCACTATTTACAGCAGTTTCCATAGCAGCAGAATAAGAACTACCACCAACAGACATATTTATAATTTTTGCTCCTTTATTAACAGCATAATTTATAGCTTCAATCCAATTAGAATAAAATCCATTGTTGTTTTGGTCTAAAATTTTTAAAGGCATTATTTTACATTCCCAATCTACACCTGCATAACCAATAGAATTGTTTCCTGTGGCAGCAATAATTCCAGCAATATTGGTACCATGACCATTATCGTCTGTAGGATCGTTATCGTTATTTACAAAATCCCAACCATTAATATCGTCTATATACGTATTTGTATCAGAATCTAAACCATTGGAAGTTTCTGTGGTATTTACCCAAACTCTACCAGACATTTCTGGATGTGTCATTCTTAGTCCAGAATCTAAAACTGCAATCGTAATATCTGGGTTTCCAGTTGTAATATCCCAAGCCAAATTCATATCTACATCTGCATCGTTTGTAGAAGGAGATGCAGTAAAGGAACCATCGTTATGCAGGCTCCATTGCCTAGAAAATAAAGCGTCATCTGGTGTAGTTGTAAAATTCTCTGTTCCTTTTTTTCCAGCACCAGTACCAATATAATCTGGCTCTACAAATTCGAAAAGATTGGTGTTTTTTAATTCGTTTGCAGTTTTTAGAACATCAATTTCATCCTTAAAAGTAAATAATAAAATTTCGTTATTTTGTTTTGATTTCTTTTTGTTATTGCTGAAGGATAAAGATCTAGAATTTTTAAAATTCTTATTTGTTAGTATTTTCTGAATAGAACTTTTAGATTTTGCATTTGTAGTTTCCTTATATTTTACAATAAGGCGTGTTTTCGAAAAATCTTGGGCATTAACAAAAGAGAATGCAAAAAGAACCGTGGTTAAAAGTAATAATTTTTTCATAGTTAGGTGTTTTTCAACCAAATATACAAATTATTTCCATTTGTTTCTGAGCATTAATTGCTCTATATGTGCAAAATGATGGTTGCAATGCCAAGCATAAATACCAATATTCTCTTTTAAAGATACTTTTTCATTTCCTGAAGGATGTATAAATTCTTTCTCTAAATCTGCTTCAGATAATCCTTTTAATAGATATACCCATTTAGAATGTAGCGCTTTTAAAGCATCGATTGATAAGAAAATAGGAGCAGATATAGAATCGTGTAATTCTGCCCATCTTTCTTCGAAATAGGCTTTAATTACTGGAGAATCTTCAGTTAATGTCCATTTAAAACGTGTGTAAGAATTATGATGACTGTCATAACAATGATGCACAACTTGTCTAATTGTCCAACCATTTTCTCTGTAAGGAGTATCTAATTGATTTTCGGACAAATCTTTCGTTAAAAACTCTAATTCTTGTGGAAATTTTTCTAAAATAGAAATCCATCCATCAATATCTTTTAGATTTATATTTTTAGGTGTTTTTACTTTTCCAATAGGGTATTTTAACTGTTCTATGTCCATTATTTTTCCTCTGTTAATTTTTTATAAGCTCTTTTTGCATTGTGGTTTTCAGGATTTATAGCCAATGCTTTTTTGTAATATTCAATTGCTTTCTCATTATTCTTTAGAGTTACATATGCATCTGCAGTGCTATCGTAAACATTCGAACTTTCAGGATGTAATGCGATATTTATTTTAAAAATTTCTATTGCTTTTTTAACCTTTCCGTCTCTTAAAAAATTATAACCAATAGAGTTAAGTCTACGTTCTCTAATTACTGGATTTAAAGAATCTTGTTCTTTAATCAATAAAAAAGCTGTTAAAGCTTTGTCATATTCTTCTGCTTCAAAATATTCGTTAGGTGTTTTTTCGTTTTTATTCAATTTTTTAAAATGATATATAACACCATCATGTTCTTTTTTTGGAGCCAATTCTATATGCATTTTTGGAGTGCTTACAAAAACCATTTTTTCGTTCAACTCTTTCATGTAAAAAGCACTATCGTTTACTTTTAACAAATCAATATCGTCATTTCCACGCCATTTTGCTTTTAAAATTTGGTCTTTAAAATAGATTTCAATCACTTCATTTTCGTTAAATAGATAGCGACCTTCAGTTGCAGTTACAAATTCATCAGAATTTTTTTGTGAAGTACAACCAATACATATAATAAAAAGAAATAAAGGATAAATATAGTTTTTCATGGGTGGTTTCGTAAATTGATTCTCTATTAAGACGACTAATTTATCTATTTTGTTACAATTTTTAACATGAAATTAAACTATTCTTCAATTTATAAGTCCAAATAAAAATCACTTCACATGAAAATTTCTTCTTTTGTAGTTCTGTGCATTCTAATATTACTTTTTAATTGTAGTAAATCGCCAAGTATCGAAACAGAAACCGAAGAAGAAATAGAAGAACCAACAACACCTACAAAACCAAACATTTTATTTGTCATTGCAGATGATGTTAGCAAAGATGCAATTCCGAATTATGCTGAAGGAAATTCGAAAGCAAACATGCCAATTTTGCAAGGGTTAATGAATACAGGAATTACGTTTGACAATGTTTGGGCATATTCCGTTTGTTCGCCAACAAGAGCATCCATAATTACAGGAAAATACGGAATAAAATCTGGAGTAATAGAAGTTGGAGATCAAATAAATACTTCTGAAACTTCGCTTCAAAAATATATAAGTGACAATACAAATAATGCCTATTCAACTGCAATTATTGGCAAATGGCATTTATCTGACGATTCAAACGACGCTTTAACAATGGGTGTAGATTATTTTGCAGGAATTTTAAGTGGAGGCGTAAAAGATTATTACAATTGGGATTTAATTGAAAACGGAACTTCTTCAAAAAATACAGAATACGCAACTACAAAACTAACAGATTTAGCCATTAATTGGACACAAAACCAAACAAAACCTTGGTTTTTATGGATGTCATATAATGCACCTCACACACCTTTTCATTTAGCGCCGACAAATTTACATTCTCAAGGAAATTTGCCTACAGATACTGCTTCAATTGATGCAAATCCTTTGCCTTATTATGTATCGGCTTTAGAAGCCATGGATGCTGAAATGGGAA
Organism: Polaribacter haliotis; assembly: GCF_014784055.1. Lineage (NCBI taxonomy): Bacteria > Pseudomonadati > Bacteroidota > Flavobacteriia > Flavobacteriales > Flavobacteriaceae > Polaribacter > Polaribacter haliotis. The sequence goes on along the minus strand of NZ_CP061813.1, from coordinate 916,297 downwards.
GATTTATAAACAGTTTATCTAATGCAGAAAAAGCAAATACCATTATCATTTTTATTGGCGATAATGGAACTCCAGCAAAAGTTGCACAATCTCCTTACAATAGAAGAACTGTAAAAGGAAGTTTATATCAAGGAGGAATTAACGTGCCAATGGTTGTTTCTGGAAAAGGCGTGAGCAGAATGAGTGTAAGAGAAGATGCATTAATTACATCTACGGATTTATATACAACTATTGGAAATATAGCTGGAGTTTCCACTACAGAAATTTACAATTCTATCAGTTTTTCTAAATTATTTATGGATGAAAATACAACTCAAAGAAATTTTGCATATTCAGAAAAAGAAGATGCTTATACTGTTAGAAATGCGACTTACAAATACATAAAATTCACAAACGGAACAGAAGAATTATACAAACTTTCTACAGATGCTTATGAAGGTACTAATTTAATAGGAACAACTTTATCTATTGAAGCAACAGAAGCAAAAAACGCTTTAATAGCTGAAGGAAATATAATTAGAAATTAAACTTATCAAGACAAAAAACAAACTCTACAAAATAAATAGACATCGTATTTTAAAACAAGTTAAAAATCTAAAAATCAGATAAATAAAGATAACTTTAACAGTTGAATATAATGTAAGAAACACATACAAAAACTTAAATACTCTTTAAACCTCTATATTTGGTAGCTGATACAAAAAATAGTTACTAAATATAAAATTAAAATGGCAAAAACATTATTTGACAAAGTATGGGACTCACATGTAGTTCGTAGTGTAAAAGACGGACCAGATGTGTTTTTTATCGATCGTCATTTTATCCATGAAGTTACCAGTCCTGTTGCGTTTTTAGGATTAGAAAGTAGAGGAAATAGTGTTGTGTATCCAGAGCGTACTTTTGCGACTGCAGATCATAACACACCAACTATAAACCAACATTTACCAGTAGAAGATCCATTATCTGCGAATCAATTAGATGCGTTAGAAAACAATGCTAAAAAGCATGGGATTTCTCACTGGGGTTTAGGAGATAAAAATAACGGAATTGTACATGTTGTAGGACCAGAAAACGGAATTACATTACCAGGAGCAACAATTGTTTGTGGAGATTCTCACACATCTACTCATGGTGCATTTGGTGCAATTGCATTTGGTATTGGAACTTCGGAAGTAGAAATGGTATTGTCTACACAATGTATTATGCAACCGAAACCTAAAAAAATGCGTATCAACGTAAATGGAAAATTAGGTTTAGGAGTTACTCCAAAAGATGTTGCTTTGTACATTATTAGCAAACAAACAACTTCTGGTGCAACTGGTTATTTCGTAGAATATGCAGGAGATGTTTTTAGAGACATGTCTATGGAAGGAAGAATGACAGTTTGTAATTTGTCTATAGAAATGGGCGCAAGAGGAGGAATGATTGCTCCAGATGAAAAAACGTTTGAATATATTAAAGGACGTTCTTTAACTCCAAAAGGAGCAGATTGGGACAAAGCCATGAAATATTGGGAAACTTTATATACAGAAGACGACGCACAATTTGACGAGGAATTCAATTACGATGCTTCAGATATTGAACCAATGATTACTTATGGAACAAACCCAGGAATGGGAATGGGCGTAACAAAATCGATTCCAACAGCTGCAAATGTTGAAGGAGGAGCAGAAACCTACAAAAAATCGTTAGGATATATGTCTTTTAGCGAAGGCGATTCTATGATTGGTAAGCCAATTGATTTTGTCTTTTTAGGTTCTTGTACAAATGGAAGAATAGAAGATTTTAGAGCATTTTGTTCTATTGTTGAAGGACGAAAAAAAGCAGACAATGTTACTGCTTGGTTGGTTCCAGGTTCACATAAAGTAGTAGATCAAATTAACGCAGAAGGATTAGGTAAAATAATTACAGATGCAGGTTTCGTTTTAAGAGAACCAGGTTGTTCTGCTTGTTTGGCAATGAATGATGATAAAATTCCAGCAGGAAAATTATCAGTTTCTACATCAAACAGAAACTTCGAAGGAAGACAAGGACCAGGATCTAGAACTTTATTAGCAAGTCCTTTAGTAGCTGCAGCATCTGCAGTAGAAGGAGTAGTTACAGATCCAAGAACGCTTTTAGTTAGTTAGATTTATAAATTAGTCAGCAGTCTTCTGTAGGCAGTTGACAGTCATAAAAGATTATCTAAAGAAAATATTTTAAAAAAGAATCAATTAATTACTGCCAACTGAATACTGGCAGACTGAATACTTAAAACAATGGCTTACGATAAATTTGAAGTATTAACAAGTACAGCATATCCATTACCAATCGAAAATGTAGATACAGATCAAATAATACCTGCTCGTTTCTTAAAAGCAACAGAGCGTGTAGATTTTGATAAGAACTTTTTCCGTGATTGGAGATACAATCAAGATGGAACACCAAAAGCAGATTTCCCTTTAAACAAAGAGATTTATGCTGGTTCTAAAATATTAGTTGGAGGTAGAAATTTCGGTTCTGGTTCTTCAAGAGAGCACGCAGCTTGGTCTGTATACGATTTTGGTTTACGTTGTGTAATTTCTTCTGCATTTGCAGATATTTTTAAAGGAAATTGCTTGAATGTTGGTGTGTTACCAGTTCAAGTTTCTCCAGAATTCGCAGACAAATTATTTGATGCAATTATGGCAGATCCAAAAACAGAAATCAAAGTAGATTTACCAAACCAAAAAGTAACGCTGGTTGCTACTGGAGAAAGTGAATCTTTCGACATTAATTCCTATAAAAAAGACAATATGTTAAACGGTTTCGATGATATTGATTACTTAAAAAACATCGAAAACGAAATTTCTGCATTTGCTGAAACAAGACCGTTTTAGATTTCTCCATAAGGTCGAAATGACATTTTGTTGTCATTCCGAGTGAAGTGATAACGAAATCGAGGAATCTTTACATTGTGAGATTTCTCCACAAGGTCGAAATGACATTTTGTTGTCATTCCGATTGAAGCGATAGCGAAATAGAGGAATCTATAAAACAAATAAAAAGAAATATTTTTCAAGTTGATAAAATGACCCAAAGAAAAATAGAAATAATGGACACGACATTGCGTGATGGCGAACAAACATCAGGAGTGTCGTTTTCGGTTTCAGAAAAACTAACCATTGCAAAATTATTGTTAGAAGAACTGAAAGTAGATCGTATAGAAATTGCATCTGCAAGAGTTTCTAAAGGAGAATTAGAGGCCGTTCAAAAAATTACTTCTTGGGCTTCAGAAAACAATCAATTAGAAAAAATAGAGGTTTTAACTTTTGTTGATGGTGGAAAATCTATTGATTGGATGATTTCTTCTGGTGCGAAAGTTCAGAATTTATTAACCAAAGGTTCTTTAAATCATTTAACACATCAACTAAAAAAAACGCCAGCACAACATTTTGCTGATATAAAATCTACGATTAAATTAGCTGCAAAAAATGGTATTAAAACCAATGTTTATTTAGAAGATTGGTCTAATGGAATGCGAAATTCCAAAGACTATGTTTTTGAATATTTAGATTTTTTAACTGCTCAAAATATTGAACGCGTTTTATTACCAGACACTTTAGGGATTTTAACTCCAGATGAAACGTTTAAATTTATTACGGAAGTTCGTAATAAATACCCAAATACACATTTCGATTTTCATGGTCATAACGATTACGATTTAGGTGTTGCAAATGTAATGGAAGCTGTAAAAGCAGGTTCAAACGGATTGCATTTAACCATAAATGGAATGGGAGAACGTGCAGGAAATGCACCTTTAGCAAGTGTAATTGCAGTAATTAACGACTTTTTAAAAGAAGTTGAGGTGACTGTAAATGAAACTGCTTTAAATAAAGTAAGTAAGTTAGTTGAGACATTTTCAGGCTTTCGAATTCCTGTAAATAAACCAGTTGTTGGTGCAAATGTTTTTACGCAAACTGCTGGAATTCATGCAGATGGAGATAATAAAAATAATTTATATTTCAACGATTTAATGCCAGAACGTTTTGGAAGAAAACGTAAATATGCATTAGGAAAAACATCTGGAAAAGCAAATATTCAAAAGAATTTACAAGATTTAGGTATCAGCTTAAATGACGATGAACTAAAGAAAGTTACGCAAAGAATTATAGAATTAGGAGATAAAAAAGAAGTCGTTTCTCAAGACGATTTACCTTATATTATTTCTGATGTTTTAGATTCTGATACTATTGAAAAACGTGTTGTTGTAGAAAATTATGTTTTGGGACACGCAAAAGGCATGAAACCATCTACAACTTTACAACTAATTGTGGAAGGAGTTCGTTACGAAGCACATGCACAAGGAGATGGACAATTTGATGCATTTATGAATGCGTTAAAGAAATTGTATAAAACACATAGTAAAAAAGAATTACCAAGTTTGATTGATTACGCAGTTAGAATTCCACCAGGAAGTCATTCAGATGCATTATGTGAAACAATTATTACTTGGAAAAGAGAAAAAAACGAATTTATAACACGTGGCTTGGATTCAGATCAAACAGTATCTGCAATTAAAGCTACAGAGAAAATGTTGAATATAATATAATAGAATATAAGGAAGTATGAAGCAGGAAGCTTGAGTTCAAGAGTAAGAAGTATGAAAACGATGTTATTTTAATAATTAAGTTTCAATTCTAGCTCAAAAATCTTCAAACTTCATACTCCCAACTTCAAACAAAAAATAATAAAAACAATGAAATTAAATATCGCATTATTAGCAGGAGATGGAATTGGACCAGAAGTAATAGACCAAGCTGTAAAAGTTTCGGATGCAATTGCTAAAAAGTTCAATCACGAAATTAATTGGAAACCAGCATTAACAGGAGCAGCAGCAATTGATGCAGTTGGAGAACCTTATCCAGATGAAACGCATGAAATTTGTGCGTCTTCAGATGCTGTTTTATTTGGTGCAATTGGGCATCCACGTTTTGATAATGATCCTTCTGCAAAAGTAAGACCAGAACAAGGTTTGCTTAAAATGCGTAAGAAATTAGGGTTGTTTGCAAATGTAAGACCAACATTTACATTTCCTTCTTTATTAGATAAGTCTCCTTTAAAAAGAGAAAGAATCGAAGGAACAGATTTGGTTTTTTTACGTGAATTAACAGGTGGAATTTACTTTGGAGAAAAAGGGAGAAGAGATGATGGAGAAACAGCCTTCGATAATTGTGTTTACACAAGAGCAGAGGTGCAAAGATTGGCTAAAAAAGGTTTCGAATTAGCAATGACTCGTGGTAAAAAACTATGTTGTGTTGATAAAGCAAACGTTTTAGAAACTTCAAGATTATGGAGAGAAACTGTGCAAGCAATGGAAAAAGATTATCCAGAAGTGGAAGTTTCTTACGAATTTGTAGATGCAGTTGCAATGCGTTTAGTTCAGTGGCCAAATAGTTACGATGTTTTAATTACTGAAAACTTATTTGGAGATATTTTAACGGATGAAGCCTCTGTAATTTCTGGTTCTATGGGATTAATGCCAAGTGCATCTTTAGGTTCTGATATTGGTTTATTTGAGCCAATTCATGGTTCTTATCCACAAGCAACAGGTTTAAATATTGCAAATCCAATGGCGACAGTATTATCTGCAGCAATGATGTTCGAAAACTTTGGTTTACAAGAAGAAGGAAAAGCAATAAGAGATGCTGTAAACAATGCCTTAAACAAAGGAATTGTAACAGAAGATTTAGCTGATGGAGGAAAATCTTACGGAACAAAAGAAGTAGGAGACTGGTTAGCAGAAAATATCTAAAATTTTATTTTTGATTGAATATATTTAAAAAGCTCTTGAGAAATCAAGAGCTTTCTATTTTTTAGACTAAATTTTGGCTATATCAATACTATTCTTTTGCACCATGACTTTTTGCAATTTCAACCCAATGTTCAGAAATTGCTTTTGGATCTGCTCCTAAACCTCTTGCTAAATGCAAGGCCAAACCAATCATTAAAACAGATGCTTTATGGAGTTCTTCATTTGTTTTAATTGTTCCAAATTTTTCTTGAGCTTTTAATAATAGCAATTCATTGTGTTTTTGGGCGAAAATGGTTGGGTTTTCATTAGAATCATCAATTTCTGGTAACATTAAATAATCGATCCATTCTTTACCAATTCTTTCTGCTAATACTTCTGGAGCTTCATTTCCCATAATTCGCCATAAAGCCAATGTTTCTATATCTCCAGATTCAGACAAACCAGAGTCTAGCAATAATTCAAAACCAATATCAGCGATGTTTTGCATTACTATTAAATATTCGTCTTGCGCTTTTTCGAATTTCTCTGCTTCTTGTCCTTTTAAGTATTCTCCAACACTCATTTTTGGAAGTTGTAAAACTTCAGCACAATCTGTTAAACATGGGAATTTTTCTCCTTCAAAAATATATTGTGCTTTATCAAATTGAATTTGACGACCTAAAGGATACAACCTACAAGCCAAAGGACGCCCTAAATGCACACTGCAACCAAAACCAGCTACATATTGGCTACATGCATTCTGACCTTTTTTATCGGGTTTTCCATCAAAACGTAATTTAATTCCATCAAATTCGCAATATAAATCACGAAATTCTCTTGTGGAAATTTTCTTTTCTTTACTAAAACATAACAACTCCCAAGGATTTAACATTACAGCTTTTCCAAAACAACAAGTTCCAGCTCTGGAGCAGGTGAGTGGTAATATGCTATCAATATTTAATTTAGTTGTTTGCATTGTTAGATTTACTTGCGATATTTCTAATGATAATCGATTCTATAATAATTTCGATATACTTAGCGAAGTTATCCTTTTTATATTATAAAATCAACAGGAAATCTAAGGTAATTAAATAAATGAAGCATAATTTTTAATTCAAATGGTTATAGTAAATTTTTATCCATTTCAGTTTTTGGAAATATTCCAAATCGTTTAAAATACCTATTAGAAAAGTAAGAACCATGGCTAAAACCAACTTCTAGAGTTAATTGTTTTATTGAATAAACTTCTCTTTTTTCTATTAATAATTTTGCTTTTTGTAATTTTATTTCAGTAATAAATTCGTTTGGTGTTAATCCTGTTAAAGTTTTAATTTTTCTATAAAAAGAACTTTTAGACATATTAAAATGTATAGAAAGATCTTCTTGATTTAACTTTTGTTTACCACAGTTTGTGTGGATATATTCTTTTATTTTTAAAAGTAACTCTTGTTCTTTATTGATGGTGTTTACGTCAGATATTTTTTCTTTTTCAATATAAAGATCTCTTTTATTTGCGTTAGAAATTCTATTATGTAATCTTACTAAAAGTTCTTCAGCTTCAAAAGGTTTGTGTAAATAATCATCTATTCCTAATCGTAAAACTTCTAATTTGCTGGAATAATCTGTTCTTGCAGTTAGCATTAAAATAGGATTCTTATAATTTATGTTGTTTAAATTTTTAATCAACTCTAAACCATCCATTTTTGGCATCATATAATCTGTAATTATACAGTCAATTTTTTGTTCTTCTACCATTTTAAGGGCTTCTAAACCGTTTTCTGCTTCAAAACAATTATAATTACTTAAAATATCTTTTAAGTAATCTCTCATCTCATAAGAATCATCAACAATTAATATGTTTTTGCCTATTTTTTCATTTTTATTAAATTGGGAATCATCAATACTATTTTCGTTTTCATCTTCAACTTTATTAATAGTAGTAATTACTTCTTGTTTTAAATTTACTAAAGGCATAGTAATTATAAATGTACTCCCTTCGTTTAATTTACTTTTCACTTTTAAAGTACCTGTGTGTTTTTTTATGATTTCTTTACTAAAAGACAAGCCAACACCACTTCCACCAGATTTGTTGATATCATTTTCTACTTGATAAAAGCGTTTGAATATTTTTTGTAAATCTGTTGTTTCAATTCCAATTCCAGTATCAATAATCTTTAAAACAACATTGTTGTCTTTAGTTGCTATTTCTATGGAAACTTCACCATTTTCAGGTGTAAATTTTAAGGCATTTAAAATGATGTTGTTTATGGCTCTTTCAAAAAAAGAAGTATCCAAAGAACAATTTATCGTGTCTGATGAGCTTTTAAAAGTAAAACGAATTTTTTTTCTTTCAAATAATGGTTCGAAAGAGATTTTTATTTTATTTACAAGATTTACAATATTATTTTCTTTTAACTTTAAAGAGAAATTAGAAGTTTCCATTTTTGCAAGATCTATAACATCATCTATAATCTTTTTAATTTTATGAATTTGATAGTTCGCTTGTTCTTGAATATTTCCTAAATGCTCATCATTTTTATAGATTTTTAGTTTATCTAATTGTCCTTTTAAAAGTGTTAATGGTGTTCTAATTTCATGAGAAACGTTTATAAAAAATTGCGATTGTTGTCTGTTTAAATTTTCTAATTGATTTCTTTGTTTTTCCAAAGCAATTTCACTTTTTACATTGGTATTTTTAAAATAATTGACTAATAAAAATATAATTACAAAAAGAACCAAACCTAAAACACTGGAGTTTTGTGTGTTTTCTGGATAGATGTTTAAAAGATTTTTAGGAACAGTAAAAAGTAAGTAACAAACAATAAATGTAGTATATATTAATTTACTATTGTTTGTAAAAAGCAATAAAAATGGGGGGATTATAATATAAAAATACTCAATATTTTTACCAGGTTCTATAAAATTTGCAAAAGCAACATTGCTGTAAAGCATTAATATAAAAAACAAGGTTCTTGCTGTATTAAATCTTTTATTTTTTTGAAAAAAATAGATTGAAATAACTCCAGTTAAAGTTATAGTATGAATTAAGATGGGTAAAAAAGGTTCTGGATTTCTAAAAGCGTCTTCTGTAATTAGAACTATTTGTATGATAATCCATTGACTCCAAAATAAGTTTAAAAGACGAACTCGTTTTACTTCTGTTCTATTTAGACTTTCATCTAAACCAATTTCAAGAATATTGTTATACCACTTAAACATATTAAGTCCTTTAATTATTAATATGGAATAAAAATATAATTTTTTTTAAAGTATTTACTAATTTTTCTAAAATTGACTGATTTGTGATGTCGATTGAACGATTTGTGATTTGAGTTTTTATTTAATTTGTAGAACAATCAACTGATACATAACATTTAAAGAAAATTATTATGAAACAATTTTACACAAAGTCAGCAAATAGATACTTACATATAGTGTTGGTATTTTGTATTGTTTTATTTACCAAAACACTTTTTTCACAAAATAATTCTTTGCAAGATAATAGATTTGCTAATGCAGTTTATTCAGAAAATAAGATGAGTTTATCAGAAAAACTTTATTTAAATTCTGATGATTCTAATCTAATTATAAATAATGAAGATTCAAATAATTCAATAGAAATACCTTCAACTAATACTTTAGCTGATGGTGTAACAGCAAATGTATCAACAATAAATTTTGGTTCTGTAGATACAGGGGAATCTAAAGATGAGTTTTTCGAATTGGTTTTTTCAGACTCATCTGACCCAGGTAAAATGTTAATTATAAATAGTATTACTTTTACTGGAGTAGATGCAGACCAATTTTATTCGGCAAGTAATTTAGACCCTTCTGGTTATGAGCAAAACTTTCCAATTCCTTTAGAAGTAAGTTTTGTGCCTACAACTGCTGGAAATAAAAGTACTGTAATGCAAATAAATCACGATGGACCAAACAGTCCTTTAGAAATCGCATTAAATGGTTCAAGTGAAGTTCCATTAATTCCAGTTTTAGAAGAACCAATATTAGATGTAGATTTTGGTACAAAAGATATTAATACCACCACTAATAAAACATTTACATTAAGTAATACAGGAAACACAAAATTAACAATAAGCGCAATTTCTTTAGAAAACGTTTTTGATTTCACACAGTTTTCGTTAGAAAGTGGACTTACTTTTCCTATTGAAATTTTACAAGGAGAAAGCAAAGAAATAACAGTTACTTTTTCTCCAATAAATTCTTTTGCAGATAGCTATGACAAAAGAAATGGAATCATAAAAATTACGAGTGACACTAATAGTGAAACTGGTGTTACAACAGAAACGACTGTAGGTTTAAATGGAAATATTCACTTACCAGAATTGGCCGTAAATGTAAGCACTTTAGATTTTGGAGATGTTTTGGTAGGAGAATCGTCTGTAAAAAACATCCTAGTTTCTAACCCAGGTTTAGGAACCTTAATTTTACCAAAACCAGGTAAAATTACTGCAGACCCAAATGGACTTTATCAAGTTTCTGCAACAACTACATTTCCTTTAGAAATAAAACCAGGAGAATCTAAACAACTACAAATTACTTTCTCTCCAAATGACTTGGGAGTTAAAACAAATAGATTTTCTGTGCAAAGTGAAGATCATAGACCTTTATTTTGGAGATTAGAGTTTGTAGATGTTACAGGAAATGGTGTAAAACGAACACTATCAACCTTGGCAGAAGATTATAGTTTTGGGAAAATTCGTAAAGGTACAACAGCATCAAAAACATTTTCTGTAAATGCAATAAATGGTGCAGATGTAACTATTTCTAATATAGAAATTATTGGAACAGATGCTTCATCTTTTCAATTAAAAAGTAATTTAACTGCAACAGTAACTCCAGGAACAGTTGCAAATATAGAAGTAGATTTTGTAGAAACTTCTTTGGGAGCAAAATCTGCCAGTTTGGTAATTACCTCAGATGCAGAAAACAGTCCACAAACTGTAAATCTAACAGGTGCAATTATAAATTCCGATTTAATTGTTAGCGAAACGAATGTTGTTTTTGATGATACTGTAATTACTAAAAGTGAAGAAAAAGTTATAACATTATCAAATGCAACAGGTACAGATGCAGTTACTATTTCTGCAATAAATAGTACAGGAACAGATGTTTCAAGTTTTACAGTTTCAGATATTACTTTACCAGCAACCATAAACGCAGGAGATGAAACTACATTTAAAATACTTTTTAATCCTTTAGATTCAGGTAATAAATCTGCGACTGTAAATATTATTAGTAATGATGAAAAATCATCCCAAAATATTACGCTTTCTGGTAAAGCAATTGCACCAATAATAAGACTTTCTGAACCAATGCTATCTTTTGATAAAACAATAGCAAAAAATGAAACAAGAACAAAATTATTAATAATAAGTAATGATGGCGATGCAGATTTAACAATCAATTCAATGTCTTTTTCAGGAGCAAATAATGCTGATTATCAAACAGAAGCATTAACGTTTCCTTTGATTATCAACAAGAATGAAAATAAAACAATTAAAGTAATTTTTGAACCACAAGGAAGTGGAAATAGAGTTGCTAATTTATTAATAGATTCAGAAACTTTAGACGATGTTTTTGTTCCCTTATTAGGAAATGGAGTTGCTCCAATAGCTTCAATAAGTAATATATCTTCTTTTGGTGAAGTTGCAATTACTGCAGAAAATCCTACAAAAACAATTACAATTACAAATAATGGTTCCAGTGATCTAATTATTTCTTCAATAGAAAAAACAGGGTTAGATACAAATTTATTTGATTTAGGTGCTGTTACTTTACCCATTACAGTAGCCAAAGGTGCATCTAAAAATATAGAACTTACTTTAATAGTTCCTACATCAACTTCAGAAACAGGTATAAAAAATGCAACAATTTCATTTGCTACGAACGATTCTGAAAATGAGGTAATTAATAAAGATGTAACAGCAACTATTGTTAGTTTGCCAAATTTTAGTATTGCTTCTAATATTTTAGAGTTAAACCCTGTAGAAATTGGTCAAGGAAAAAACACGCCTTTAACGATAACAAATACTGGTACTGCAGATTTGGTTATTTCTGGTTATTATATTTATGACATTGGTAAAAATAAAAATGGAATGAATTTAAACGAAGATCAATTTCCTTTTATAGTTCAACCTGGTAAACAAAAAGATTTAATAATTACCAGTTTTGGTTCACAATTAGGCGAAGATAGTAGAGGTATAGGTTTAAAAACGAACAAAACGATATCTGGTTTTTATCAATCTGGTTTTGTTTTAGGGCAAAATGTAAACAGTCATGTAAATCAATTTGTTGCAGTTTCAGAATCTGAAGGACCAAATTTTGAAGTTGTTTCTCCTACCAGTTTTGATGATACAAGTTTAGGAAGAGAAAGCGAAAAAACAATTATGATTAAAAATTCTGGAACTGCAGAATTAAAATTATTTGAAGTTATTTATCAAGGTGATAATTTTCACGTAGATGGAAGAACAAATGCAGTTGCAACTATAAGTATTGCTCCATTAGAAACAAAGTCGATTAAAGTACAATTTAGACCCACAGGAGATTTAGGTGAAAAAACTGGGTTAATTAGAATGAAAACTAATATTGTAACAGTTGGTGGAGCTACCCAAACAATCAAAGAGTTTTCAGTTTCTGGTGTAGCTGTAGAGCCTTTAGAAGTAGTAGCAGGAGGAATGATTTTTGAAGCAGATAGAATTACTGAAAGTGGAGATTGGCGTTTGTTACAAGGAAATGTTAGAGCTGGAAAACTATTATTTTCAGAGGATGTAAATGTAAATGTAGTTACTAGAGAAATTGAAACTAGTGGAGAAATGTATATGGAAAACATTCTTAAAGTCGGCGATTTAGGAGGAGATAAAGTAGTTATATCTCAAGGAGATGAAATTAAATTAACAGCGGGTCCTGCAACACCAACGTTCGATTTAAGTCCTGGTGCAGTTCCTTTTAATAAGGCTTTTGAATTAATGGAGTTGCCATTCGAAATTACAAAATTTACAATTATTGAAGATGGAATTCAATTGGGGGGAAAATTAACATTACCCGAAGAAATTTTTGGAGCAGATGCACATATCACAATAGCAACTTTAGAAGTTTCTCCCACAAAAGGAGTTAATGTAATTGGTAGTGCAGAAATAAATCCAGAAATGAAAGTTCTTAATTTTTTAACACTTAATAATGCGTATATCACTTTCGACACATTTACCAATTCTTTTACTGGAGGAGGAGAAGTAGGCTTCAAATTAATGAAGAAAGAAATAACCATGGCAGCAGGAATTGCTATAAAAAATGGAGGTTTAAATAGTGTTGAGCTAGAAATAGAAGTAGATCCAGGAATTCCAATTGCCAATACAGGTTGGGAGCTTTCTGGAGGAAATGGTTTTATAAAAAATATCCAAGAACCACCAATTTCAATTGGTTTAGGTGTAGATATTAGACCAATTACACCTATAGAAACAGTTCGTTTAGATAATATGACTTTGGCCTACACATTTGGTACTTCTTTTGAAGCCTCAGGAACAGTACAATTATTTGGAGATGATATTGGAAAAGGAAGTGTTAAAATAAGTAATAAAGGAGTAGATATTGGAGTTTTTGCAGACGTTTTTAATGTGTTTAAAGGTGATGTTAAATTGTTGGTAGAAAGAAGAAAAAAAGCTGCAATCGAAGAGTATTATTTATATTTTGAATCTTCTGCAAAAATGGCGTTAACGGTTCCTAAAATTCCTAATTGTACAGTATGTGGGCTTGTAAATAAAGGTTTACCTAGAAAAGTAGCAGACATAGATGTATTTATGAACAATACTTCTATGAGAGCATCTCTAACTATTTTAGACATCTTAAAATTAATGGTAGAAGCACAGCAAAACAAATTAAAATTTGGAGGAAATTTAGGGCCATTTAGTTTTAGCTTTAAAGAAGCTGCTAAATTAAAAATGGCAAAAGGCATTTATGTAAAGCCTTTAGAATTCGAAAATTTACCTGAAAGTCAAAGAAGAGACCATTTAGATGGACAAAGTTTAATATTAAAATCGAATGGAAAACAACGTAAAGGGAAATCTATAACAAGTACAGATTTTGCTTTAAGCCAATCTTACGAAAACATCATTGTTAAAGTTGAAGGTACCACAGAAATACCAAATTATACTATAACTTTACCTAGTGGAACAGTTTTAACACCAGTAAACGCTAAAAGTTTAGGTTACTTGCAAGAAAATGCAGAGTTAACCATAGAAAAAGCAAGTTATTATGTGTTACAAAATACACCAATTGGAACTTATAGTATTAATATTACTGGTACAGATACGTATCAAGTAGATGTTTTTGGAGCTGAATTTACTGGAAATATAGATATTACGAATGTAAATCATAGTCAACCAACAAATGAATTAAAAATAAATTGGACAGATTCTGATGTAGATTCTGATGCTAAAGTTTCTTTTTATTATGATACAGACAATAAAGATTTCGATGGAAATGCGATACAAACCGATATTTCTGAAGACGATGCAACAGACGAATTAACGTTTGATACAAGTAATTTAGAAAATGGTACTTATTATGTGTATGGTAGCATAAATGATGGAGTGAATCAACCTGTAATAAAATACGCTACTCAAACATTTACAGTGCAAAATGAAACCATGGTTGCTATTCCAACATTGGTTGCAGAGCTACAAAACGATGTGGTAAAATTATCATGGACAAAAATTGATGAAGCAGAAGATTACACAGTTTATATCGATGAAGAACCAATATCTAAATTAAGTCCAAGTCAAGGTACTGGAAAAACAACTTCTTTCGATTTTTCAGACATAAAACCAGGTAGAACTTATAATTTTTCTGTAACAGCAACAAACGCAATAAGCGAAGAATCTAATCTTTCTAATGTAGAAACTATCAATTATGTTAGTACCTATAAAAATAACATTCCAGAAATTACAACTACAAATTTGCCAATTAAAAATGATGCTTGTTCTACATATAGTGCAGTTATCAATGCTACAGATCCAGATTCAGATGTATTAATTTATAGTTTAGAGGAGGCGCCAGCAGGTATGACAATTTCTTCCACAGGAAATATTTCTTGGATTCCAAATAATACACAATTTGGTAAAAATAAAGTAACCGTTAAAGTAATTGATTCAAATGGAGGAGAGGATGAAAAATCATATACAATTACAGTTTTTAATGTTGATGAATTAGCTCCAGTTGCCCCAACAATTGCAGACACCAATTCAGAATGTGCAGTTACAATTACAGACATTCCAACAGCAAACGATGCTTGTAAAGGAGTAATTACAGGAACAACCACAGATGCATTAACCTATAATTCACAAGGAGAACACGTAATTACTTGGAAATTCGATGATGGAAATGGAAACATTGCCACAACTACTCAAAAAGTGGTAATTAATGATGTTACAAAACCAGTTACACCAACAATTGCAAATACAAATTCAGAATGTACAGTTACAATTACAGAAATCCCAACAGCAAATGATGCTTGTAAAGGAGTAATTACAGGAACAACAACTGATGCGTTAACCTATAATTCACAAGGAGAACACGTAATTACTTGGAAATTTGACGATGGAAATGGAAACATTTCAACATCAACTCAAAAAGTAAACATTTCTGATGTAACAAAACCAGTTACACCAACAATTGCAGATACAAATTCAGAATGTGCAGTTACAATTACAGAAATCCCAACAGCAAATGATGCCTGTAATGGAGTAATTACAGGAACAACCACAGATGAATTAACCTATAATTCACAAGGAGAACATACAATTACTTGGAAATTCGATGATGGAAATGGAAACATTGCCACAACAACTCAAAAAGTGGTAATTAACGATGTTACAAAACCAGTTGTACCAACAATTGCAGATACAAATTCAGAATGTGCAGTTACAATTACAGAAATTCCAACAGCAAACGATGCTTGTAAAGGAGTAATTACAGGAACAACAACTGATGCATTGACCTATAATTCACAAGGAGAACACGTAATTACTTGGAAATTTGACGATGGAAATGGAAACATTTCAACATCAACTCAAAAAGTAAACATTTCTGATGTAACAAAACCAGTTGCACCAACAATTGCAGATACAAATTCAGAATGTGCAGTTACAATTACAGATATTCCAACAGCAAATGATGCCTGTAATGGAGTAATTACAGGAACAACCACAGATGCATTAACCTATAATTCACAAGGAGAACACGTAATTACTTGGAAATTTGACGATGGAAATGGAAACATTTCAACATCAACTCAAAAAGTAAACATTTCTGATGTAACAAAACCAGTTGCACCAACAATTGCAGATACAAATTCAGAATGTGCAGTTACAATTACAGAAATCCCAACAGCAAATGATGCCTGTAATGGAGTAATTACAGGAACAACCACAGATGCATTAACCTATAATTCACAAGGAGAACACGTAATTACTTGGAAATTTGACGATGGAAATAGAAACATTTCAACATCAACTCAAAAAGTAAACATTTCTGATGTAACAAAACCAGTTGCACCAACAATTGCAGATACAAATTCAGAATGTGCAGTTACAATTACTGATATTCCTACAGCAAATGACGCATGTAAAGGAGTAATTACAGGAACTACCACAGATTCATTGACCTACAATTCACAAGGAGAACACGTAATTACTTGGAAATTCGATGATGGAAATGGAAACATTTCAACAACAACTCAAAAAGTAGTAATTAACGATGTTACAAAACCAGTTGCTCCAACAATTGCAGATACAAATTCAGAATGTGCAGTTACAATTACAAACATTCCTACAGCAAATGACGCTTGTAAAGGAGTAATTACAGGAACTACCACAGATGCATTGACTTATAATTCGCAAGGAGAACATACAATTACTTGGAAATTCGATGATGGAAATGGAAACATCGCTACAACAACTCAAAAAGTAGTAATTAACGATGTTACAAAACCAGTTGTTTTGACTAAAGATTTTGAAATTGAGTTAGATAATGATGGAAAAGCTTTTATTACAACTGGAGATATAGATAATGGTTCTACAGATAATTGTGGAATAAAATCGATAGTTTTATCTAAAACAGATTTTACAGCGACAGATGTTGGTGATAATATTGTAACCTTAACAGTTACAGATACAAACAACAATGTTAGTTCTAAAAATGCCATAGTTAAAGTAAAAGGTGCAGCTTTAAATATCGAAGATGATAAAACTTTAGAAAAAACAATTTCTTTGTATCCAAATCCAACATCAGCAAATATTACGATTAAATCTAATTTTGTAAAACTTTTAAAAGTGGTTTTATATGATGTAAATGGCAAAGAAATTTTGTCGAAAGATGTAAATAGTTTAATAGAGAAAATAAATATAGAGAATTATCCAGAAGGAATATATTTTGTGAAAGTTATTTCTGAAAATTCTAAATCTGTTTACAAGAGAATTATAAAAAATTAAAGAAGAAAAGTTTACTAAAATAAAAAACCAAAAGTTAAAGAACATTTGGTTTTTTTATTTAGAAAAAGGTAATTATTATTTTTTATTCAAAGGGCTAATAATTTTCACATCAGAAAATGAAATTGCACCTCTTACAACACCATCAATAGTCTTTTTTAATGCTTCAATTAGCTGCATTTTTAATTGAGATTTATGGTAAATTAAACTTACTTCTCTTGCTGGTGGAGGATTTGTAAATTCACGTAAATGAGATTTATCCACATCATTTAAATCTAAAGTATGTAAATAAGGTAATAAGGTCATTCCCAAACCTTCTTTAGTTAACTTTATTAAAGTATCGAAACTTCCACTAGCTAATTGAAACGATTTTTTGTTATCGGTTTTAAAAGTTCTACATAAATTAATTACACTTTCTTTAAAGCAATGTCCATCTTCTAAAAGCAAAATATCGTCCATTTCTAATTCGTCAGGAGCGATTACTTTTTCATTAAAAAGACGATGATTTTGTGGAATTAAACCAACAAAAGGTTCATAATATAAAGGTCTTTCTTTTATGGCTTCATTTTCTAACGGAGTTGCAGCAATTGCAGCATCTATATGTCCATCTGCTAATTTTCTAATGATTTCTTCTGTAGTTAATTCTTCGATAATTAATTTTACTTTTGGGTATTTCTTCGTAAAACTGTTTAAAAACATTGGTAATAAAGTAGGCATTATGGTTGGGATAATTCCTAATTTAAATTCTCCTCCAATAAATCCTTTTTGTTGATGTACAATATCTAAAATTCTATTGCTTTCATCTACAATAACTTTTGCTTGTTCTACAATCTTTTTTCCAACTTCTGTTAATTCAATTGGTTTTTTAGATCTATTAAATATTTTTACACCAAGTTCTTCTTCTAATTTTTGAATTTGCATGCTTAAAGTAGGCTGGGTAACAAAACTATGTTCTGCTGCAACCGTAAAATTTTGATATTCTGCAACCGATAAAACGTATTTTAATTGGGTAATTGTCATTGTTATAGTAAATTTTGATAAAGATATTAAAACTATCAATAATAATTATAGTTATACCCATTTAATTTCTCATAAATTTGTAGTATTAATATAAATGAATATAAATGAATATAAAAAAATAAATAAAATGAGCAAATCAATATTAGGATTAGACAAAAAAGAAAGCGCAAATTTAGTAGATAATTTAAACGGATTATTATCAAACTTTCAAATATATTATCAGAATCTAAGAGGATTACATTGGAATATTAAAGGAAAAAATTTCTTTGAATTACATGTGAAGTTCGAAGAGTTTTATACAGATTCTCAAGTAAAAATCGACGACATCGCAGAACGTATTTTAACCTTACAAGGGAAACCATTACACACTTTTACAGATTATATAGATAATTCTTCTGTACCCGTTGGAAAAGATATTTCTGAAGATGTGGAAGCTGTAAATCTGGTGGTAAATTCTTTATCAGAATTATTAAAAATCGAAAGAGAAATTTTAGATTTATCTGACGAAGCAAATGACGAAGGAACAAATTCTATGATGAGTGATTTTATCGCAGAACAAGAAAAAACTATTTGGATGTTAAATTCTTGGTTAGGTAAATAGTAATTTTTTACTGGAAGATTTTTAAAATCTTGTAGGTATAATTTCAAATTAAAAAATTCCTGTAAAACTTTAATTTTTACAGGATTTTTTTTGATTTATAGTCATTTAAAAAAGTTTAAAAAATTATAATATTTCTATTGCAAACGATAAGAAAACCCAATTTCAAAACCTACAATATTGTAACCATTGTTTGGTTTTTGTGTATTAAAATTAGAAATGTGACCAATATTGCTACCCAAATATAAATATGTGTTTGTTGAGGTTTTGTAAGAAAAACCAAGAGAACCATTTTCAATAAAAGTAAAACCTTTTGCCAAACGCTCTGTTCTGGTATCAATTGTTCCAACTCCCAAACCAACTGTTAATTGAAAGTCTACTTTTTTAAATATTTTCTTTTTAATTGCAAAACCTAATTCAAAAGCATACAAATGCATTGTTTTTGGTGAAGTAAATTCTGCTACTTTAGATTCAAAATTTTCTTCTGTTGGTAATATAAAAAACTTGTTTTGTAATTGGTGTTTTAAAACTTGATATTGTGGTTGCACAATCAATTCAAAATCTAAAGATTTCCATTTTCCTAAATTATAAAATAATTGAAATTTATAGGTATTAGTGGAGTAGGAGTAATCTTTATCATTAAAAAGAAAATTTTTATCATTTGCATTATTATATAAAAAACCTACTTTTTTTACATTAGAAATTTTTTTTTTCACATCTTGACTCATCATTTTAAAAGTAGATAAGAAAAGAAGTAAAAAAAGGATATATTTATATTTCATAAAAATAATTATGAAAACATTTTAGCAACTCTTTCCGCTTTTCTACTTTCTGAATAATCATAAAAACCTTCGCCAGATTTTATTCCTAATTTTCCAGCCATTACCATATTTACCAATAGAGGGCAAGGAGCATATTTAGGGTTTTTAAAACCATCATGCATTACATTTAAAATAGACAAACAAACATCTAAACCAATAAAATCTGCCAATTGCAAAGGTCCCATTGGATGTGCCATTCCCAACATCATAACTGTGTCAATTTCTTTAACGCCAGCAACACCATTATATAACGTTTCAATGGATTCATTAATCATTGGCATTAAAATTCTGTTTGCAACAAAACCAGGATAATCATTCACTTCAACCGGAATTTTATTCACTTTTTTAGACAAATCTACAATCGTATTCATCACATTATCAGTCGTATTGTAACCTCTAATAATCTCAACCAATTTCATAATTGGCACTGGATTCATAAAGTGCATTCCAATAACTTTTTCGGGTCTATTAGTAACAGCTGCGATTTGAGTAATAGAAATTGAGGAAGTATTTGTTGCCAAAATTGTGTTTTCGTTGCAAACTTCATCCAATTCTTTAAAAATTTTCGATTTTAAAGAAACGTTTTCTGTGGCAGCTTCCACAACTAAATCTACATTTTTAGCACCATCTTTTATCGTTGTAAAAGTGGTAATGTTTGCTAATGTTTGTGTTTTATCGGCTTCAGAAATTTTTTCTTTCGCAACCATTCTGTCTAAATTTTTAGAGATTGTTGCCATTCCTTTGTCTAAAGCACCTTGCGAAACATCGATTAAATGAACATTATAATTGAATTGTGCGAATGTATGTGCGATTCCATTTCCCATGGTTCCAGCACCAATTACTGCTATGTTTTTCATATAAAAAAGCCCATCCTAACCTTCCCAAAGGGAAGGAATTCTTACTCGGGCGAATAAAAATTTTATTATTAAAAAAGTATTTTTAAATATCATAAAATGATATTATTTAAGTTTATTTTGAGTAAGTCAATCCTCAAGAGTGTTTCCTTCCCTTTGGGAAGGATTAAGGATGGGCTTTCTAAAAACAGTCAATCACCATTTGAGCAATACGTAAAGCTTCAGTTCCTGCATGTAAAGAAACTACAGGTTTTGTTCCGTTTTCAATAGCATCTGCAAAAGATTCTAATTCATCTAAAATGGCATTATTAGGTTCAACGTCAGGATTGTCAAAATAAATTTGTTTTTTTACACCTTCTGCGTTTTGTAGAATCATAGCAAATTCATCCGGATTTTCAGGAACATCTTTCATTCTAACAACTTCAGAAACTTTCTCTAAAAAATCAACAGAAATATAGGCATCTTTTTGAAAAAATCTTGATTTACGCATGTTCTTCATCGAAATTCTGCTGGCAGTTAAGTTCGCAACACAGCCATTTTCAAATTCAATTCTTGCATTTGCAATATCAGGCGTTTCAGAAATTACAGAAATTCCACTTGCGTGCACATTCTTCACTTTAGAATCTACCACAGAAAGAATAATATCAATATCATGAATCATTAAATCTAAAACTACAGGAACATCTGTTCCTCTTGGATTAAATTCTGCCAATCTGTGTGTTTCAATAAACATTGGGTTGTTTATTTTATCACTTACAGCAGTAAAAGCAGGGTTGAAACGCTCTACATGACCAACTTGACCTTGCACATGATTCTGACTTGCCAACGTTTTAATAGCTTCCGCTTCTAAAACAGTTTTAGTAATTGGCTTTTCAACAAAAATATGACAGCCTTTTTCAATCGCCATTTTTGCACACTCGAAATGAGATAAAGTTGGAGTTACAATATCTACAACTTCCACAGCATCCATTAAACTTTCCATAGAATCGAACAATTTGTAACCAAATTCTTTGGCAACTTTTTGTGCATTTTCTGTAAACGGATCGTAAAAACCAACCAATTCGTATTTTTCTGATTGTTGTAATAAACGTAAATGAATTTTTCCCAGATGTCCAGCACCTAAAACTCCAGCTTTTAGCATAAATTCTTATATTTTAGTCATTGCGAACGTTAGTGAAGCAATCTGTTTATTAAAAAGATTACATCGTTATTATTGCTGTTAACGACATTAATTTAGTTATATATTATCAAAAGATTTCGACAAAAACAAAGATACGATTTTATAGGAATGTATTTAGATTTATTGTTATTTTTAGACTTTAGAAAACTCTTATAAGTGAAAGATACATCAAAACATCAAGGACGTAGAAATCAGTTAGCTGCTGTTTTAAAAGCAAAAGGTATAACAGATGAAAATGTGTTGAATGCAGTGCGTAAAATTCCTCGTCATTTATTTATAGATTCAAGTTTCGAAGATCATGCTTATCAAGATAAAGCATTCCCTATTGCAGCAGATCAAACCATTTCTATGCCCTATACTGTTGCTTTTCAATCGCAAACTTTAGAGATAAAGCCAGAGGATAAAGTACTGGAAATAGGAACTGGTTCTGGTTATCAAACAGCTGTTCTTCTAGAGTTAAAAGCAGAAGTATATTCCATAGAAAGGCAAAAAGAGCTATTTAAAAGAACTTCTTTATTCTTGCCCAAATTAGGTTACAAGCCTAAGAAATTCATATTTGGAGATGGTTATAAAGGATTAAAAGAAAAAGCACCTTTCGATAAAATTATAGTAACTGCTGGAGCACCTTTTGTACCAAATCCGTTATTATCGCAACTAAAAATAGGAGGGATGTTGTTAATTCCTGTTGGCGATAAAACGCAAATTATGACATTATTTATCAGAAAATCTGCCAAAGAATTCGAAAAACACGAATTAGGAGATTTTGCTTTTGTGCCAATGTTAGAAGAGAAGAATTAATCTTTTTTTACGTTTCCTAAAGAACCATTTTTTGTTGGTGTAAGTTCGTACGTAAAATCTGGCTGGATATCTTTTACAATTCTATGGGAAACAAAAAGTACAGTTGTGTTACTTTCTTTTGCAATTTTATTAATTAAAGCAACAACAATTGCTGTTCCTTTTTCGTCTAAATTTATTAATGGTTCATCTAAAATTAACAATGGAGGGTTTTTTATCATTGCCCTGGCAATTAAAACCAAACGCTGTTTTGGAATAGATATATTTTGGATAGCAATATCTTTATCAATTTCTAAATTTAATAATTTTATCCAGTTTTCTGCAGTCGCATTTTGCAATGTAGATGGAACTTTATATAAACCAACACTGTCATAAAAACCAGATATAACCATTTGTTTTACAGTTTGTTTTCTATGAAATAACTCTAATATATTTGGGCTAAAATAACCGATTTTACGTTTAATGTCCCAAACACTTTCTCCAGTTCCTTTTTTCTTTCCAAATAAATAAACATCTTGTCTGTAAGCTTTTACATTATTTCCATAAATCATCGATAAAATAGTCGATTTACCAGAACCATTTGGACCAATTAATTGCCAAAATTCGTTTTGATGAATTGTCCAATTTATGTTGTTTAAAATTTGATTTTCATCATAAATAACGTTTACATTTTTAAAAGATATTAGTGGGCTTTCTATCGTTTTATAAGCTGTTGACGATTTTGGGATTTCGCCATTAAAAACGAAATTTTCAATTTTAAAATTATAATTTTCAATTAGAATTTCCTTAATAATTTTATCATTTTCTATTTCTAATACATGAGTAATTATAGGTAGAACTTCTTCTTCTCTGTTAAAAATTTGAATAATATTTATCTTTGAAGATAACTGGACAAGTCTTTTTTTTAAAGCTATTACTGAAGTTGCATCTAAACTATCGAAAGGACTATCTAAAATTAAAAAATCTGGATTTTGCAACATTACATAATTTAGTAATGCTTTTTTTTGTTCGCCACTAGACAAAGAGCGAATATTCCTGTTTTCTTTATTTGTAAGTGTTTTTGTATGGTGTTTTGCTTCATTATCCATCAGTTTTTCTAAAACTGAATAAGAAAATAAGAATCCTTTTTTATTTTTTAAAGGTTCTAAAGAATGTTTACCATTTAAGATGTTATTTAATAATTTACTTTTGGGTAAAAGAGCGGAATTATTAATGGCAAAATGGATGTTCTCCATATTTTTTTTGAATTATTGCTTAATTTTTAAGAATAAAATTACTCAGCTCTTTCCCAATAAGCTGTTTTTCCAAAAAGTGAAACACCAATATAACCACGAAGTTTTAGTTTATTTGGTTTTACAAGTTCAATATAACATTTGTATGTTTTTCCATTTCTTGGATCTATAATTGTTCCTCCAGACCATTCATCATCGTCTTTTTCTAAACCAGACAAAATATCTAAACCTAAAATAGGTTTGTTTTTAAATTCTCCTTCACAATCTACACAACGTGCATCTTTTCTGTCAGGATTCATAATTTCTACAACTTTTGCAAATGCCTTTCCTTCTTTCTCATAAATTTCTAAAACAGAATCTACAACACCTTCATCAGTTCTAGAATTCCATTTTCCAAAAATTGTTTGTGCATTTATGGTAATTGTTAAAATTAAAAGTAAAGTTGTTAATAATATCTTTTTCATAGTTATCGTATTTTTATTTCCAAAAGTATCAAAAATAAGGAAAAAACTTTAATCGTATTTTGCGTTAAAATTATTCTCCCATTTTCCTTGTACTCTAAGAATTTGTTCGATAACATCTCTAACACAACCTTCACCACCTTTTTTGTAAGAAATATATTTAGAAACTTGCTGAATTTCTGGTGCAGCATCATTTGGGCAACAAGGCATTCCTACTAATTTCATTACTGGAAAATCTGGAATATCATCTCCCATATATAGTACATTTTCTGGTTGTAAATTATACTTTTCTACCAGTTGATTGTATTGTTTAATTTTATCATGAGCACCTAAAAAAATATCTTTAATTCCTAAGTTTGCCAAGCGAGTTCTTACGCCTTCATTTCTTCCGCCAGAAATAATACACACGTTAAAACCTTTATCAACAGCTGTTTTTAAAGCATAGCCATCTTTAATATTCATATGTCTTACCAATTCTCCATCTGGCATAATGGTTACCATTCCGTTTGTTAAAACACC
This sequence comes from Polaribacter haliotis, assembly GCF_014784055.1. Taxonomy (NCBI): domain Bacteria; kingdom Pseudomonadati; phylum Bacteroidota; class Flavobacteriia; order Flavobacteriales; family Flavobacteriaceae; genus Polaribacter; species Polaribacter haliotis. The sequence continues at coordinate 891,564 of NZ_CP061813.1, read as the reverse complement.
ATCAACATCAAAAATTAAAGTGTTTATTTTAGGTAATAATTGTTTATAGCTAATTTCCATTTTGGATTGATTTTGTTATCAATTTATATATTTTTTGTTGTTCTTTATGTAGCAATTCTAAGTGATTTTTTATTGTCTTTTTATCGTTTCTAATTGCAGGGCCTGTTTGTGCTTTTTTAGGAGATAAAGTCTCAATTTTTAGTGCTGTTTCCTGAATTAAAGGTTGTAAGATTTCAAAAGGAACTTTGTGTTCATCACAAATATCATTCCCGATTTTATACATTTGGTTTGTAAAATTATTTACAAAAACAGCTGCAACATGCAAGGCTTTTCTTTGTTCGGAATTTACGTTATATATTTTTTTTCCAATTGATTTTGCTACGGTTTCAAGCAATTTATAATCACTCCCATTTTCAGTTTCCAAACAAAATGGAATTTCAGCAAAATTGACTTTTTTATCTTTTGAAAAAGTCTGTAACATGTAAAAAACTCCCTTATTAGATGTGTTTTTTAAATTCTCTATAGAAAAACTTCCAGAAGTATGCACCACAAAAGAGTTTTCAATTTTTGAAGAAACTTCAGCAATTGCATCATCAGAAACTGCAATAATAGTAAGGTCCGCTTTTGGAATATTTGATAAATCTCTAGAATTTATTTGAGTCGCTTTTATTGCATCCACTTTAGAAAAAGCGTTTACTAAATGCGTTGCGACATTTCCATTACCAACAATTACGACTGAAATCATATAAGCGAAGATATTCAAAAATTATAGAAATTTAGAATTGGATTTGGTATTTTAGCAGAAGTAAAATTTTTTAAATGAGAAATGATAAACAACTAGGAATAAACACAACTTGCGTTCACGTTGGTGAAGTAAAAGATAACGAACATAAAGGCGCAGTTTCGCCAATTTATATGTCAACTTCGTATGCTTTTGATGGTGTTGATGTAAAAAGATATCCACGTTATTTTAATACACCAAACCAAGAAATGTTGTGTAAAAAGATAGCCGCTTTAGAAAAAACAGAAGATGGTTTGATCTTTAGTTCTGGAATGGCAGCAATTTCTGCAGCAATGTTTGCCTTTTTAAAAACGGGCGATCATGTAATTATTCAACAAGTAATTTATGGAGGAACATTTAATTTAATTGTTTCTGAGTTCGATAAATACGGAATCGAATATTCATTCACAGAATCTGATAAAGCTGAAGATTTTAAATCACTTTTAAAAGAAAATACAAAGATTTTATATATTGAAACACCTTCGAATCCACTTTTAGGAATTACAGATTTAGGGGCTATTGCTAAATTAGCAAAAGCAAATAATTGCCTAACAATGATTGATAATACGTTTGCTTCTCCCATAAATCAGAATCCTGTAGATTTTGGTATTGATATCATGTTGCATTCTGCCACAAAATACATGGGAGGTCATTCAGATATTTCTGCAGGTGCAATTGCAGGTTCGAAAGAACATATTGCGCAAATTTGGAAAACGGCTATTAATTTTGGTGGAAATTTAAGTGATCAAACAGTTTGGTTGTTAGAAAGAAGTTTAAAAACATTGAATCTTCGTGTAAAAGAACAAACTAAAAACGCACAAAAAATGGCTGAGTATTTGGAAGGGAACCCAAATATGGACCGAGTTTATTATCCAGGTTTAAAAAGTCATCCACAACACGAATTAGCGAAAAAACAAATGAAGGGTTTTGGAGCCATGTTATCTTTCGAATTAAAAGAAAATATTGATGCCATGGAATTTCAGCGTAATTTACAGCTGATAAAACCGTCTATGAGTTTGGCAGGTTTGGAAAGTACAACAGTTAGTCCAGCACAAACTACACACGCTTTATTAAGCGAAGAAGAGCGCTTAGAAAGAGGAATTAAAGACGGTTTAATCCGTTTTTCTGTCGGAATTGAAGAAGTGGAAGATTTAATAAATGATATTGAACAGGCTTTGATTAGTCTTCAGTAGGCAGTCGCAGTTTTCAGTAGCAGTAGCAGCTGAAAGTTACAGTAATACAATTACACATTTAAACAATTACACGATTACACATTAAAATATGAAATTAGATATATTAGCTTTTGGTGCTCATCCAGATGATGTAGAATTAGGTTGTGGAGCAACAATTGCCAAAGAAATTTCCTTAGGGAAAAAAGTGGGAATTGTAGATTTAACAAGGGGAGAATTAGGAACTCGTGGTTCTGCTGAAATTCGTGATGTGGAGGCACAAGATTCGGCAAAAATATTAGGTGTTTCAGTGCGTGAAAATTTAGCTTTTGCAGACGGTTTTTTCACAAATGATAAAGAACATCAATTAGAAATCATAAAAATGATTCGTAAATATCAGCCAGAAATTGTGTTGTGTAATGCAATTGACGACAGGCACATAGATCACTCAAAAGGAAGTAAATTAGTTTCTGACGCTTGTTTTTTAAGCGGATTAATGAAAATCGAAACGGAAGTAGAAGAGAAACCACAAGAAAAATGGCGACCAAAACAAGTGTATCATTATATCCAATGGAAAAACCTAGAACCTGATTTTGTAATTGATGTAACTGGTTTTATTGATAAAAAAACAGCCTCTGTCTTAGCATATAAAACACAATTTTACGATCCAAATAGTAACGAACCAGAAACACCAATTACCAGTAAAAATTTTATTGATAGTATTAATTATCGCGCAAGAGATTTAGGAAGATTAATAGGAGTGGAGTTCGCAGAAGGTTTTACCACAGAACGTTACGTAGCTGTAGAAAATTTAGATAAATTAATTTAATAAGAATACGCTTCTCGATGTTAATCGAGGTTTCAGATAAACTGTCTTTCCCGTAAAAGAAGGAATCCAAAAAATAATGTTTTTTCATAAAAAAAACATTATTTTTTATTGTTTTAGAATAGAAAAAATATTTATATTTGCACCCGCAATTATATGGTGGTTGTAGCTCAGTTGGTTAGAGTATCGGTTTGTGGTACCGAGTGTCGCGGGTTCGAGTCCCGTCTTCCACCCAAAATGAAATCCTTCTCAATTTTGAGAAGGATTTTTTTGTTATTCTTCTTAAGAAATTTACAAAAAAAAAGCCTTCAATAAATGAAGGCTTTTTTTTAACACTCTAATTAGGGTTAGAGCAAGTAATTAAGCGTTGAGTTAACTTTTTAAAAGGTTTATTGCTAGGGAACAATAAACCTTTTTAAGTACAATTAACCTTATAGGGATAGTTAATTAATTTTTTTTCACATACTCTTCAATACTTGACAATTTTTCCAAAATATCAATTGATATTTCTTTAAATTGATTTCTAACTATATTTTTAACATGATAATCTATAGGGGATCGATTTTCATCCAAAGACATATAGTTTTTTTTATTCTTTCCAATTCCTTTAAATAACCAAATTGGATCTATTTTATTTATGTTATCGATAATTCCAAGCAAGATTGTTTCATTAGGTTTTTTTGAATGATTTAAAACCGCACTTACCAACTGTTGAGAAACTCCTATGAGTTCTGAAAACTGTTTTTGGTTTAATCCAGTATCTTTAAAAACCTTAACGATTCTTTCTGTCCTTTTTTTATCTTCACTTTTCACTTTTTTTTTTTGCTAGGGGGATTCCAAATGTAAATTAAAAAAACCACATATAATGATATATTTTAATATTTTTTATGATTTTAAGTAAGAATAATTCCGTTTTTTAAAATAAAATAATTAAAGTTAAAGTTTATGTAATAGTTTTTAATTATTTGAATTAAAGTGTTTTAATTTAAAAATAATATATTTTTTAAATTCTTTATAATTTCATACTACAAATAAGGATTAAAAATCTACAATTAATGATTTTATTTGTTTTTTTAACTAAAATTAATTTAAATATATGTGATAAATCATTCATGATTGTTAAATTTATTTCAAATATTTATTCGAAAATTTCACAAAAAAGAAGGACAATAAAAACTTAAAAATTACTTTAATTGAATTGTTTTATATCAATTTTGGGTAATTATTATCGTTTAAAAAAATAATTAATTACACCAAAATAATATTAAAAAAAGTTTTCTATAGAGAAAAAATATTAACTTTTAAAAATGTTTAGATATAATACGAAGTGTAAAATTGAGTGTAATATGAAGGTTTTTATTGTTTAAAATATTCTAAAACCTCTGCTCTTTTTCTAATTGAAACAGGTACATTCGATTTATCGGTTAATAAAAGGTAACCTCCATCTGACTTTATAAACTCTTTAATATATTTTGAATTTATTAAATGACTTTGGTGCACTCTTAAAAAACCGACTTCCTTCAACATATCTGCATAATATTTTAATGTTTTAGAAACTAAAATTTTAGAACCATCATTAAAATGAAAAGTTGTGTAGTTATTTTCGGATTTACAACGAATAATAGCACTAATATTAACAACAATAATTTTATCGGAAGTGTGTAAGGAAATCTTTTCTGGTTTGTTGTTTGGTGAAGTTACAGTTTGTTGTAACACTTCTAATTGTGCTTTTTCTGGTAGTATTTGAACTTTGGCTTTCTTGATAGCTGTTTCTAAATCGGAATCTGAATATGGTTTTAAAATATAATCAATCGCAGAAAACTTAAAGGCTTTGATGGCATGAGCATCACTTGCAGTAACGAATATAATTTTCGAATGTAAATCTGGTAAAATCTCCAAAACATCGAACCCAGTGCCATCACCTAACATAATATCTAAGAACAAAATGTCTGGTGTATTTTTTCGAATTAGTTTGGAAGCTTCTACTACTGAAGTTGCAGTTCCAATGATTTCAATTTCTGAATGATTGTTAGAAATATCGCTTGTTAGCATTTTTAATGCTAATGGGTTGTCTTCGACTATGATTGCAGTGTACGATTTCATATTTATTTTTTCTCTAATTCAAAAATGGTTATTTCTGGTCTTACATTAAACCGAACTTGTAAAATATTTCCTAAAGCTCTGTTAATATATAATGTTCTCCCATCGTTTAAATCGATTTCTCCTGCTGTATATTTTTTATTTTTAACTGGTAAAACTGGCGGATTTATAAAAGGCGGTTTTACTTGCCCTCCATGTGTGTGTCCAGCTAAAATCCAACCTTTATAATTGTTCCAAACGTCTAAGTCGCAAACATCAGGATTATGACATAAAACAACATTTGCCCTATTTTTATGAACTTGATTCAGAACTTTTTTTGGATCAAAATTCAATCCCCAAAAATCATCTAAACCAATAATATTCAATCCATTTATTTCTTTTTGCTGATTACTTAAAACTGAAACTCCTGCATTCTCTAAAAGATTTGTAATTTTATCAGCCACGTTTTGTTCAGTCCAATTATACCCATAATCATGATTACCTAAAATTCCAACAGTTCCTAATTTTCCTTTTACAACGCTTCTTAAAACGGTTTCTAACTGTGTGAATTGCTCTTCATTTTCATAAGAAACATAATCTCCAGTGTACACAACAAAATCGGGTTTTAATTCTTGTGCTTTTTGAAAAGATTCAACTATATATTGATAATCAAAACCATTTCCAACGTGAATATCGCTGATTTGCATCAATGTTTTACCAACTAAATTTTCGGGTAAATTTTTAATTGGCATTTTAACTTTTACAAATTCTAACCAAAAAGGTTCTATTTGCCAAGAATACAAACCACCAACAACACCAATTCCAATGGAAGATATAAATGTGTTTTTAATAAATTTTCTTCTTTTCATAGCGTTTTAATAATCCGTTTTTAATGGAATTTTAAACCAAACTTTGGTTCCTATAATATGGGTTTCTTCTTTTATTTCTTTAATTGAAAAAGCACCTTTTTTAGATAAATTTTCGATTCTTTCTTTCGTTATTTTTAATGCGACAGATTTATGAGAAGTGTCTATATTTATTTTTTTAGATTGATGAAACCCAACTCCATTATCGGTAATTGTACACTCTAAATTATGTTGTTTTACATCAAAACAAATGGTTATAACCCCATCTTTATTTGCTGAAAATCCATGTTTAATAGCGTTTTCAGCAAAAGGTTGCACCAACATTGGCGGAATTAGAATTTCTTCAATATCTATATTATTTAACTTCGTTTCTATATAATATTGAAATGTGTTAGTACTCATTTTTTGCTCTAGATCTAAGTAATTGGTAAGCGATTCCACTTCATCTTTTAGGCTGATTTCTTCCAAACGAGAATTGTTTAAAACACTTCTTAAAAGTATAGAAAATTGTGATATTGTTTTATTCAATTCCTTCGTGTTTCCAGCATTTCCTAACGCTTTTATTCCATTTAAAACATTAAAAATAAAATGCGGATTCATTTGTAATTGTAACGCTTTATGCTCTAAACTTAATAAATGGTTTTCGAGTTTTAATTGCTGTACTTTTTGCTTGTTTTTCTTGTTGATTTTTCGAATATAAATATCAATAATCAATGCTAATAAAAAACAGAAAACAGCAATGGAAAGTATGATAAACCAAACTTTCAAGTAAAAAGGTTTATCAATATTAAAAGTGAATGTTTTACGACTTATTTCATCTGAATTTTTAAATCTCGATTCTACAATAAATTCGTAATTCCCATATTTTAAGTTTGCAAAATCAACCCTGTTTGTTGAGTTCCAAGGAGAAAATGTTTTATTTATTTTAAAACGATATTCTATATTTTTAGTTTGCTGAATAGCGATACTTTTAAATAAAAAAGAAATGTTATTCTGGTTTGATTCTAACAATAATGTTTTATTTGAATACTCATTATTTATTGAATCTATAGAGATAAAATTAATTAAAACATTTTTAATAATTAGAGTAGGAGCTTTAATGTAATTTGAATTTTTCTTTATAAAAACACCTTTATCTGTTGCAATAAAAACATTGTTTTCAGCATCTTTAAAAACTTTATAAATAGTGTTTGTTTTTAAATTACTGTTGTATTTATTCATGCTTTTTTTAAAGTTGAAAGAAGTAACATCTAAAATTGTAATTCCGTTATTTTTAGTATTTACATAAATTTCATCATTAATATTAGAAATGTTAGAAATGTCGTTTTTTGTGTATTTCTTAACGAAATTTTCTTCATTTAAAATACGAATAATTGCATGGTTGTTTTCTACAACCAAAAGAGAAGAATTTACTTTTAAAAACGAATTGAAAGTTCCACTTTTAAGCTCTTTTATTATTGTTGGTTTGTAGAGTTTGTCTAATTTCCATAATCCATTATTGGTAGCAATGTAAAAGAAATTTTTGTAGAAAATAATATCATTTACAACTGAAAAATCTAAATTATACGTGGTTTTTAAAGGTTGTAAATAGTTTGTTTTAAATTGAAGAATTCCTTGGTTAGAACCCACATAAACTTGATTATTATGTTCAATTATTTTGTGGATTTCTTTGCCTTCAAAATTAGAGAATCCTTTTTTAGTTTTTATGGTTAATCCGTTTTCTGTACCTATAAAAAGACTATCGTTTTTAGATAAAAGTGTGGTTGAATTTTCTGAATTAAATTTCGTAATTTTTTCTCCATCGAATTGTAAAATGCCTTTATTTGAAGAAAACCAGATATAAATGTTATTATCTTGATGGATATCCGAAATTTTATACGATTTATAATCTCTAAAAGCTTCTATTTTTTGGAAATCATTTTCTTGAGAAAAACCAGCATTTAAACAGAAAAACGAAAAGATGAGAAATAGTAAATTTCTCTTCAATATAAATTGAAAAGAACAAGAGTTTACGATATTTTTTAAAGAAAAATTCATTTTAACAAACTTACTAATTAAAACGTCATTACACCATTTTTAATTTTGTGCAATGACGTTTTCTCCATCTATAATTTACAATTCATTTACTATTTCATTGCGTACAAACGCTTGTTGCTTGTATCTGGCTCTATATGTTTTAGATCTCCATAAGGCTTAATTAATGGTTTTAAAACACACAAACCAGTTGTTCTTCCTCTAATTACTAACATGTTATTTTTTACAGACCAATTCCATCTAAATTTTTCAATTGGAATGTTTAGCTTATTCAATTCTGCAGTTAATTCGTTGTGTAATTCAATCCAATCCATTACTTCTTCTTGCATGGTAAATTTTGGCATTTCTTCATCTGTATTATGGAAATCGAATTTCCATTGAACAGGAATACTAAATTGAGTTGTATAAGCTTCACCTACATATCTTTCTTCTTCATTATTTAAGGCATCATACCAATCGATTTCTGTTTCTTCTGGGTATTTCTTAGCCATTTCTTTCGATAAATCCATTTTTCCAGGTGAATTCGCTGTCGGATAAAAAACATAGAAAGGTTTTGCCAAATAATGATTTGAGAATTTTCCTCCGAAAATTGTGTGATAAGGAGATGCAATTACTTTTGCGTTTTCACTTGTATGAAATGCATCTTTTAGCGTTTTAATTAAATCGGCATTTTCGATTAAACCAGAAGCATGAAATATAATTTTAGAATTTTTATTTACCACATTTTTCAATTTTGGTAATGTTCCTTGAGTAATCGTTTTTCTTAATGTTTCTGATGTAATTTTATCTCCTCTTACAATGGTTTCTAAATTCATTCCTTTGTAAGGATTGCTTTTATTTACTATATGAATTTCGCTATAAGGATTCTTATTTCCATTATCATTTAACCAAGTAATAATTTCTTCTAAGGAATATTGACCATCGATAACTTTTAATCCTTTTTCTTTAAAATAATTTCTTGCAGTAGAATAAAATGTTTCATTTCCTTTGTCGAAACCTGCAATAAATACGATTGGTTTTTTATAGGTTATTTTTTTTTCTTTAGTTTTTAATTCTGTTGAAATTGGTGTGTTGTTTTCAGCAACAACTTTTTTCTGATTTTCTTTTTTAACTTCTGGATTATCACATCTTAAACAAAGCGTTAATGTTAATATAAATGAAAATACAATAATTAATTTTTTTGATAATGTTCTCATGGTTTCTAATTTTTAAGTGTTAATACACTGTAAAAGTAGTAGAGAACTTTACTTAAATTTTGGCTGTATTAGAATTCGTGAAGGATGAATTAGAATTCGTTTATTAATTATGAAATTTGCCACGAATTGTGAGATTTACTCAATCACAGAAAGTAAGAAATAAGATATTATTTTCAAAAATTCCACGAACAGACCTAGAAGTTTGTCACGTTAAAGCGTCTTACATAAGAGTAAATTAATAATTTTTAGCCTCTAGCATTGCAGAGTGACAAATTACGTAAGGAAATTAAAAAAAGATTACTCAATAATAACCTCATTATAATTAACCAATTCTGTTAACCCTTTTTCATCTGGATTTTTGGCAAACGAACGTAAATAAGCATCCATATATTTTATGATGCGTTCTTCAGGATAAAACAGCACTTTATTGTCATATTGTGCCCATTCATTCATTTGAATGTAAGTCTTTCCATTTTCATATCTGTAAAAATTTTGAATATGTTCTGGAAGTGCTTCCTCTAATTCATTATTGATAAAAACATTGTAATAGTTTAAATCTGCCGTAAAAAAATGAAAAGAAAGTAAATTATCATAAAAACCAGTTAGGTTATTCGCTAAAGGTAAAACCATCGTAAACACCAAAATAACTAATTTTTGTTTGTTGAAGAACTTTAAGAAAAACTCTAAAGCATTTGTGGTTTTTAGCGTCCAAAAAATAATAAATACGCTAATCATATTCTGAATATTCCAAGGCACAACATTGTAACCATAGCCTAAATAGAAAAGCAAAAAAGTGATAATCCCATGCATTCCTATAATGAAAATCACTCCGAATTTTCTCGTTTTATTAAACAATAATAAAACACCCATTGATGCTTCCAACCAAGGAACAGCATACGTAAACAATTCTAAAAACCATTGAGGTAAACAAATTAAAGCTGTATTTACAGTTTCTACACAACTAAAATGTTTGTTTAAAGCACTTAACCATTGCACATAAAATGCTTCGTTAACTTTCTGAATTCCGCTCCAAAAATAAGTTGCAAAGAAAACGAGAATAACTGCATATAAAACTTTTTTTGCATCGGCGTTTTTAGGAAATAAAACAATTGCAAAAATGGTTAAAAAACTTTGGTAGAAGTAGGGTTGGAGTCTGTTTTGGTCAATTAAAGCTAATAAAACGTAGAGTAAAACAACTAACCAACCTTGCCATCTTTTATTCTGAAAAATATATACAACTTGAATCACAAAAAAGAAACCTGCTAAAATATAATCAAAAGGAGCAGTAGGTATTGGCAACCAATCAAACAAAGGAATTACAGGAAATATTTTAGTTGTAAGCCATAATTTTGGTGCATACAACATCATAACCAAAACAGGTAGAATTGCTAAAATTCTTACAGAGTTTACTTTTTGTTCGTTGGTTAAGTTTTTTAGCATAATTAGTTAATTTCTTTCCATTCTCCTTTTCGAAAATACATATTATTAAATTTAGGAGAATTAAATACAAGAATAAAATCCCAAATTTCTCTGTAAACTGTTGGATTGGTTGTTAAAATATGATGGTTTGGAAATAACATTTCAAGTTTAGGTCTTTCTGATGTGAAAGTTTTTCTTGTAGAAAATTTTCCTTTGTAAGTTTCATTTATGACTTTTCCATCTGTGACATAAAAATAGATTGAATCATTTTCTTTAATCTCAAATCGAAAATTATTGTACTGCCAATCTGCTTGTTTTGGAGAAAAATAATTTCTATCAATTATATATTCTCCATAAAAATCTGATTTTTCTAAAACTTTCTTTTCAAATAAAGGTCGTGAAATTTCTCCTAAAATTGATATAATAATAACAAACAACCAAAAATATAAAACAACTTGTGCAAATATTTTTTTATTTGTGATACCAGCAGTTATGAGCAAGATTAGACTAATTGGTAATAAAATAAATATGAAAAATATTCCAGCCACTAAAACACCAATTTCTCTGCTAAATATTTAGCAGTATAAGATTCTTTATTTCTAGCTAATTCTTCTGGAGTTCCTTGGAAAATCAATTTACCTCCATTTTTTCCTCCTTCTAAACCTAAATCAATTATATAATCTGCACATTTTATTAGTTCTATATTGTGCTCAATAACGATGATGGAATGGCCTTTATCGATTAAAGCATTAAAAGAAGCTAATAATTTTTGAATATCGTGAAAATGTAAACCTGTTGTAGGTTCATCAAAAATAAATAGTGCTTTATCTTTAGTGTTCCCTTTTACTAAAAACGAAGCCAATTTTATTCTTTGTGCTTCTCCTCCAGAAAGCGTAGAAGAAGATTGCCCTAATTGCACATATCCTAAACCAACATCTTGCAAAGGTTTTAGTTTTTGCGCGATTTTAGTTACTAAGTTTTCAGAGAAAAATTCCACAGCATCATCAATAGTTAAATTTAAAATATCGTCAATAGATTTTCCATCAAATTTAACTTCTAAAACTTCTTTTTTGAAACGTTTTCCATTACAAACATCACATTCTAAATGGACGTCTGCCATAAATTGCATTTCAATTGTAACCTCTCCTTCACCTTTACAAACTTCGCAACGTCCACCTTCAACATTAAAAGAAAAATGTTTGGGTTTGTAGTTTCTTATTTTTGATAATTTCTGATTTGAGAATAATGCTCTAATATCATCATAAGCCTTTATATAAGTTACAGGATTGGAACGAGAAGAACGCCCAATTGGGTTTTGATCTATAAATTCTACATGTTTTATCGTTTCAAAACTTCCTTTAATATCTGTATGTTGCCCAATTTTATCTCCATAACCATTCAACTTTTTTTGCATTGATGGATATAAAATATTCTTTACCAAAGTACTTTTTCCAGAACCAGAAACTCCAGTAATTACGGATAAACAATTTAGTGGAAAAGTAACATCGATATTTTTTAAATTGTGTTCTCTAGCGCCAATTATCTGAATATTATTTTTTGATGTTCTACGTTTTGTTGGAACTTCAATTCGTAAATCGTCATTTAAGTATTGTGCAGTTAAAGAATCGGATTTTAGAATTTCTTTAAAAGTTCCTTCTGCAACAACATGTCCACCAAAAGTTCCTGCTTCTGGGCCAATATCTATAATATAATCAGCCTCTTTCATAATATCTTCATCATGCTCCACAACCACAACTGTGTTACCTAAATCACGCAAATCTTTTAAAACGCCAATTAATCTTTCTGTATCTTTTGGATGCAAACCAATACTCGGTTCATCTAGAATATACATAGAACCTACAAGTGAACTTCCTAACGAAGTTGCTAAATTTATACGCTGACTTTCCCCACCTGAAAGTGTGTTAGAAGTTCTGTTGATAGTTAAATAATTCAAACCAACATTCGTTAAAAATTGTAGTCGATTATTAATTTCCGTCAACAAACGTTTACCTATTTTCTCTTCGTATTTATCTAATTTTAAATTTTTGAAAAAGACAGATAATTCATCTAAAGGAAGCGTTACCAAGTCAGAAATTGTCTTTTTATTTATTTTTACATAATCGGTTTCTTTTCGCAAACGCTTGCCATTACAAGTAGTACATTTCGTTTTTCCTCGATAACGAGACAACATTACACGATTCTGAATTTTATAACTTTTTTCTTCTAAAACCGTAAAAAAATGCTGAATTCCGTTAAAACTCTTATTTCCAGACCAAACTAATTCCTGTTGTTTTTCTGTTAACTGAAACCAAGGTTTGTGAATTGGAATATCAAACTTATATGCAACATCAATTAAATCTTCTTTATAATGAATGTAAGAAGGCGTTTTAAAAGGAAAAATAGCATCTTCCATAATTGATAAACCAGTGTTAGGAATTACCAAATCTTCATCAATTCCAATGACATTTCCATAACCTTCACAAGTTGGGCAAGCTCCATAAGGATTGTTAAAACTAAACAAATGCGTGTTTGGTTCGAGAAAAGACATTCCATCTAAATCGAACTGATTGCTAAATTCAGACACTTTATTATCTGCTAAATTTTCGATAAAACAAATTCCTTTTCCTTCGAAAAAAGCAGTCTGAATTGCATCTGCCAATCTGTTGTAAAAATCTTCATCATCTTTCGTAACAATTCTATCAACCACTAAAAATAAAGGTTCGTTTTTGAAATCTTTTTGAGGGAAATCCCCAATTCTGTAAACTTTATCATTCCATTTTAAACGCGCATAACCTTGTTGTTCTAGAACTTGTAGAACCGTTTTTAAATCGCGATCTTCATTAATTGTAACAGGAGCTAATAATAATAATTTCGTTTTCTGCTCAAACTTTTTTATAAAGTTTACAACATCGGAAACTGTGTCTTTTTTTACTTCTTGCCCAGAAATAGGAGAGATGGTTTTTCCAATTCTTGCATATAATAATTTAATGTAATCGTAAATTTCTGTTGATGTTCCAACTGTAGAACGAGGATTTGTTGAGTTTACTTTCTGCTCAATCGCAATTGCAGGCGCAATTCCTTTGATATAATCTACTTTTGGTTTGTGTAATTTTCCTAAAAACTGACGTGCATAAGAACTTAAACTTTCTACATAACGTCTTTGACCTTCTGCATACAAGGTATCAAAAGCTAAAGAAGATTTTCCAGAACCAGATAAACCAGTAATTACAACTAATTTATTTCTAGGAATTACAACATCAATATTTTTTAAATTATGGAGTCTAGCTCCTTTAATTATGATGTTTTCTTTCGGATTTACTTTGGAAATATCTTTTATCATTTAGCAGAAATATGAACGATAAATTTACCAAAAAATTGCCTTTTTTATGGAATCTATACACTTTTTTTAAGAAAAGTTTGCTTGATTGAAAAATAAGAAGCATATTTGTTATTCATAAACCACACAAAATTAGACGTATATAGCATAAAATTACTTCAAAAATTATTAACAAAATAATAATAGGAAAAGCCTTTTCGCTTTTCTACAAGGTAATTATGATACGTGCAAACAAAATTTCAGACAGTATTTTAGTAAGTGATTATATTAGTGGTAAAGAGGCTTCTTTATCTATATTAATCAATAGGCATCAGCAACGTTTATTTAGTTTTATTTACAGTAAAGTGCAAAGTAAAGATGTTACTGAAGATATTTTTCAAGATACTTTTATTAAAGTAATTAGAACTTTAAAAAAAGGAAAATATAACGAAGAAGGAAAGTTTTTACCATGGGTAATGAGAATTGCTCATAATTTGGTGATTGATTATTTTAGAAAAAATAATAGAATGCCAAATTTTAAAAATACAGATGAGTTCGATATTTTTTCTGTTTTAGGTGATGGAAGCTTAAATGCAGAAAAGAAAATTATCCAAGAACAGATTTATAATGATGTTCGTGAGCTAATTAATGAACTTCCAGATGAACAAAAAGAAGTTTTAGTAATGCGCATGTACAAAGACATGAGTTTTAAGGAAATAAGTGAAAACACTGGTGTTAGCATCAATACAGCTTTGGGTAGAATGCGTTATGCTTTAATAAATATGCGTAAATTAATAGAAAAACATAAAATTATTTTGGTGAACTAATAATAAAAGTAAAATTGTTTCGTTAACTGTTTATAACCAATAAATTAAATAGCTTATACGATGCAACTTTACTCAGAAAAGTCTTCTCATTTAGAGATGCAACCAAAAAAAGAAACAGTTCAATTTTTGATTAATTTTTCCAAATCGCTAACTTTTGTAAAAACCAAATCAAAAGATTTCATTGAATTGAATTTGAATTAAGAGTGGAAAAAGCTTCAACGAATGTTGAGGCTTTTTTTATTTCAATATTTAAAAGTCAAATTTTTGTTACAATTCTCAACATAACTATTTTGCTAACTTATAAAGCTTACTCATTTTTACTAATTCAATTCAGTTAATCTAAATTTTATTCAAGTTAACACTAATCTTATATTAATACTAGCTTGCGAACATGGAAAATATATTAGTAGCAGGTGCAAATGGTACCACAGGAAAAAAGATAGTAGAATTATTAGAGTCATCACAATATTTTAATCCAGTTGCTATGGTTCGAAAAAAAGAACAACAAAGGCAATTTGAAGATAGAAACATAGAAACTGTTTTAGCAGATTTAGAGAATGATGTTTCTAATACAACAAAAAATATAGACAAAATTATTTTTGCTGCTGGCTCAGGAGGAAAAAAAGTTAAAGAAGTTGATGAAAATGGAGCAAAAAAACTAATTGATGCTGGTAAAAAAACTAACGTTAGAAAATTTGTAATGTTAAGTTCTATGGGAGTAGATAGCCCAGAAGAAGCAGAAGATTTAAAAGATTATTTAAAAGCTAAACAGAATGCAGATGTTTATTTAAGAGAAAGTAATTTGCCTTATTCTATAGTAAGACCAGGAGCATTAACAAACGAAAAAGGATATGGAAAAATAGAGTTAAGTAAAGAATTAAATAAATCTGGGGAAATTAGTAGAGAGGATGTTGCACAAACTTTGGTAAGAGTTTTACATGATTCTGCAACTTTAAATGAAACTTTTGAAATTATAAAAGGAGAAACCTTAATTGGAAAAGCAATACCAAATGAATAAAAAACGTATTTAATTTTATTAAAAAAAAAACACCTTTTAAGGTGTTTTTTTTGTTTTATTGTAAGCGTCTAAAACTGTCTGTCTACCAATCGTTTTCGTAATAATATCTTTCTCTAAATTCCAACCACGAGCTGGAGAATATTCACGTCCATACCAAATAATTTGCAAGTGTAAATCGTTCCATAACTCTCTTGGGAATAATCGTTTTGCATCTTTTTCTGTTTGTGCAACACTTTTTCCGTTCGATAAGTTCCAACGATACATTAAACGCAAAATATGTGTATCTACAGGAAAAGCAGGAATTCCAAAAGCCTGACTCATAACAACGCTTGCTGTTTTATGACCAACTGCTGGTAGTTCTTCTAAACCTTCAAAAGATTTTGGAACTTCTCCATTATATTTTTCGATTAATATTTTAGACAAACCATAAATTCCTTTCGATTTCATAGGCGATAAGCCACAAGGACGAATAATTTCCTTTATTTCTTCGACAGTCATTTTTACCATATCAAAAGGATTGTCTGCTTTTGCGAATAACAAAGGCGTAATTTTATTTACACGAACATCTGTACATTGTGCAGAAAGTAAAACTGCAATTAACAAAGTATAAGGATCTTTATGATCTAAAGGAATAGGAATTTCTGGATAAAACTCTTCTAATGTATCGATTACAAATTGTACTTTTTCTTGTTTGTTCATTCTTTTAAGAATTCAAGATTTAATATTTGGAATTCAAAGTTACAGCAACAAAAATAAATTTCAGTAAAATTTAAGAATTGTTTTAAATGAACTCTTTTTAAACTTCGTATTTTTGATTAAATTAAATAATAAATTATGACAACTCTAAAAATAGGAGATAAGGCTCCACAATTTGAAGCAAAAGATAATGCAGGAAATACAATTAAACTTGATGATTATTCAGGTAAAAAGTTAGTTTTATTCTTTTACCCTAAAGCAAGCACACCAGGTTGTACAAACGAAGCTTGTGATTTACGAGACAATTATCAATCTTTTTTGGCAAAAGGATATGACGTTTTAGGAGCAAGTGCAGACTCTGCAAAAAGACAACAAAATTGGATTAATAAACACGATTTACCTTTTCCGCTTTTAGCAGACGAAGACAAAGCTGTAATTGAAGCTTTTGGAGTTTGGGGTCCGAAAAAATTTATGGGAAAAGAATATGATGGAATTCACAGAACTACCTTTGTTATCGACGAAAATGGAGTAATTGAAGATATTATATCAAAAGTAAAAACCAAGGCTCATGCTGAACAGATTTTAGGCTAAGCAACAATTAAACCTTGCTGAATTCCGAATTTTATCAATTCAGGAGTACTTTTAGTATTGGTTATTTCAAATAATTCTCTTTTATGAGATTTTAAGGAGCTTTCTGTAATATTTAATTTTATAGAAAGCTCTTTTTCTTTTTTATCTGAATGAATATACAAGGCTTGTAAAATTTCTAATTTTCTTTTGGTAAAAACGTGGTTTCCAATTTTAATTTTTGATTTTTTCTTTTGTTTTTCCTTACTATTATTATAAAAACAATTTAAAATTACGTTTTTAAAATTCGATAAATTACCATCTTTTCCAGCAAATTCATTCACGCCATTTGCCATTGCTTTTTCTTTTATAAAATTATTGTTTAGGGTTGTAAGCGCAATAATTTTAAAGTCGTTGTTTTTCTTTATATCAGCAATAAAATCTAAAGAACTTTCTCCGTTAAAATTTACATCTAAAACTAAAACATCTAAATTGTGCAAATTTGTAAAGTTAATTAGCGCATTTAAAGTGGTAAATGTGTTAATTACTTCTAGCTCTTTGTGAGTGTTTAAACTATCTTTTAAAGCATCACAGAAAAACCGATTATCGTCTGCAATAACTATTCTAATAGGGGGGTATTCATTTATGGGAACTTCAACTTTAATTTTTGTACCAATTTCATTTGCTTCAATTTCTAAAACACCTCTCATTTGTTGGACTCTTTCTTGCACATTTTTTAGACCAAAACCTTTGGTTGATTTTGTGTTTTTATCGAAACCAATTCCGTTATCTAAGACCTCTAAAATAAGAATTTTATTGTTTTTTTGATATAATACTATTTTAATTTCCGAAGATTTGGAATATTTTATGGCATTTGTAGTCAATTCTGATATGATTCTGTAAAGATGCACACATTTTTCTTGATGTAAATCAATATTAGAGATGTTAAAATCGCATTTAATTTCTTGTTCTGTTATGGAGTTTAGTTTTTCACAGAATTCTACCAAACTTTCTACAAAATTTTCTGAATTAATTTTTGGAGCATATAAACTGTTTAATAAATACCTGTAATCTTTGTAAAAAGCATCTAATATTTCTTGAATTTTTTCTGGTGTATTCTCTGCTTTTTGAAGCAATCTTAGTTTTAATGCTTCTAAATACCCTCCAAAAGTGTCATGCACATTACTCACTAATTTATTTTGCTCTTGATGCTGAATTTCTAAAGTCTTATTCTGGAAATTATATTTTAGTTCGTCACTTACTTTCTTCAATTTAAAATATTTTTTTTGAGTGTTGATTACAGAGTCGAAAATAAAACGTGTAAACAGCAAAATTTCGATAGAAAGCGCCAAATAATACGTGTTTGGTCCACTAAAAAACACACCCAAACTATTGGTTACACTAGGGTTGAACATTTGTCCGAATATGACTGCTACAATTGGTAAAACAAAGGCAATTACTAAATATAAAGGCAACTGTTTTCTATAGGTTAAGTAAAAATGATTCAGAATCCAAGTAAATATTATAAGTTGTAAAATAATCCAAACAGTTAAAAAATAGCTTTCTAAACCTCCATAAAAAAACTTATAAACGTAAACACATAAAAGAGGAATTGTTAAATGTGTTCCCCATTTAAAAACCGATTTAGAGATTTTTTCTTTCTTCCCAAAATTGTAAAATTTTAGATAAAAGAAACCTAATAACATGGTGCCAAGAGTTTGACTTAAACTCCTAAAATTATTAATTAAAAAAGAACTATCGGACCAGAAATATTGTACACCCAAGCCTTTTCCTGCAAGAAATTCTATGATGGCTGTAACAATGTAAAGGGCATAAAATAGTACAGCATATTCTTTTTTTAGCACTGCAAAAAAGGTTAAAACAAGTGTCATAGAAATTAAAAAAGCCAAATACAAACCAAAGAAAGTATATTCGGTTTCTACTCGTTTTAAAAACTCGTTCTCGTTTTCTAAATAAAATAATAAGCGTGTTCTTCCATTTTTATTTTTAATTTTTAAAAAAATATCTGTTTTTAAGAGGGAATCTGTGGGTATTTTCCACACAGGATCTCTATAAAAAACAAATTTATGAGGAAAGTTTACATTGTTAGATACCTGTTGCAGTGAATCTATTTTGTCTCCTTTTCTTAAATAAATTTTTCCGTAAGCTAAATAAGAATTGGAGTTTGTAAAATATTGAAATTGTTCTTTTTTAGACGGGTTTATTGCAAAATGAATCCAGAGTGTATTCGAGCCTAATTTCTTATAAATCTGTGGTTTATCTTCTTTTTTAAATGCTCCTTTTTCAAAATTCTTAACGATTTTATTAATGCTGTAATTGTTGTTTTGTTCAAGTTGAAGAGAACTTATTTTATTGTAAATAGAGGGGGCAGTTTTTTGAGAAAACAACGTAAAAGGCAGTAAAAATAGGAGTAATATTCTCATTTTAGGGCTAAAAGACTGTACTAAAGTATGGTTTTTTTTGGAATGATAAAATTAATTTTGAACAACTAAAAAAAAATTAATTATGGGGGTTGTTAAATTATATAATGATTTAGATGATAAAGAATATACAACATTAAGAATAGATGGTCAAAAAAAATTACCTATTCAAATTGTAAAAGATTTTCTTTTCTTCTTTGACATTTCTTTAGAAGACATTTCTAAACTTACAGATTTTTCTAAGACCATAGAAAAAAACAAGTCTTTTGTAGCAAGAAATAAAAAACAATTTAATTCTTTAACAGATAGAGAAAATGAGATTTTTAAACTTGTTGTAAATGGAAAATCTACAGCTGAAATCGCTAACATCTTATGTGTAGAATCTACTACAATATCTACACACAGAAAAAAAATTAAACAAAAACTTCAGTTAAAATCTACTTTCGATTGGTATAGATATGCCAGAGCTTTCGATTTAATTGAATTTTAAATATACCAATAAATTGTTTTCAAATAAAATACCTAAATGTAGGTATTGTTGTGTGTTGTATAAAGTCTCAAATTTGAAACTTAAACCAAACTATCATGAAAACAAAACTACTACTACTTGGAATTTTATTTATCAGCATACATTTTAGTGCACAAAAACTTCCAGCAGGAAGTGTGGATAACTCCTTTACTACATTTGGAACCGGTTTTAATGCTAGTGTAACGGCTATTGTTACCCAATCAGATGGGAAAATACTTATTGGTGGGCATTTTACCACTTATGATGGTATTCCAAGATATAAAATTGCAAGATTAAATTCTGATGGAAGTTTAGATACCACATTTCAATATACTACTGAAGTAACAGGAGATGATTTTTCAAGTGTAAGTATTGAAGCAATAAAAATACAATCAGATGGGAAAATACTTATTGGGTTTAGCGTATTAACAAATTCGTTAAAAGCATATAGTTATGTATATAGATTAAATACAAATGGTACTTTAGACTCTTCATTTAACAAAGTAACATTTACGGGTTTAAATAACAGTAACTCTTGTAGTGTAAGGTCAATTGGGATTTTGCCTAATAGTAATATTATATTTGGAGGAGATTTTGTTAAGGTAAATGATCAAAACAGGACAAATGTTGCAAGCATAAATTCCAGTGGAAGTCTCTTATCTTCTTTTAATTTTTATCCTTTTTCATTATCAGGTATTTATTTTTCATCTGTTAATAAAGTTAAAATTCAATCTGATGGAAAAGTTTTGGTTGGTGGTAGAGCAACCATAAATACTAATAGTGATACCAGGGGATTAATACGTTTAAATTCTAATGGTTCTTTAGATAATGCTTTTAATTTGAATACCCCAGATACATTTGTAACTTCAATTGCAATAGAAGCTGGGGGGAAAATATTGATAGGAGATATTTCAAAAGTTTATAGAATAAATACAGATGGAACAGTTGATACAAATTTAACTTCAATAAATGATAGAATAGAAAGCATTGGTATAGATTCTAATGATAAAATTTTGATTGGAGGAAGATTTACAAAAGTTGGTGGTATAACACGTAATAAGATAGCTCGATTAAATAGTGATGGAAGTTTAGATTTTTCATTTAACCCTGGTACTGCAGCTAGTGAGCAGTATAGATATATATATGATATTTCGATACAATCTGATAATAAAATTTTAATTGGAGGTAATTTTACCAATTTTAATGGTGAAAGTAAAAGGTATATTGCAAAATTATTTAGTAAGGAAACTGAGACAGTTGTAAATATTCCAGATACAAATTTCGAGCAAGCTTTAATAGATTTGGGATATGATACAAATGGATTAAATGGAAATATATTACAGAAAGAGGCCGAAGAAATTAAAGTTCTTGTTATGCCAGCGAAAAATATTTCTAATTTATCTGGAATTGATAAAATGCCTAACTTAGAAAGTCTTTCTGTTTCTTTTAATAATATTACAGAAGTAGATCTTTCTAATAATTTAAAAATTAATGTGTTAAGAATAGATAATAACCCACTATCTTCTTTAAACGTTTCTATGTTGCCTAATTTATTGCAACTTTCAATTGGTGGTACTTCTACTGATATTGTACCAATTACATCTTTAAATATTAAAAATAATCCTTTGTTAGTTAGTCTTGAAATTGAGTATACTGCAATATCTTCAATAGATTTTACGAATAATTTAAATCTCAAAACATTAAAAATTCAACACCAAAATTTAACTGAAATAGACTTACTTAATCATAATCAATTAAGAGACCTATATTTAGCATCAAATAATTTAAAATCAATAAATCTTTCTAATAATTTAGATTTACAAACGATCGTACTTGATAATAATGATTTAACAGAAATAGATATTAATAATAATTTGAAACTTGAGTATTTAGCAATTTCTAATAATTCTATCTCAACTTTAAAAACAGACAATAATATTAAAATTATTAGTATTACTGCAGATCGAAATATTTTGGAAGATATAGATTTGTCAAATAATATAAATCTAACAAACCTTAATTTAAGTTACAATAATTTAACTCAAGTAAATTTAAAAAATGGAGCAAACACTTTAGCTAAATTTTTTCAATTGAATGCTAATACTAATTTAAGCTGTGTTCAAGTTGATGATGTAGCATATTCTAATACTAATTGGAGAAATATAAATGATTCATCAGTTTACAGTACAGATTGTTACAGCAAAGCAGTTGTAGTAATCCCAGACACAAACTTCGAGCAAGCCTTAATAGATTTAGGTTTTGATACGAATGGTTTAAATGGAAATATTTTAACTTCTGAAGCAAAAGTTATAGATACTTTAAAAATATCTACCCCAATAAACAATATACTATTACCAAACGTAAACACAAAAATTAAAGATTTAACTGGTATTGAAAAAATGCCAAACTTAGTTTATTTAGACGCAGCTGAGAATGAATTAACTACAATAGATGTAAGTAAAAATACATTATTAGAAATTATAAGTATTGATAGAAACCAAATAGCAACTTTAGATGTTTCTAAAAATGAAAACCTAAAGCAATTATATGCATATAATAATGTGCTTACAGAGGTTACTTTTGGCAACAATACAGTTTTAGAAAGATTATATATAGGTAATAATCAATTGGTTTCTCTAGATTTAAGTTCTATGACAAATTTAAAAAGAGCTTTAGCAGAAAACAATAAATTAACGTCTATGGATGTTAGCAATTCTCCAAATTTAGAATGGTACACTATTTTTGGAAATCAAGTTACTTCTGTAGATTTTAGTAACAATTCTAAATTAACTTCTGTTTGGGCTTGGGACAATCAAATAACTTCACTGGTAATTTCTAATTTAACTGCTTTGGAATCTCTACGAATTAGTAATAATAAGATTTCAACAATAGATGCAACAGCAAATGTAAATTTGAAAAGTTTTGAAATGGATGGAAATGGCCTAACAAATTTAGATTTATCAAAAAACACTTTGTTAGAGTTTATTTTTATTGGAAACAATCCAAATATTGGCGATTTTGATAGTTCAATTTATCCGAATTTAAAAAAGATTGGTATAGATAATATTGGTACTTCAATAGCAAATTTTACAAACGCACCAAATTTAGAAGAAATCTATGCAACCAATAATAATATTGGAAGTATAAATTTAAGCAATAACGCAAAATTAACAAGATTATGGTTAAATGATAATCCAAATTTAACTGGTTTGTCAGTAGCTAATTTGTTAGTTTTAGAAGAGTTTGCGGCTAATAATACAAAAACTGCTACAATGGATGTTACTGCCAATGTAGATCTCAAAATTTTGGAATTGGGTAACACAGGTTTATCAACTATTGATGTCACTAAAAACACCAAATTAGAAAGGTTGTCTCTTTACGATAATAATATGACGGATATTGATTTATCACAAAATGTATTATTAAAAAAATTAGATATTAATCAAATAAAAAAAACAGGTTATTTAGATTTATCACAACACACTCTTTTAGAAGATGTTGTTGTAAACAATACATTATTAGCAAGTTTAAATTTGAATAATGGTAATAATGTAGCAATTACAAGAATTGAAATTAAACACAACTCTAACTTAACATGTGTACAAGTTGATGATGTTACAAATGCTACTAATAATTGGACTTTTGTTGATGAAAATATTAATTTTAGTAAAGATTGTGGTGGACCAGTTGTTTATATTCCAGATGCAAAAATGAAAGCAGCATTATTGGCAGACACAGTTATAAATTCTAATGGAGATGCAGAAATACAAGTTTCAGAAGCAGAAGCAATAACACAACCTTTAGATGGGGTAGGCTTAGGAATTTTAGATTTAACAGGAGTAGAAGCGTTTGTAAATATTACTGGTTTAAATATTAGTAATAACAATTTAACCAATTTAAATCTATCAAAGAACACAAAATTAGTTTCTTTAAACGTTGCTAATAATCAATTAACTAATTTAGATATTTCTTTACTTACACAATTAGAAAATTTAGTTGCGAGTGAAAATCAATTATCAACTATAGATTTTTCGAATAATTTAGAGATTGCTTCAGTAAATATTGGTAAAAACCCTTTTACCAACATAGATTTTTCTGTAAACACAAAATTATCTTATTTATTTATTAATGAATGTGGTTTAAATACTTTAGACGTTACAAATAATACTTTGTTAACTTTTTTAGGAGCTTACAATAATAATTTAGCAAGCATAGATGTTTCAAAAAACAATTTGCTAACGTACTTAGGGGTTTTTGAAAACAAATTAACAAGTATAGATGTTTCAAAAAATACAGAATTAATAACTTTTAGTATAAGAGACAACCAATTAACTTCTCTAGATGTTTCTAAAAACACGAAGTTAAAACAACTATTTTTCTTAAATAATAAAGTAGCAAGTATAGATGTTTCAAACAATTTACTAATTGAAAAAATTGGTTTTGAGAATAACCTTATTGAAGAATTAGATTTATCGAAACAAACGAATTTAAAAGATGTTTATGCTTCTAATAATAAACTTCTAAAAGTAAATTTAAAGAACGGAAATAACATCAATATTAATGATTTAAATTTATCGAACAACCCAAATATTTCTTGTGTAGAAGTAGATGATGTAACATATTCCACAGCAAATTGGAATCAAATAGATAATTTATCTGCCTTAAGTTTAGATTGTTACAATCCACCAATTGTTAATATTCCAGATGCAAATTTCGAACAAGCGTTAATAGATTTAGGTTTAGATACAAATGGTTTAAACGGAAATATTTTACAAAGTGATGCAGAAACAATAACTTCAATTGAAATAGGAAATCCAGAGGTGAATACGAATTTACCAAATGTAAATGCTAAAATTTCAGATTTAACAGGTATTGAATCTATGATAAACTTAACTTATCTGGGGGCAAGTAAAAATGCAATTAGCACAATAGATGTTTCTAAAAACACTAAACTAACATTTCTTCATTTAGGTAATAATCAATTAACATCAATAGATGTGTCTAAAAATACAGATTTAGAATTTTTATGGGTAGAGTTTAATAAATTATCAGAAATTAATGTTACCAAATTAACAAAACTTAAAAAGATCTACTTTTCATATAATAGTAATTTAAGTGCTATAGATGTATCTCAAAATATTCTTTTAGAAGAATTTGCGGTTTCTAATACAAATATTACAAATGTAGATATTTCAAAGAATGTAAATATAACTAGAGTTTTTATTGCTGATACAAAAATAAATAGCTTAGACCTTAGTAATCAAATTAATTTAGATGATCTTACAATTGTTAATACAGACCTAATTTCGATAGATTTAAGTGAGTTTACTAATCTTAAAAAAGTTCAAATTTATTTTAATAAACTTATAGAGAAAATAAATTTAAACAATAACTCAAATACAAATATCACTTACATAGATGTTTCAAGAAACGCAAAATTAAATTGTGTACAAGTAGATGATGTTACCTATGCAACAGCAAATTTCACAAATATAGATGATGCTTCATTTTTTAGTATAAATTGTTACAATCCTGCTCCAATTGTAAATATTCCAGATGCAAATATGAAAGCTGCTTTATTGGCAGATCCATTTATAAATACGAATGGAGATAATGAAATTCAAGTTTCGGAAGCAGAGGCAATTGATAAAGATATAGATAAAGGAGAAGGTTTAGAAATAGCCGATTTAACTGGTATTGAGGCTTTTATTAATATTACAGGTTTAAATATTCGAAATAACAATTTAACAACGGTAGATTTGTCTAAAAACACAAAATTAACTTGGTTAAGTATAGATAAAAATCAACTTACAGATTTAGATATTAGTGCTTTAGCTAATTTAGAAGTAGTGTATGCAGGAGAAAATAAAATAACGAATATAGATGTTTCTAATAATACAAAATTAAAGAAATTATGGTTAAACACTAACGAAATTACCTCTTTAGATATTTCTAACAATGCGCTTTTAGAAGAACTTCAACTAGATTGGAATTTTGGCTTATCAAATATCGATTTTTCGAAGAATTTAAACTTAAATAGAATCCATTTATGGAAAACAGCAATTTCTACTCTAGATGTTACCAATCTTTTAAACTTAGAGAGATTATATGTAACAGAAACGAACTTAACTTCTATAGATTTATCAAAAAACACAAAACTTTATGATATTAGAGCAGGCGAAAACAATATAAGTTCTTTTGATTTTTCTAAAAATTTAGATCTAGAAAGAATAGATATTGTAAAAACGAATGTGTTTGAATTAGATATTACAAAGAACACGAAACTAAAGAGACTTTGGGCAAGTGAAAATAGTTTAACAGGTGTTAACACAACTGAAAATATATTGCTAGAAGAATTAATATTGAATAATAATAATATTATTAATGTTGATATTAATCAGAATAAAAAATTAAATACTTTGTTATTAAATAATAATAAAATCGAGAGAGCATTTTTAAAGAATGGTGCAAATACTTCAATTACAAATTTTAATATTATAAACAATGAAGATTTAAAATGTATTGCTGTAGATGATGTAGATTTTGCAAACACCAATTGGACCAGCAAAGATGCAACAGCGTCTTACAATTTAGATTGTAGTGGAGAATGGGAAGTGTATACAACAGATGCAAATTTAAAAACAACTTTAAATGCAGTTGCAGGCTTAGATGGAGATGGAGATGGAATAATTACTTACGAAGAAGCGCAAGCATTTACTGGAGATTTAGATTTAAGTGGAAAAAACATAACATCTGTTGCAGGTTTAGAAGCTTTTACAAATGCAACAAGTATAAATATTTCTGGAAACTCAATTACAGATATTAGTAGTTTAATAAATGCAAACACAGTTGTTCTTTCTTCGAGATTAACAGGTAAAAAGAGAACTTTACAGAGAAATACAAATAATTTAAAAGTATTAAACGTTGCAAATAACTTAATTGAAGAAATAGATATTTCTATACTTTCTGATATTACAGAATTAAATGTAAGTAATAACAATCTTACTTATTTGAATATTAATAACTCTTCTAACGGAACCCTAACAAAGTTCGATGCTACTGGAAATTCTAAATTAGGTTGTATTCAAGTAGATAATGTAGCCAATGCAATTGCGAATACAAATTGGAAAAAAGATGCAACTGCAAATTACAATACATTTTGTGCAAAAACATTATCTATAGACGAAGCGTTTTTAAGAAATAACATTTCTATATATCCTAACCCTGCAATTTCTAATGTACAGATATCATTGTCTAACGGATTGGAATTAAAATCTGTAGAATTATATAATTTAGTTGGCAAAAGAGTTTTAAAAGCTACCAAAGAACAATTAGATATTAGTAATTTAGCAAATGGTATTTACTTTGTAAAAATAATTTCAAATAAAGGAAACATCACTAAAAAACTAATAAAAAGATAAGAAAGAGAAATAGCATAATTTTTATTTAAGATTAAATATCTCGTTATTATAATAATAGCGAGATTTTTTTTTACTTAAAACTTCATGCTAACTTTAAAATTTAAAACTCTACCTGTCATAAAATTAGGAATACCAAACTGGGTTTTAGAATATACATCTCTTACCCAAGTATTGGTAATTGCATTTTGGATATCAAACATATTAAAGAGCTCTAAACCAGCTGTTAATTCTTTAAATTTTGATAAAAATCCAGTTTGGTATTGTTTGTTTGCATCCGTAAAAACATAAGAAACACCTAAATCGGCTCTTTTATAATCTCGCAAACGTTCTTGAAATTGATAAACATCCGAATATGCAGGTGCTCCACCAGGAACTCCAGTATTGTAAACCAAGTTTAAATACGCTTTTAAATTTGGTAAATTTGGGACATAATCTTGGAATAAAATTCCGAATTTTATACGTTGGTCAGAAGGTCTTGCAATATTCCCTCTGTTGTTGATGTTTTCTTCCGTTTTTAAATATCCTAAACTCACCCAACTTTCACTTCCTGGAACAAATTCACCATTTAAACGAACATCTAAACCATGTGCATAAGCAGTAGTAATATTATCTGCTCTGTAACGAATTCTTACATTATCCACAGAATATGCATTTACATTCGATAAATCTTTAAAATACAATTCAGTTGTTAGTTTAAAAGGTCTTTCCCATAAATTAAAACTATAATCCATTCCAGTTACTAAATGAATCGATTTTTGAGCCTTAACATCTACATTAATTTTTCCGTTAAAATCTTTTAATTCTCTGTAAGAAGGTGGTTGCGAATACCAGCCACCAGAAAAACGGAATAACATATCTCTAGCCCAATTTGGTTTAATTGCAAATTGTGCTCTTGGACTAATTATAAGCTGACTTTTAGAGTTATTTCCATTTGAAGAAACTGTCCAATTTTGTGCTCTAATCCCGAAATTGTACCAAACTTCGTTATCGTTCCAAAATAGGCGTTCGTTAATTTGAACAAACCCAGAAATACGATTAATTTGTACTTTATTATCTTCTCTAATATTCTGAAAAGGAGTAATTGGGCCTTCAAAAGGCTCATAAGGTTGGTTGTTTCCAGCATGGTTTGGAGGACGTACAGAAAAACCTAAAGAATCTATAACTTCCCATTCACGAATACGTTCACGTATATCTTCATTTTGATATTTAACACCAAAATCCCACTGAATTCTATCTTTTTTATAAGTCCCTCTTATTTGCACATTATTAATTAGTGCGTCTAAATCGTTTCTTGCATGGTTTAATTGAGAGCCAATTCCTTCAGAAAAATCGACTTCCCCAAAATCTTGCGAACCAATATTAGCATCTACTTCACCTA
The DNA here is from genome assembly GCF_014784055.1 of Polaribacter haliotis. NCBI lineage: Bacteria > Pseudomonadati > Bacteroidota > Flavobacteriia > Flavobacteriales > Flavobacteriaceae > Polaribacter > Polaribacter haliotis. The sequence continues at coordinate 863,022 of NZ_CP061813.1, read as the reverse complement.
AATTATAGGAAGCCAAAACATCGTAATATTCTTCTTCTTGCGTGTTATAACTAGAAACTGTGGTTCTAAAAGACAAATTATCGTTCACTTTATAATCCGCAGACAAGGCATTAAATAAGGTAAAATAATTATTCTCTTCTTTACCTTGGTAAAAAACAATTAATTCTAAAGGATCTGCAATGGTTCCAAAACGAGTTCTTCTAGAAATTGGTTGATAATCGTAATTATTCAATGAAAAATTACTCAAATAACTTAGTGTTAATTGATTAGAAAAATCATAAGAAATATAAGACTGCAAATCTGTAAAACGTGGTCTAAAATTGGTTTCAATTTGTTTGCTATTTACAAAAAGACTGTTGTCTCTGTATCTAATTCCTGTAAGCACACTTAATTTATTATCTAAAAAACCACCTTCGAAAGTGGCGCTTGCGCCTAACAAACTTGCATCTACAGTAGTTGCAATTTCAGTTGGTTTTCGATAGGTAATATCTAATACTGATGATAATTTATCTCCATATTTAGCTTGAAATCCACCAGCAGAAAAATTAATATTTTGTACCATATTCGAGTTGATAAAACTCAAACCTTCTTGCTGTCCAGAACGTATTAAAAAAGGTCTGTAAACTTCAATTCCATTTACATACACTAGGTTTTCGTCGAAATTTCCACCACGAACATTGTATTGTGTACTTAATTCGTTGTTATTATTTACGCCAGGTAAAGTCATTAAAACATTTTCTACACCAGCATTTGGTCCCACAATATTTTTTGCTTTGTTTACATCTATCTTTGTAATTCCTTGTGCTTCTTTTCTACGATCTTTTACAACAACTTCTTTTAATTTTTCTGTTTTTAAAGATAAAATAGGAGAGAACCTAATTGAGTTTCTGCTTGTAGCTGTAAGTTTTTTAGTAAAAGTTTTATAAGAAACATGTCTAAAAATTATGGTAATTTCTTCTTTAAAAGGAATTCTAACACTGTAATTTCCATTCTCGTCTGTAGTTGTTCCAGTATTGCCAAATTTTACGGAAACATTTTCAATAGGTTGTTTTTCCTTGTTTTTTACAGTTCCTTTTAAAATGGTTGTTTTTTGCGCAAACGCAAAATAAGGAATACAAAGAAAGAGTAGAAAGAGTTTTTTCACGTAAAATTAGTTTACTTGTTTTTTAAAGAACGTAGCAGAAAGCTCTTTGGTATTTCCAACATTGTCCGAGACTACAATTTTAAAGATATGTTTGCTACCAACCAATTTTTTATCATTAAAATTATAGGTCAATATACCTTTTTTATGATTGTATTCCATTAAAATCCATTTTCCATCGATTGTGGCACTAAAATTTTTAATACCAGAACCAATATCAGCAATTTTTACTTTTAGTGTTTTGTGACTCGAAATCCATTCTTTGTCTTTAAAATATAACAAATTAATTGTAGGTTTTTTTGTATCGGAAAGTAATTTATATTTTCCTAGAGTTTTTGTAGTAGTGTAAAAAGTACTGTCCTTTTTTCTGGTGTATTGGTATCTTGGGTATTTTGCATATTGTACATTTGCAATGTATAAATGTTTTTTCTCTTCTTTTGAATACTTAGAAACGTCGAAAGTTAAAGTAAAGCTTTTGTCTAAAGGAATTGTTGGGTTATGGATGTTTGCAATACCTTTATCAACCTTAAAATCTAAATAAACATTTTCGTAAAAGGTGTTTTTAGGGAAAGCTATAGTTACATTTTCTTGAGTGAACTTTTGAAAATTCTTCGCAATAATTTTATAAGCAGTGGTGTCTTTCTGTTGTTTAAAGATGGAATTACTTTCTTTTCCAACAACAGGAATTTTTATAGAACTTTTATTTCCATTAAAATCTTTCGCTATTATTTCAATAGTATAATTAAGTCCTTTTTCAATTTTAATTTTACCATTATTTTGTAAACCTTCGTAAATAGATAAGCTATTTGCATCTACTTTATGTGTTTTTTGAACTCTGCTTTTGTATTTCTTATAATACTCATAATCTATCAATAAATTAATGTATTTACTTTCTGCAAACGAAAATGTTTCCACATCATGATAATAAAAACGTTTACCATTTACCAACATTTCTAAACTATAAATCCCGTTTTTATTGTTTGCTTTGTTCAATCTATCAAAAACATTAATTCCAAAACCAATAGTTCCACTAGCAAAAATTCTGCTCCCCAAATATTTTCCTTTTCCAATATTCTTAACGGACACTTTATAACGATTGTGTTGTTGGTTAATTCTAGCATCGAAACTTAAAGGATACACTAAAAGAGATTGTATTGTTGGTGGTTTTGTGTCTGCAGAAGTAATTCCGAAAAACATTGGATTTATAATATGTTCGGTTTTTGTGTTTCGAATTTCAAAATGTAAATGTGGGCCACCAGAACCACCTGTATCTCCAGAAAAAGCAATCAAATCTCCTTTTTTTAAAGAGAATTTACCTTCTTTTAAAAAAATATTTCCAGTTTGGTAATTTTCTTTTTTATATTGAATGGATTTTACGTATTCTTCGATTTTACCAGCATATTTACTTAGATGTGCATATACAGTTGTGTATCCATTTGGATGTGTAATATAAAGTGCTTTTCCAAAACCAAATTGAGCAATTTTAATACGCGAAATATAGCCATCTGCGGTTGCATAAACTTTTAATCCTTCCTTGCCTTGTGTTTTAATATCTACACCAGAATGGAAGTGATTGCTTCGTAATTCACCAAAAGTTCCCGATAAAATATTCGGTATTCCTAAAGGGTTTCTAAAGTAATCTTTGGGATATTTTTTTTGTGAAAAACAGGTAATAGTAAAGGTTAATAAAAATAATGTAATAAGTTGCTTCAAAAGACGAATTTTTCTGTAAAAATAGTAAAATTTTGTATGTGATTAAAGTGCTAAATATCAGGCCGTTATTAATATATCAATTAAATGTTGGAAAATTTAAAACAGAATGCTAACTTTGTAAGTATAGTTTTATTCTAATAATTTGTATGAGTAATACCTTAGAAGCAATTCATTTACTGGAAGATAAGTTACAAAGCTTGCTTTCTAATTATGAATTTTTGAAAAAAGAAAACGAAATTTTGCTTCAAAGTAGTACAAAATTACAACAAGATTTATTAGATAAACAGCAGGAGTTAGCAAATCAAAAAAAACAATACGATTTGTTAAAAATTGCGAAAACTATAGATGGCAGTAGTGGAGAAACAAGAGATACAAAACTCAAAATAAATGCATTAATTAGAGAGATCGATAAATGCATCATTCAGTTACAAGAATAAAGTTCTTTAAATGTGGGGAAATTAAAAATTAATATTGTTATTGCAGGTAGGTCTTACCCTTTAAGTGTAAATAATACCAAAGAAGAAGAAGGTATGCGTAAAGCGGCCAGTGCAATTAATAATTTAATTTCTAAATACGAACAAAATTATGCAGTTAGCGACAAACAAGATGTTTTAGCCATGTGTGCATTACAATTTGCATCTAAATTAGAAATTTCTTCCTTAGATAAAGACCAAAATAGTGCTGAAGCAATTGATAAAATTAAAGAGTTAACACAATTAGTGGATACTCATTTAACATAAGTTCTTTAAAATACATTAACAACACACTGCCTACGTTAGTAAATTGTTTATTAAACTCAACACGATTCAATTATGAAGGATGAGTCTTAACTGCAAAAGCATGCCACTATTGCTGAACTTGTTTCAGTTCTTAGGTGGATCCTTGATCAGTTAGTTAGTCCTATACATACCATAATGGAGTTTAAAAAACCCAACTAATGTAGGCTTTTTTTATATACTAAACTTAAATTATGGACGGAATGTTACTTCCCATTATTGTGGGAATCATAGGAATTGCAATTGGTTTTATCGTTGCAAAATCAATAGAAAAATCTAAAGGGAAAAAGTTATTAAACTCTACAAGAAAAGAAGCAAATTCTATTCTTAAAGAAGCCAAAGTCGACGCAGAATCAATAAAAAAAGAAAAGATTTTACAAGCGAAAGAAAAATTTATAGAACTTAAATCCGAGCACGAAAAAGTAATATTATCTAGAGAAAAGAAGATTTCTGATGTTGAAAAAAGAATTAGAGATAGAGAATCACAAGTAGCATCTGAAGTTGATAAGAATAAAAAATTAAATCGCTCTTTAGAAGAAAAAGAAAAAGACTACGATTTTAAACTAGATTTTCTAGAAAAAAAAGAAGACGATTTAGATAAAATGCACAAACGTCATGTAGACATGTTGGAGCAAATTTCCGGATTATCTGCAGATGAAGCTAAAAAAGAATTGGTTTCTTCTTTAAAAGATGAAGCAAAAACAGAAGCAATGGCTTTTGTACAAACATCCATAGAAGAAGCTAAATTAACAGCAGAACAGGAAGCAAGGAAAATTGTTTTAGGAACCATACAAAGAGTAGGAGTAGAACAAGCTGTAGAAAACTGTGTTTCTGTTTTTAACTTAGAATCGGATGATGTAAAAGGAAGAATTATTGGTAGAGAAGGTAGAAATATTAGAGCGATTGAGGCTGCAACTGGTGTAGAAATTATTGTTGATGACACTCCAGATGCAATTATACTTTCTTGTTTCGATCCAATTCGTAGAGAAATTGCGCGTTTATCTTTGCACAAGTTAGTTACAGATGGTAGAATTCATCCAGCGAGAATCGAAGAAGTTGTTGGAAAAACAGAAAAGCAAATTACCCAAGAAATTATAGAAGTTGGTAAAAGAACAGTTATTGATTTAGGAATACATGGACTGCATCCAGAATTAGTAAAAGCTGTAGGTAGAATGAAATACAGATCTTCTTACGGACAAAATTTATTACAGCACTCGCGTGAAGTTGCCAACTTATGTGGAATTATGGCAGCAGAAATGGGTTTAAATTCTAAAGTTGCAAAACGTGCTGGTTTATTACATGATATTGGTAAGGTACCAAATGAAGAAAGTGAACTTCCACATGCATTATTAGGAATGCAATGGGCAGAGAAATATGGTGAAAAGCCAGATGTTTGTAATGCAATTGGAGCGCACCATGACGAAATTGAAATGAAGAGTTTAATCTCTCCAATCGTACAAGTTTGTGATGCTATTTCTGGAGCAAGACCTGGAGCAAGACGTCAAGTTTTAGATTCTTACATACAACGTTTAAAAGATTTAGAAGATATTGCATTTGGTTTTACAGGTGTACAAAAAGCGTATGCTATACAAGCTGGTCGTGAATTAAGAGTAATGGTAGAAAGTACAAAAGTAAACGATACCAAAGCATCTGAATTATCATTTAGTATTTCTCAGAAAATACAAAATGATATGACATATCCTGGACAAGTAAAAGTTACAGTAATTCGTGAAACAAGAGCAGTAAATGTTGCTAGATAGTAATTGTAAACTGTTTTATAAATATTTAAAAAATCCTGCTTTTGCAGGATTTTTTATTTTCTAGGATGGTATTTTTCTAATACATCTTTTAAAAAACTTTTATCTACATGAACATAAACTTCTGTGGTTGTAATACTTTCATGACCTAGCATTTGTTGAATTGCTCTTAAATCTGCACCTCCTTTTAATAAATGTGTAGCAAAGGAATGTCGCAAAGTATGTGGACTAATTTTTTTCTTCAAATCGATTTTAACTGCTAAATCTTTAATAATCATAAAAACCATTTGTCGCGATAAGCCACTTCCTCTTCTGTTTAAAAATAAGGTATCTTCAAAACTCTTTTTAGGTTTAATGTGGTTTCTAATCTGATTGATATAAATTGTAATATACTTTTTAGCGGTATTATGAATGGGAATGTATCTTTCTTTATTTCCTTTTCCTAAAACACGAATAAAGCCTTCTTCAAAAAATAAGTCGGAAATTTTTAGGGTTACTAATTCTCCAACTCGTAAACCACAACTATACATCGTTTCTAAAATAGTTCTGTTTCTTTCTCCTTGAGAATGACTTAAATCGACTGCTGAAATTAATTCGTCTATTTGTTCTTCTGAAAGCGTATCTGGTAATTTCCTTCCAGTTTTTGGAGTTTCTATTAAATCTGTGGGATTTGTTTTTCTGTAATCTTCAAAAACCATAAAGTCAAAAAAACTGCGCAAACCAGAGATTATTCTTGCCTGACTTCTTGGATTTACGCTTTTTGCAATTTCATAGACAAACTGTTTTATAATTGACGAATCAATTTCTGTGGGAGAAACTTTTATTTCATTTTTATTTAAAAATAAATTCAACTTTTGTAAATCTCGAGTGTAACTCTCTATAGTGTTTTTAGAAAGTCCACGTTCAATTTTTAAAAATAACTGATAATCTTTAATTGCGTGTTGCCAATTCATAAAACTAAACTACAAAAAAAACCATCCTAATGGATGGTTTTTTATAAATTTTAAGATGTAATATTCTTATAAAGTCTTAGAGTAACTTCCATTTTTTGGTTGTAAATCTCCAGTAATTATTAAAACAAGATCAATAATATACCAAATTCCAAAACCACCTAAAGTTATTAATTTAAGTACACCTAATAAAGTGTAGCCTAAATAAAATCTATCGACTCCTAAACCTCCTAAAAAGATAGATAATAACAAAGCAGTTGTTTGGCTTTTTCCTGAATAAGGAGCTGCATAAGAAGTAACTTCTTTCTTTTCAACTTTATTGTCTTTAATAACTTCAACTTTTTCGGTTTTCTTTTTTACTGGAAAAGAAGCGTGTGTGTTGAAAGAAAATGCTAAGAAAGCAAATAAAAATGCACAAATAGATAATGATTTTTTCATGGTATTCAAGTTTTTTTTAGTTATTTAGCCACAATATAGAAAAATATACATGAAAAAAAATATTTTATTTTTAATTAGTTTTTTATTCATTTCATTTTTAAATTCCCAAGAAAATAAAGAGTTTGATTATGAGCTAGTTGGTGCTTTGGTTTTAGACTCCAAACAATTGTTTTCCTATAAGATTGAATTTAATTCCAGTGAAACTAGTTTTATTGAAGGTTACTCTTACACAGATCTTGGTGGGGAAAATGAAACAAAATCATATATAAGAGGATATTACAATCCTAAATCTAAAACAATTCAATTTAAAGAAAGCGATATTTTATACACCAAATCCAAGTACTTACCAGAAGAATTTTGTTTTATAAAGTTTGATGGTGTTTTTAAAGGAGAAACAAAGAAAAAGTCTTTAAACGGAGATTTTATTGGAATTTACGACGATAAAGATACTTGCGCAACAGGAAAAATAAAATTAGTTAGCACAAAATTCTTAGAGAAAAAAGTTAAGAAATTTTATAAAAAAGTAGAAAAAATTGATAAAATTAAAAAGATTGATAGTGTTGTAAAAGAAGAATTGAAACCAGTAAATTATTTAAAGAAATTTAGTGAAACTAAAATTGGTTCAGGGGAAAATGTTTCTGTTTTTGTTTACACTAGTAAAATGAAAATGGAAATTTGGGATTATGGAAAAGAAGATGGCGATAAAATAACAATTTTACTTAATAACATTCCTGTGTTAGAGAACTTTTCAGTAGCCAAAAAAAGGAAAAGCATTATTTTAAATTTAAAAAAAGATAAAAATATAATTAAAATTATTACTGTAGACGCAGGTAAAATAAAAACAAATACAACTAAGCTTAAATTATACGACTTTAGAAGAGAATACGAAGTAGTTGCAGATTTAGAGGAAGGTAAATCTGCAAGTATAAATGTTGTAAAACTAAAAGTTAAGAAGAAATAATAATTTAAAATTTTTTTAATATAATTCATCTGAGTTAATATCTAAAGATAAAGAGCAACCAATAAATAAAAGACATTACTAGTTTTGTAATCTAATTAAATTTAAAAATTATAATTATGAAAAAAGTTTTATTTATTGCATTTTTAGTAATTGCAAGTTTAGGAAAAATTAATGCACAACAAGGAGTTTTAAACGGAGGTGTAAATTTTGGTTTACCAAATAGTGTCGCAGATAATTTTTATGGAGTTACTTTAGGAGCAGAGTTAAATTATATGTTACCAGTTTCAGAAAAGATAGGTTTAGGACCTTCTGTGGAATACAACCATTTTTTTGGAAGAGAAACTGCAGGAGTTAATAAAACTTCTATTCCAGATGAATCTTTTTTACCATTATCAGCTGCCTTAAGATTTAGGGTTTTACCAAAATTCGTATTGGGTGCCAATTTAGGTTATGCTGTTGCTTTTTCAGATGGGCTTGATGGAGGTTTTTACTATAAGCCAATTATAGGTTATCAAACCAATGAAGATTTACAATTTAATATATCATACTCTAATATTGCTACAAATGGAATCGATTTTTCGAACGTTAATATAGGAGTAATGTTTAGACTTTAAGAGGTTTTTAAATACAAAACCGAACATTAATTTCATTTGAGTTATTTTTTTTTACAATAGAGTTCATTTAAGTTTTACGTCATATTTAGTTTTGTATCATAATTAAAACTTAAATTAAAAATTATGAAAAAAGTACTATTTATTGCATTTTTAGCAATTGCAGGATTAGGAAAAATGAATGCTCAAGAAGGAGTCTTAAATGGAGGATTTAATATTGGTTTACCAACAGGAGACTTTAATAATTCAAATAGCTTTACTTTAGGAGCTGAATTAAATTATATGTTTCCAGTAGCAGAAGGTTTTACTTTAGGGCCTTCAATCCAATATTCTCATTTTTTTGGTAAAGATATTGATTTAGTTGGTGGAGGAACTTTTGACACACCAGACACTTCTTTTTTACCAATTTCTGGTGCAGCAAGATTTAATGTGTCAGATAAATTCGTAGTCGGAGCTAACATTGGTTATGCAGTTGGTATTAATGAAGGCAATGAAGGAGGTTTCTATTACAGACCAATTATAGGTTACAAAGTTGGAGAAACTACACAATTAAACTTATCTTATTCAGGTATATCTAATGATGGTATAACTGCTTCTAATGTAAGTTTAGGAGTTATGTTTGGAATTTAAAAAACCGAATAAAATATTTTATAAAAAACGGAAGCTAAATTTAGCTTCCGTTTTTTGTTTTATAATAGTATTTTAGCAAAATGAAAATTATAATTATAAACGGACCGAACTTAAATTTATTAGGGAAAAGAGAACCAGAAATTTATGGTTCTGCATCTTTTGAAGATTATTTTAGAGATTTACAACTAAAATATAAAACAATAGAATTGTCTTATTTTCAATCTAATGTAGAAGGAGAAATAATAGATAAAATACACGAAGTAGGTTTCGATTATAATGGCATTGTCTTAAATGCAGCTGCTTATACCCATACTTCAGTTGGTATTGGAGATGCTGTAAAAGGTATAGAAACTCCTGTTGTAGAGATTCATATCTCTAATATTCATGCTCGTGAAGATTTTAGACACAAAAGTTTTATTGCTCCAAATGCAAAAGGAGTAATTTTTGGATTTGGTTTAAAAGGATATGATTTGGCGATTGAAAGTTTTATATAGTTTTTATTAAAAAAAAGTGCTTTTTTAAAGAATTTAAAAGAATTCTCAACTAATACTTTACTGAGACTGAGACTGAGACTGAGACTGAGACTGAGAACAAAAAAAGTTTATAATTCCATAATCATTTTAATGTCTGCACGTTCGTAATGCACATCTTTTTCTAAAGGAATTTCTTTAAAACCATATATTTTATAAATATGAATAGCACTTTTTAAAGATCTATGAGAATAAAGTGTAATACTTGTCCAGTTTTTTTTAATAGCAAAGTCGATACAAAACTCTAATAATTTCTTACCAATTCCTAAACCTTGAAATTCTGGTGAAACAGCCATTTTTGTGAGCTCAAAAAATGTATTCTGATTCTTTAATGCTACTGTTCCAGCAATTTTACCATTATATTTTGCAAAAAAAATAAAACCACCACTATTAATAATATTTTCCTTTGGTTTGCTTAATACTTTTTCGTCATAAGGTTCTACATAAAAATATTTTTCTAACCAAGCTACATTTAATTCGTAAAAGTCTTTTGCGAATATTGGTTGATAAGTTATAATTTCTATTTTTTTATTATCCATAGTTCGTAAGTTGCGTTAGGGATTGTAGCGACATCCTTTTTTTGTTTTTATCAAAAAAAGATACAGCGAAAAGCCCGACATTTCTTTCTAAAACTTTTTTGTTTTAAAAAGAAATGGAACGTCCAAATTTAAATTAATTTCTTCATATAATGATTATTAATTTCGTTGGAAAGATTGAAAAAGAAGTCTCTAAAATTAATAAAATGAACTATATTTGTTAAAAATTTTAACACAAATTAATGGAGCGAGATAAATGGCTTTTTGAAATATCCCCCAAAAACAATTTATTCGACTTAAATCTTAAAGAAGTTTGGCAATATAGAGATTTACTAATTCTTTTTGTAAAAAGAGATGTGGTTACTCTATACAAACAAACAATTTTAGGACCTTTGTGGTATCTAATTCAGCCTTTATTTACTTCTGTAATATTTACGTTAGTTTTTAATAATATTGCTGGAATTTCCACAGGAGATGTTCCACCTTTCTTATTCAATTTAGCAGGAGTTACCATTTGGAATTATTTTAAAGAATGCTTAACAGCAACTTCAGACACTTTTAAAAAAAATGAAGCCATTTTCGGTAAAGTATATTTTCCAAGAGTAATAATGCCAATGTCTATTGTAGTTTCCAATTTGTTAAAATTTGGAATTCAGATTTTTATATTTATTTGTTTTTATATTTATTATGCTTTAACAGGATATGAAATTATGCCAAATATGTATATTTTATTTTTTCCATTATTAATTATTGCAATGGGAATGATGGGTTTAGGTTTGGGAATGATTATTTCTTCTATGGTAACAAAATATAGAGATTTAACTTTTTTAGTTGCTTTTGGAGTACAATTGCTAATGTATTTATCTGCAGTAATGTACCCTTTAGATTTAATGCGAGAAAAGTTAATAAATGTTGAAGAAGGTACAGATTATTCTTGGGTGGTAGATTTTAACCCAATAGCTCATCTTATAGAACTTGGTAGATATATGCTTTTAAATGATGGAAATTATTCTGTTTTTGGAATTACATACACAGCTATATTTACCATTGTAATATTTTTCTTAGGATTATTGATTTTTAATAAAACCGAAAAAACTTTTATAGATACGATTTAGATATGAAAGAAGATATTATTTTAAAGGTCGAAAACCTATCCAAACAATATCGTTTAGGAACTATTGGTACAGGTACTATTAGTCACGATTTTAATCGTTTTTTAGCAAAAATTAGAGGTAAAGAAGATCCGTATTTAAAAATTGGAGAATCTAATGATAGGTCATCAAAAGGAAAATCGGAATATGTTTGGGCTTTAAAAGACATTAATTTTGAAGTAAAAAGAGGAGAGGTTTTAGGAATTATAGGAAAAAATGGTGCAGGAAAATCGACATTATTAAAAATACTTTCTAAAGTTACAGGTCCTACAGAGGGTTTTATAAAATCGAAAGGAAGAATCGCCTCTTTATTAGAAGTTGGTACAGGTTTTCACCCAGAAATGACAGGGAAAGAAAACATTTTTTTAAATGGAGCTATTCTTGGAATGACCAAAAAAGAAATAAATTCTAAATTAGATGAAATTGTGTCTTTTTCTGGTTGCGAACGTTATATAGATACCCCAGTAAAAAGGTATTCTAGCGGAATGAAAGTTCGTTTGGCTTTTGCAGTAGCCGCACATTTAGAACCAGATATTTTGGTGGTAGATGAAGTTTTGGCTGTTGGAGATATTGAGTTTCAAAAGAAAGCAATTGGTAAAATGCAAGATATTTCTAAAACAGATGGTAGAACTGTTTTGTTTGTGAGTCATAATATGGCAGCTGTAAGAAGTCTTTGCAATAAAGCGATTGTTTTGGATAATGGTCAATTAAAATTTGAAGGATCTGTTGACAATTCTTTAAATTTTTATAAAGAATTATCTAAAAAATTAAGTTATGAAAAGAGCATAAAAAAAATTAAGAATAAACATATTGCATTAGAAAATATTACTGTAACTCCAATAGAAGGTAGTATATTGTCAATTAATTCTGGAATTGATATTTTAATAAAATTTAAAAATTTTTCAGGAAATATAAATTTAGATTGTACAGTTGAAATTGTAAATCAAGACGAAGTTATTATTTATCATAATGGAGCTTTAGTTTTAATTAATAATGATTCAAAAGTTGGGACTTATCAATTAAATACTCAAATACCAGCATATTTATTAAATTCTGGTTTTTTTACAATTAATTTAATTTTTGGTAAGGATCAAAAATACGTGCTTTTAGAAGCATTAGAAGTTGTGTCTTTCGAAGTAGACAACTTAGGGAGCAAGAATACAAATAAAAAACCAGGGATTTTGTACGAGGGTTTTGAATGGAAATCACATTTTTATGAAAAATAAAAAACCATATATCATAGAGTTTGATTCTATTGGTTCAAGTGAATTGGGTTATATTTCTGTTGCAGAAGCACAGAAACAAGTGCCATTTGATATTAAACGTGTTTATTGGACGTATTTTACACCAAATAATGTACAAAGGGGACATCATGCTCATAAAAATTTGCAGCAAATAATTGTTGCTGTTTCAGGTGTTATAGAGTTCAAACTAACTGACAAGTTAGGGTTTGAGCAAGTTTATATTTTAAATACCCCCTCTAAAGGTTTATATATTCCAGAATTATATTGGAGAGAAATCTCTTTTTCACATAATGCGGTTCTTTTATGTTTGGCCTCAGAATTTTATATTAAAAGCGATTACATAAGAAATTTTCAAAAATTCAAAAATCATTAAATGAATCATATTCATCCTACAGCTATTATTGCGACTAATGTAACATTAGGTGATAATAATAAAATCGGAGCATATACAGTTATAGATGGCCCAACTTTAATTGGTAATAATAATATAATTGGCTCTCATGTTGTAATTGGTTCTCCAGGACAAGATACTAAAAACCCAAGATATGATTCTTCTAATGCACTTATAAAAATTGGAGATAATAATATTATAAGAGAATTTTCAGCAATACAAAAACCTTGTTATACAGATATTACAGAGCTTGGTAATAATATTTATTTAATGCAAAGTGTGCATATACCTCATGACGCTATTTTAGAAGATGATGTGGTTATAACACCAATGAGTGTTCTTGCGGGTATAACAAGAATTATGAAAGGAGCTAATATAGGCATTGGAGCAGGTATAAATCAATATAATGTAATTGGTCAGTATTCAATGGTTTCAGCAAGTGCTTTTGTTATGAAAAATGTAAAACCCTTTTCTAGGCATATTCCAAGAAATCCTATTAGTGTAAATGTATACGCAATAAAAAAATTTGGTTTTTTAGAATATTTAGATACGATTAAGGATTATGTATTAAATGATATTGAACCTAAGGAAAAAATAATTAAAGACATAGTAGATAGATTTAATAATTATCATATTAAATCTAAAAAAACTCTTTATTAAATTATGAAAATAACCATCGGAGATACAGCTTCAATATCGAAAACTATAACTGAAAAGGATATACAATTGTTTAGTGAAATTAGTTTGGATATCAATCCTATTCATTTAGATAAAGAATATGCTTCTTCATCAAGATTTAAAAAAAGGATAGTGCATGGGTTTCTTGTTGGCTCCTACATTAGTGCTGTTTTGGGCACTAAACTTCCTGGATATGGAAGCATTTATTTAAAACAAACAATGAGCTTTATAAAGCCAGTGTATTACGATGAAACAATTACTGCTAAGGTGACTGTGAAGGAAGTTGATATAAAAAAAGCAAGAATTATTTTAATTACAAATTGTTTTAATCAAAATAATGAATTGGTACTTGAAGGAGAGGCGTATATGAAAGTAGATAAAACTATATTATTTTGATTCCATTTTTAGATTTAAAAAGGCTTAATGAAAAATATAAACCTGAGATTGAACTCGCAATTAAAAGAGTTTTGGATTCTGGTTGGTATATTTTAGGTAATGAATTAAAGTTGTTTGAGAAGGAGTTTGCAAAGTTTTCAGGTGTTGAATATTGCATTGGAGTAGGAAATGGTTTAGATGCATTAATATTAATATTGAGAGCTTATAAAGAATTAGGTCTGTTAGAAGATGGAGATGAAATATTAGTCCCAGCAAACACATATATTGCAACTATATTAGCGATTACAGAAAATAGGTTGAAACCAGTTTTTGTCGAGCCTACTTTAGATTCTTATAATATAGATGTAGTTAAAATTAAAGAAAAAATAACAAATATAACAAAGGCAATACTTCCTGTACATTTATATGGACAGGTTTGTGATATGGATTCTATAATAGAAGTTGCTAAAAAATATAATTTACTTGTAATAGAAGATGCAGCACAATCACATGGCGCTTCTTACAAAGGTAAAAAAGCTGGAAATTTAGGAGATGCTGCAGGATTTAGTTTTTATCCAGGTAAAAACCTTGGAGCTCTTGGTGATGCAGGAGCTATTACAACTAATAATCAGGAGTTAGCAAAATGCATCACTTATTTAAGAAATTATGGTTCAACAGAAAAATATATTCATAAATATAAATCTTTTAATAGTAGGTTAGATGAGATGCAAGCGGCTGTATTAAGAGTGAAGTTAAAATATATTAATCAAGAAATAAAAAAAAGACAAAAATTAGCTAAACTTTATTTAGAAAAAATTGACAACAATAAATTAATACTTCCTAAATTCAATAAAATTGAGAATCACGTATTTCATTTATTTGTGATAAGAACAAAACAAAGAGATAAATTGCAGAAGTATTTATTAGATAAAAATATTCAAACACTAATACATTACCCTATTCCACCCCATAAACAATTAGCCTACAAGGAATTTTCACATTTACAATTACCAATTACAGAGAAAATTCATAATGAAGTTTTAAGCTTACCAATTAGTGCTGTACAGACTCAAAAAGAGATAGAAGAAATTATTAAAATTTTGAACGATTATGCTTGATTTAATTAAGAGAAATTCTTTTTTTTTTGACAATTGTTTAAATTTAGCAAATATTTTTTTTGAAAAAGGACAATATAATTTTGCTTTAAAATTTATTAGACAAATTGCCTATTTTGCTACTTTTAATCAAACAGGTTACTACGCTTCCTGGAAGTTGGAGCAACTTTTAAGTAAGGTTTCTTCAAAACTAAATTTTAATATTACTAATAAATTCAATAATTTTAAATTAGAAAGTAATGAAGGTCAATTTAATGTTTTACATGTAGTCTCAGAAATTTACTTAACTGGAGGGCATACAAAATTAATGAAAAATTGGATTTTAAATGATAAAGAAAATTCACATTCCATAGTATCAACTTCAATGAATTATAAAAGTTTTAAAGAAGTTCTAATACATTATAACCTAGAAAGCAACTCTAATTATTATTTAAATGGAAATATAGTAGAAAAAGCAGTTCAGCTAAGAAGTTTAAGCGTAAATTATGATAGAATAGTTTTACATATTCATCAATATGATATAATACCTAATTTAGCTTTTTCAAACTATAAAAGCAAGGTTATTTTATTAAACCATGCAGATCATACATTTTGGGTTGGTGTTTCAGTAGCAAACGTTATTGCACAAATTAGAAATAGTAACATAGAGTTAGACGCAGTAAGAAGGGGAATTGATATAAAACAATTTTATCTTCCTATTCCTATCTCTAAATTAGAAGAAAAAAATAGACAAAAAAAGGAGAGTGTTAAAAAAAGTTTAGGACTTTCAGATGATTCTATAATTTTACTTACTATAGCATCCGCATATAAATTTAAACCAAACAATCATAAGAATTTTTTTTTAGATATTGTTGATATATTAAATAGTGATAAAAAAATTATAATTTTTATAATTGGAGTTACTGAAGATGATGTCTTTGTTATAAAACATCCTCAGATAATATATTTAGGAGTACTTACAAATATTAAAGAATATGAATTAATAGCAGACATTTATTTAGAAAGCTATCCTTTAGGTTCTTTTACATCTACTTTAGAAGCTATGAAAAAACAAACTCCAGTTCATTTAATGTATAGTCCTGAAGATTGTATTAGATTTTTTTCAGATAGTAATGATGAATTTAAATATCCAAAAGATTTTATTGAGTGGAAAAAAAAATTACTAACTTTAATTAAAAATGAAAATAAATATAGAGAAAAAATAATATTTTTTCAAAATAAATATTTAAAAAACAATAATTTAATTGATGCTTGGAATTTGAAATTACAAAATATTTACAATACCAATTATGTTAATAGTAAGTTTAAAGAAGACTTATCGTATAAAACCAAAAATGAAATATTTATGATGAATTATATGCATAATAAAAATATTTTTTCATTTAAATTATTATTAAAAAATACATCTTTTTTTAATTATTTTTTATTTTGGAATGTTATTTCACATATTTTTATACTAAAAGTACAAACCAAAATGAATAAACTTAAAAACTCAAATATGTAATGTTGGCAATTGTAATTCCTTATTATAAGCTAACTTTTTTTGAACAAACAATAAAATCTTTAGCAAACCAAACAAATAAACAATTTAAAGTTTATATTGGTGATGATGCTAGTTTAGAAAACCCACAAACATTATTAGCCGAGTATAAATATAAACTTAATTATTCATACAAGAGATTTGATGAAAACTTAGGTGGAATTTCTTTAGTAAAACAGTGGAATAGATGTATAGAGTTAATCGGAGATGAAGAATGGATTATGATTCTTGGAGACGATGATTATTTAGAATCTAATGTAGTAGAGTGTTGGTATAATTCTTTTAAGGAGTTTAAAGATAAAACTAATGTTATTAGATTTTCAACCAAAGATGTATTGGAACAATCAAATTTAATAGAGAATAAAAGTTGCCAACCAATTTGGGAAAATTCAATAGACTCTTTTTTTAGAAGAATAAAAGGTTTAACTGGTAGTTCTTTATCTGAACATATTTTTTCAAGAAAATCATATGAGAAATTTAAATTTATAGATTACCCTCTAGCATGGCATAGTGATGATCAAGCTTGGTTAGATTTTTCAGACGGAAAACCAATATTTTCTATTAACAATGCTTCATGTTATATAAGAATTTCTAACTTAAGTATTTCTGGAAAGAATGATAATTTAGATTTAAAAAAAGAAGCTACTTTAATGTTTCAGAAAAATTTTATTTCAGAAAAATTTTATTTATTAAATAAATCTCAAAAATTAGAATTTTTGCTAATACATGAGACATTACTAAGGAGTAAATCTGAAATTAGAAATAATAATTGGAACTTTATATTTAAACTGTATTTTAAAAATTTTAAATTAATCCCTTTTTTAAAACTTTTAAGAAGATTTATAAAAAATAGATTTAGGCTTCATATTTTAAAATAATTTTATATATATATGAAAAATAAAAATATAATTGGCTTCATAACTGTTTTAGATCCTCGAGATAAAACATCTTGGTCAGGAACTCATTATAGGATGTTAAAAGCACTCGAGAAAGAATTTGAAACAGTTGTTGTTTTAGGGCCAATTCCAAATAGTAGAGTTATTAGTGGAATAGTAAATAAAATTGACGTATTAGCTCGTTTTTTTTTAAATAAAAAATACAATAAAGAACAAAACATACTAAAGAGTTGGTATCATAGTAAGTATATCAATAAAAGATTAAAAAATAAAAAAATAGATTTATTATTTGCACCAGCAAGTTCAACAGCTTTAGCCTTTTTAAATACTAAAATACCAATTTGCACGTCAGATGATGCTACTGTGGACTTATTAATAGATTATCACCCTGGTTATTTCAATTTTTTTAAATTTTCTTTAATAGAATCTAAATATATAGAAAGAAAAGCAGCATCAAAAGTAACTTATTTTACATTTTCATCTGAATGGGCATCTAAAGATGCCATAAAAAAATATAAATTAAAGAAGAAAGATGTCTTTATTACTAAATATGGAGCTAATGTAGATTACAAACCACAGAAAAGAAATATTTTAAGTAGAGATTATAATTCAACTATTAAAATTTTATTTCTAGCAAGGCATTGGGAAACAAAAGGAGGGCCATTAGTTTTTGAGGCTTTGAAAATTCTATTAGAAAAAGGTTATGATGTAACTTTAACTGTTTGTGGTTGTACACCAGCTATTAACCATCCAAAGGTAAATATAATTCCTTTTTTAAATAAAAATATAGTAACTCAAGAAAAGTCTTTTAAAGAGTTATTATATCAAACACATTTAATGTTTGTACCAACAAGAGCAGATTGCTATGGGATTGCTTTTTGTGAAGCAAGCGCTTTTGGTATTCCTGTAATAACTACAGATACAGGTGGTGTTTCTGCTGTTGTGGAAAATAATTATAATGGTTTTACTCTCCCTTTAGATTCAAATGCAGAAGATTATGCAAATAAAATTCAAATTTTATTAAATAACTTATCTTTAATTAATAATATGGTTATTAATTCTATGCATAAATTTGAAGCAGAATTAAATTGGGATTCTTGGGGAAAGAAAATGAAAGAAATTCTTTTATCCATGTCTAATTAATATTTGTTTTCTAAAAAAAAATAAGGATGTACAAACCTCAAATATTTATCTACAATTCCATAAAAAAGAACCTTAAGGTTTGGTTGAAATTCAAATTAAAATCTAAAGAGCACGTTGCTGGTAATAGGTTTATAGATTCGAATTCTAATCAAGTTGTTGAGATTATAGAGAAAGTTTACAGCAATTATAAAGTTTTTGGGAATATCGAAGACGAAGATTTTAAAGATAAAAAAATCTTAGAAATTGGCCCAGGAGATAGTTTTGGTATTGCTATAAAATTATTGTTTTCTAATGCGAAAGAAATAGTTTGTTTCGATAAATTTTATGCCAAAAGAAATGGTAATTTGTTAAAGGAAGCCTATTTAAAAATGTTTAAGAATAAAAATACATATTCTTTTAAAGATATTTTTAATGAAGATTTATTGCCACAAAATAAAATACATTATTTTTTTGGAAAAGGAATCGAAAAAATAAAATTTGACAATAATTTTTTTGAAAAAGAATCTTATAATTATATTTTTTCAAATCAAGTCATACAAGAAATTTACAATCCCTTTCCTGCCTTTCATAAAATGATAAAATTGCTTAAAAGTGGAGGAAAAATGGTGCATCATATAGATTTTGAACCCTATAATTATTTTCGACACCATTTAAAAAAAGAGTATGATTATTTAACATTTACAGAAATAGAATATAAGTGGATGGTAAATAAACGCGGCATGGGAAACAGGAAAAGAATTACAGAATATATAGATTATTTAAATAAAAATAAGAATATCGATTATAAATTTATAGTTTCCACATGTTTTTTAGATAAAGAAAAATTAGAAGCTCCAATTGAGTATCCAAACTTTCCAGAAAATATAAAAAAATCATATAAGACGCTTGTAGAGTCACAAAAATCTAATTTCAATAAGAAATATAAAAACTTGCCTATTGAAGATCTTATGGTTGGTAATGCATATTTAGTCATAGAAAAAAAATAATTTATGGAGAATTTTCTGATCTATTTTTTTATTCTGATAATCGTATTTATACTATGTTATTACATTCTAAATAGAATATTAAAACAAAGAGCTATATCTCATTCCAATAAGTTTATTCCTAAAATTTTAAAAAAGACAAAACTCAATTTTTTCTTCAGGGAAAATCAACAAAATTGGCGAGTTGGAGTTTTTCAAAGTAAAAAAGAATTTTTAGAATTAGATGCACATTATATTGAACAGCTAAACTGGATAAAATTTAAAAACAGTAATAAAGAATTAAGTATTGCAGACCCTTTTTTAATAAAAGAAAAAAATCTTTTTTATCTTTTTTTTGAATATGAAAACGAAAAACATCTCAATAAAAATGCAGATTTAGCCTACGCAACAAGCAATAATGGTTTAGATTGGTCTTTTCAAAAAAAAATAATCGAAGAACCTTTTCACCAATCTTTTCCAAATATTTTTAAAGAAGATGGCGATTATTATATGATTCCTGAAACCTATCAAGCCAATGAAGTTCGTTTATACAAAGCTACAGAATTTCCTAATAAATGGAATTTAAATACCATTTTATTCCAAGGAAAGCAATTTGTAGATACAGTTTTCTTAAAGAAAGAAAGTTTGTTTTATTGGATAACAACAGATTTAGAAACGTCTAATTTATTGCTGTTTTATAGTAATGGTTTAAAAGAAAAATGGATTATACACCCAAGTTCGCCAATAACTTCAAACAATAAGAACAATAGAAATGCAGGAGCAATTATCGCTGAAAACGGAAAATATTATAGAGTTGCACAAGATGGAAGAGCAGGGTATGGTTCTGGTATAAATATTTATGAAATTTTAACAATTAATAAAAATTCTTATATTGAGGAATCAGTGAAAGAACCCCTTTTTTATAAATCTAAGGGAATTACAAAAGATGCGATTCATCATATATCTATTTTAAATTTAGAAGACAAAAAGTTAATTGCTGTAGATGGTGCTAATTTTGCCATAAATGGAATAAAAAGTAAACTTAAGTTATGAAAATTCTTTTTGTTTGTCAGCAATATATCCATGCAACAAGATGGATCAATCAATTGAAAGATTCTGGGCACGAAATTTATCTTTTCGATTGTTTAGATGCGCCAATACATAAAGATTTATTGTGGACAAATTACACTACAAATTGGAATAAAAGGAAATTACCAAAATTTAAAGGAGAATATTTTTTAAAAACAAAATTGCCTAAATTTTATGCTTTCTTAGAACCTTATTTGTGTGTTACAGCATCAGAAAGGTTAGAAGTTTTAATCAAGGAAATTCAGCCAGATTTGGTACATTCTTTAGAAATGCAATCGGAAACTTATCCACTTTTAAAAGTTCGAAAGAAAATTAAATTCAATTGGGCGTATTTTTCTTGGGGAAGCGATTTGTATTTATATCTGCATAATAAAGACCATCAATATAAAATAAAAAATGTTTTAAAGGACGTAAACTATTTATTTACAGATAATAAAAGAGATGTTAACCTTGCAAAAGAACTAGACTTTAAAGGAAATGAAATGCCAATTTTTCCTGGAGGAGGAGGTTATAAAATTAAAGAATATCAAAAATTTTCTTTAACAATAAAAGAGAGAAAATTAATTTTGATAAAAGGTTACGATCATTGGGCAGGGAGAGCATTATCTGTTTTAAATGGATTAGAAATAATTGTTGAGGATATTCGAAACTTCGATATTTATGTATATTCTGCCCATAATAAAGTGGTTGATAAAATTAAAGAAATCAATAAAAAACATAACATTAACATTGAATATTCTTCGAGATACAAACAAATATCACATAACGAATTGTTAGAGAAATTTGGAAAAGCTAAAATTGCCATTGGAAATAACATTTCAGATGGAATTCCAAATACTTTATTAGAAGCTATAATTTGTGGTGCATTTCCAATTCAATCGAATCCTGGAGGTGTAACTGAAGAATATATAAATAATGCCGTAAATGGATTTTTAATTGAAAATCCAGAAGACGTTGAGGAAATTGCTTCAAAAATTAAAAAAGCATTGAATAATAATGTTTTATTAGAAAATGCCTTCAACATAAATAAAAGTATTTCAGAGAAATTAGAGTATTCTAAGATTAAAAAAGAAGTTTTGGAAGCGTATAAAAATATTGAAAAAGATATTTTATGAAAAAAATCTTATTCTTAGTAAACGCAGGTAAAATAACTTCAAATGAAAATGGTGGAGCATCTGTTTATTACAGTCATTTAGAGCTCTTGTTTAAAGCTGAATTTCATATAGAAATCGTAGTTTTAGAATGGGAGAATCAGCAAATTTATATTGAAGAAGATTATAAAGAAGTTGCAAAATTTGTATCAGAAATTAGTAGTTATAAAGTTATTTCAAAAAAACATAACAAAGGATTAAACAGAATTGTAGAAGCAATCACAAATCCTTCAAAATTTGAATATAATTTTATAAATAAAGAAAATTCCGATTTTTTAAAGAATAAAATCCAAGAAAATAATATCGATTTAGTTTGGTGTGAGTGGAGATGGAGTGCGATTTTAGCAACAAATTCAGCTTTAAAAGTTCCAGTAATTTATGCACATCACGATTGGGAATACAAATTAGCAAAACTTAGAAAGAGAAGAAATTTCTTACAAAAGTTCCATACGTTTCAAAAAAAACGAGTGGAAATAGCTATTGTAAAAAAAGCCACTGCCTGTATTTCAGGTTCAATTACAGAAAAGGAAGAAATAGAAAAAATAGCTTCAAAAAAAGCCTTGTATTTACCAACAACTTATAAAGAAATTATTTTAGAGGAAAATAATTTAGAAAAAGCGCCTTCAATAATACATCTTGGAGGAATGAATACAACAGCAAACAGATTGGGCTTAGAACGTTTTTTAGACGTAAGTTGGGCCGATTTAAAGCAAAGAATTCCAAAGGTAAATTTAAAAGTTATTGGAAGTTTAAAACAAGCAACACCCACTTTATTAAAAAAATTAGAAGACCCACAAATTACATGTTTCGGATTTGTAGAAAATTTAGATAAAGTGATGATTCCGAAAGACATACACATTGTTCCTTGGGAATACAACACAGGAACAAGAACGAGAATTCCAGTAATTTTAAATTACGAACAAGTTTTAGTGGCAACCAAACCATCTGTGAGTTGTTACAAAGAAATTACACAGGAAAATAGTGTTTTGTGTAATGATTTAGAAGAAATGACAGAAGAAATTGTGAATTTGTATTCTAACAAAGAAAGACTACATTTGTTAAGTAGCAAAGGAAAAGAGGTTTTTTTAGACACTTTTACAGCCGATAATCAATTCCAAAAACTAAAAACTTTTATACACAATTTAGTATGACATTTATAATTGCAGAAATTGCACAAGCACATGATGGAAGTTTAGGAATGGCACATGCGTATATAGATGCTGTTGCGAAAACAGGGTGTAATGCTATTAAATTTCAAACACATATTGCTGAAGCAGAAAGCAGTATTCACGAACCTTTTCGTGTGAAATTTTCCAAACAAGATGCCACAAGAATGTACTATTGGAAACGAATGGAATTCACTTTAGAACAATGGAAAGGATTAAAAAAACATTGTGATGATGTTGGTTTGGAATTTATGAGTTCACCATTTAGTAATGCTGCAGTAGATTTGTTAGAAAAAGTAGATGTGAAACGTTACAAAGTTGGTTCTGGAGAAGTGAATAATTTTGTGTTATTAGAAAAAATTGCACAGACTGGAAAACCTGTAATTATATCATCTGGAATGAGTTCTTTTGATGAATTAGATAAAACAATTGCCTTTTTAAAATCGAGAAATGTAGAGTATTCAATATTACAATGTACAACTGCATATCCTACAAAACCAGTACAGTTTGGGTTAAATGTAATTCAAGAATTAAAAAAAAGATATAATGTTTCAGTTGGTTTTTCAGACCATTCTTCTTCCATAGAAGCTTGTATTGCAGCCACAACTTTAGGTGCCGAAATTTTAGAATTTCATGTCGTTTTTAATAAAGAAATGTTTGGTCCAGATGCGAAAGCATCTTTAACAATGGAAGAAACCACAAATTTAGTTGCTGCTGTAAGAAATATTGAAGTCGCTTTACAAAACCCGATTGATAAAAAAGACAACTCAAACTTTAAGGAATTAAAATCCATTTTCGAAAAATCGTTAGCAGTAAATAAAGATTTAAAAAGTGGAAGTGTAATTACTTTTTCTGACTTAGAAACTAAAAAACCTAAAGGTTTTGGTATCTTGGCAAGTGAATACGAAAATATTATTGGTAAAAAATTGAATAAAGATTTAAACCAATGGGATTTTTTGAATTATGAAGATATAACTGAATAAAATGTCGATAAAAAAAATATGTGTAGTTGTAACTGCAAGACCATCTTACAGTAGGATAAAAACAGCTTTAACAGCCATAAAAAATCACCCAGAATTAGAGTTACAATTGGTAATTGCAGGTTCTGCTTTGTTAGGTAGATATGGAAATGCGGTTGATTTTATAGAAAACGACGGTTTTAAAATCGACGAAAAAGTGTTTATGGTTTTAGAGGGAGAAAACCCAACTTCTATGGCAAAAACGACAGGTTTAGGCGTTATGGAATTAGCGAATGTTTTTTACAGATTGCAACCAGATGCAGTGGTAACCATTGCAGATCGTTTTGAAACAATTGCAACGAGTATTGCTGCTTCTTATCAAAATATTCCGTTAATACACATTCAAGGAGGAGAAGTTACAGGAAATATCGACGAGAAAGTGCGTCATGCAAATACGAAATTAGCAGACTTACATTTGGTAGCTTCCCAAGATGCAAAAGAAAGGGTTTTAAAAATGGGCGAAAATCCAGCAACGGTTTTTAATACGGGTTGTCCATCTATAGATTTAGCTTCAGAAATTAAGCAAAATCCGAATTTAGATTTCGATCCTATTGAAAAATATGGTGGAGTTGGAGCAGATGTTAATTGGAAAGAAGAAGGTTATATTGTGGTGATGCAACATCCAGTAACTACAGAATATGCATCTGCAAGAAAAGATGTTGAACAAACATTGCAAGCGGTTCACGAATTAGGCATTCCTACTTTTTGGTTTTGGCCAAATGTAGATGCTGGTTCAGATGGAACATCAAACGGAATTAGAACTTTTAGAGAAATTAAAAAGCCAGAAAATATCCATTTTTTCAAGAATATGGAACCAAAGGATTTTTTAAAATTATTAATAAATAGTAAATGTTTAATTGGTAACTCTAGTGCTGGTATTCGAGAATGTTCTTATTTAGGAGTTCCAGTTGTAAATATAGGAAGTCGTCAAAATAGAAGGCAAAGAGGAAATAACGTACTAAACTCTAGTTACGATAAAAATGAAATTATAAAAGCTATAGAAAACAGAATTTCATCCAAAAATATCACTTCTTCAACTATTTATGGAGATGGAAAATCTGGAGATAGAATTGCAGATATTTTAGCAAAAACGCCTTTAAGTTTTCACAAAACAATTACGTATTAATGAAAATATTAGGAATTATACCTGCAAGAGGAGGCTCTAAAGGAGTTCCGCGTAAAAATATTAAATTATTAGGAGGAAAGCCATTAATAGCATACACAGCTGAAGTTGCTTTAAAAAGTGAATTTATAAATACGTTAATTTTAAGCTCAGAAGACGAAGAAATAATAGCTATAGCAGAATCTTTAGGAATTGAAGTTCCCTTTAAAAGACCAGCTGATTTAGCGCTGGACGCTTCACCAACTTTGCCAGTTATTTTACATGCTTTAGAGTTTTATAAAAAACAAAATATGTATTTCGATGCAGTTTGTTTATTGCAAACAACAAGTCCTTTTAGAACTGTTGCGTTTTTAGATAAAGCAATACAAACATTTATAGAAAAAGATACAGATTCTTTATTTTCTGTACAAGAAGTTCCTCATGAATACAATCCTCATTGGGTTTTTGAAGAAAAAGAAGATAAAACTTTACAAATAGCGACTGGCGAAAACGATATTATTACTCGAAGACAAGATTTACCCAAAGCATTTCATAGAGATGGAAGTATTTATATTACCAAAACAAGTGTTTTATTAGAACAACAATCTTTGTTCGGGAATAGCATTTCTTATATAGAATCTCCAAAAAAATGGTATGTAAATATAGATACTTTAAAAGATTGGGAAAAAGCAGAAGAATTAGTAAATAATAAATAAATGAAATATTTTATTATTAAGTTTTCTAAATATTTATTAGTTGTAATTACAATTTACGCTCTATTATTTAAAGTTTCCAACTATCTTTTAAAAACAAAATATTCAAATATTTTTTCTGGTTTTGTAATTGATAAATACAAAAATATTACTGATAAAAATATCGAGAATAGATTAATTATAATGGGAGGATCCAACACTATTTTCTCAATCGATTCTCAATTATTAGAAAAAGAGTTGAAAATAAAAGTTATAAATAGTGGTTTTGTTTTCAATACAGGATACCAATTCCAATTAAATTTTTTAAAAAATCATGCAAGAAAAGGAGATTTTATAATTTATATACCAGAATTTAATTATTATTCTGGAAAAGGCCAATTTGGAGCGAATTTTATAAACAATGCATTTTTAACAGAACCGAAATTAATATCGAGTTTGGGTTCTGTAAATACACTAAATTTTTTTAGAAGCGGATTTAAATCGATGCTTAATCCTGTTTTTAGCTTTATAAAAGACGAATCTATTCCATCAGAAATAAAGAGAAGAGATTTTAATAAATATGGAGATTTAACATATCATTTAGATAAAAAAAATAAACTGGAAAAAGTAAGATCATATCCTATTATCGAAAAAGTTAAAATTTCGACTGCTTTCATAGATAATATTAATTCATTAGACTTAATTTTGAAAAAAAAAGAGATTCGTTTTTACATTACTTTTCCAGTGTATTCTAAAAAATTTATCACAAAAAATGCAATTTCTACTTTGGATAGTTTAACGAATACTAATTCGAAATTTATTGGTCATATAAAAGAAAATATTTTCGAAGACACAATGTTTTTTGATAGCCCATATCATGCCTTGAAAAAAACAAGAGAAATTTATACAAGAAATTTAATAAAAACTTTAAAAAATGTTATTTAATTCCATAGAATTTTTAATCTTTCTACCAATAGTATTTCTATTGTATTGGTTTGTTTTTAAGAAGTTAAGCATACAAAATGTTTTAATTTTAATTGCTAGTTATGTTTTTTATGGTTGGTGGGATTGGCGTTTTTTATCACTCATAATACTAAGTACAGTTGTAGATTATTCATTAGGTTTACAACTAAAAAACACAACTGAAAAGAAGCAAAGAAAACGATTACTAATTGTGAGTCTCGTTTTTAATTTGGGCTTATTAGGTTTTTTTAAATATTATAATTTTTTTATAGATAATTGGATTCAGGCTTGGGAATCTATTGGAGTAACTATGCATGCAAGCTCGTTAAATATTATTTTACCAGTTGGAATCTCGTTTTATACATTTCAAACTTTAAGTTACACCATAGATGTATATAGAGAAAAATTAGAACCTACTAAAAACTTCATCGCATTTGCTTCTTTCGTAGCATTTTTCCCTCAATTAGTGGCAGGACCAATTGAAAGAGCTACCAATTTATTACCTCAATTTTATAAAAATAGAGAATTCAATTATGATTTTGCTGTTTCTGGAATGAAATTAATTTTATGGGGATTGGTAAAAAAAGTGGTGATTGCAGATTCCTGTGCAGTTTTAGTCAACAGAATTTTCGAAAATTACCAAGATGAATCTGGCTTAGCACTTTGTATGGGAGCCATTTATTTTGCATTTCAAATTTATTGCGATTTTTCTGGATATTCAGATATTGCTATTGGAACATCGCGATTGTTTGGTTTCAAATTAATGAGAAACTTTAATTATCCGTATTTTTCTAGAGACATTGCAGAGTTTTGGAGAAGATGGCATATTTCTTTAAGTACTTGGTTTAGAGATTATTTATACATTCCATTAGGAGGTTCTAGAGGAAGTTTAAAAATTAAAATAAGAAACGTTTTTATTATCTTTTTAGTGAGTGGTTTTTGGCATGGAGCCAATTGGACATTTATTATTTGGGGAGGTTTAAACGCATTATTTTTCTTACCATTATTAATAGGAGGTAAAAATAGAACAAATTTAGATGAAGTTGCTGAAACTTCTATTTTACCGAGTTTTAAAGAAATTCTTCAAATTTTAGGAACTTTTACAATTACCACTTTTGCGTGGATATTTTTTAGAGCAACTTCATTAACACAAGCTGTTGAGTACATTCAGAATATATTTAATTTTAATAATTTTATTCCAGATATAATTCGACATAAAAAAGTGCTACCATTTTTATTGCTATTTGTAATTATGGAATGGTTTTCAAGAAGGCAAGAATATGCCATTGTTTTAGACAAAAAATACAGAATAGTATTTTATATGTTGTTTGCATTTATGATTTTATATTATGCTTCTGTAGACGAAAAATCTTCATTTATCTATTTTCAGTTTTAATTTATGAAGCTATTTTTAATAAAGTTATTTTATTACGTAGCTATAATTTCAATATTTTTTGGAATTTTAGTTCTCTTTGTGTTCCCAAAGAATATAAATGTAATGTCGTTTAAAAATAACTTGTTGAAAGAAAAAAATGTTGAAGTTTTAATATTAGGAAATTCTCATACGTTTTTTGGACTAAACCCTTTTTATTTTAAGAAAAAGGCTATAAATGTGGCTAATAAAAGTAGAAAATTAGAAACAGATTATTTTATATTGAAGAAGAATATCTCTAATTTTAATAATATAAAAGCAATAATTTTGCCCATTTCTAGCTATACTCTTTTTACAGAAGAAATTACAAACGACGAAAAAAGATTGTATTATCATTTTTATGAATTAGATAATTATAGTCAAGGAATACTTGCAAATTCTTTATTGTTGAATGATTCATTTAAAGAACTTGTAGAAAATGCAATTGTAAGGAAAGTAAATGTTTCTCTATTTGGCTGGAGAGCAAGTAAAGAAAGTTATAAATACGACTTAAATATTATAGGTAAAAGAATTGGTAACCCTATGAATAAAATATCCAGAAAGTCTATTATTGAAAAAAACATAATTTTTTTAGAAGAAATAATTAAAATATGTTCAGAAAAAAATATTAAATTGTTTATATTATTACCCCCATATCATCCAGATTTCTATAAATTTTCCAATGAAATATATGATAAATTTATAAAATCAACATTAAAAAAAATAGATCTAAAAAAAAGTAAAATCATAGATGGGATGATGTTTAAAATTACTGAAGATAAATACTTTAAGAATGTAGATCATTTGAATGAAAATGGATCTACTGTTTTTTCGAAAAAAGTAGATTCAATTATTAATTTAATTATTGAATGAAAAACTTTATAATTAAAATAACATTTCTTGTAACTACTATTCTTATAACTTATATTTTATTAGGTTTTTTAGCAGATGGTACAACAGACCCTTTTTATTTAAGATTTACGAGTCCAAAACAAAAATCCTTGATTTTAGGAACTTCAAGAGCCGCTCAAGGGATAAGACCGCAAATTTTAAATTCAGTAATAGATAAAAATATATTAAATCATTCGATTTATAATTTTGCCTTTACAATTCTTCATAGTCCTTATGGCGAAACATATTATAAAGCCATAAAATCTAAATTAGATGAGAATAGTTTTAATGGGCTATTTATTTTATCTGTAGATCCTTGGTCAATTTCCCAAAGAACAAATTTAAATTACGATATCGAAAGTAAAAAAGAACTTTCTAAGCTTACTTTTTTTAATATGAATCCTAATTACGACTATTTAGTTAATTCTTATAAAAACTCTATGTTTAACCTATTAATTAATAAGTTTAATAGAGATTCGACTTTACTGCTTCATAAAAATGGCTGGTTAGAAGTAAATATAAATATGGAGAAAAACGATTTAAGAAAACGAACATTATCTAAGATAGAAGTATATAAAGAAAATGGAAAAATATATGAAATTTCAGATAAAAGAATATTTTGGTTAGATAAAACTATACAATTATTAAAAAAACATGGTCGAGTAATTTTAGTTCGTATACCAGTTAATAAAGAAATTTTGGCAGTTGAAAATGAATTATGTGAAAATTTCGATTCAATTATTAACACTAGATTTAATAATTTATTGTATTTAAATTATAAAGAAGATTCAAATAATTACACCTTTATAGACGGCAATCATTTATACAAAGCATCTGGAAAATTTTTTTCTAAAAAATTAGCAAACGACATAAATAATTTATCTTTTAATGAATAAATTTTTGAAATATATTGCTATTAAAATAAGTGTTTTGTTACTACTTATTACTGTGTATGTTGGAGGAGCATTCTTTGCCAATTATAATGATAAAACTGATTATCCTGCAGCAATTATAAATAAATATAATAGACTAGACTCTTTAAAAAATACATCTAAAATTATTATTGCTGGTGGATCCAGTTCTTCTTATAGTATAAATAGTAAACTTTTAGGAGAAACGTTTTTAAAGCCAGTAATAAACACAAGTTTGGCAATGAGTTTAGGAAGTAAATATCATTTAAACTTAACGAAAAACTATCTAACAAAAGGAGATGTTATACTTTATATTCCTGAATATGAATATTATTATGGAAAAGAAAATGGAGACGATTTTCTTTATACTACGCTTTTTTATTCCCCAGCTATTTTTAAAGATTTTACAAGATTTCAAAAGAAATCTTTTTTTAAGAAAGCAATTCGATTGTCAACAAAATTTTATATAAGTTTATTAAAGAAAAAAGAAGCAGCTCCAACACAATATAAAAGAGAATCTTATAATTATTTAGGAGATAATATTAGTTTGGTCTCTATAAATGATTCAAAAATAAAAGCTGAAGAAATTAATAGATATCAAAAATTAAAAAGTAAAGAAATTAGTAGCAAATTTGTGACTTTTTTACAAAAAATGAATCTTATTTGTAAGCAGAAAGGCGTTCAATTAATTATAACTTTTCCGCCTTTAGAAAAATCTCAATTTGATAATCGCTTTCTACTAGATATAAATATGTTAAGAAAGGAAACCAATCTTACATTTGTTGGAAACCCAACAGACTATTTATATGATGCAGATTTGTTTTACGACAGTAGTTATCACTTGAATGGAAAGGGAAGAAAAATAAGAACAAAAAAATTAATAGAAACACTTAAAAATAAGTTGTAAAATGTGTGGAATTGCTGGTGTTGTTGGAGAAAATATAGAGAAAGATAGTATTCATAAAATGCTGCTTTCTCAAACACATCGTGGACCAGATTATACAGGTGTTTGGGAAGGAGAAAATGTAGCTTTAGGACATAATAGATTGGCAATTATCGATTTAACAGCAACATCAAACCAACCTTTTACAGATAATTCAAACAGATATCAATTAGTTTTTAATGGAGAAATTTATAATTATTTAGAATTAAGAAAAGAACTTAATTATAATTTTAAAACAAATTCCGATACAGAAGTTTTATTAGCTGCTTATTTAGAATGGGGAAAAGATTGTTTGCATAAATTAAACGGAATGTTCTCGTTCGCGATTTGGGATGCTAAAAAAGAAAAATTATTTGCAGCCAGAGATCGTTTTGGAGTAAAACCTTTCTTTTATACTCAAATTGACAATAAATTAATTTTTTCATCAGAAATAAAGGCAATTCACGCTTTTGGAATTCAAAAAACTCCTAATAGAAAAGTTTGGGCAAATTATTTTGCATTTGGTAGTTATGGATTGCCAAATGAAACTTTTTGGCAAGATATCTCTCAATTATCAGGAGGACATTATTTAGAATATTCAAACAAGAATTTAAAAATTGAAAAATGGTATTTCTTTGAACAAGAGATTAAAAAACACCAAGAAAAATACTCTTACGAAGAAGTAAAAACTAAATATTCTAATCTTTTAAAACAAAGTATTCGATTGCGTTTTAGAGCAGACGTTGCTGTAGGTTTTAATTTGAGTGGAGGCTTAGATAGTTCTGCATTATTGGCATTCGTAAACGAACAAGAATACAGCGAAAACATAAAAGCATTTACGTTTTATACGGATGATAAAAGGTATGACGAACTTACTTGGGTAGAAGAAATGATTTCGATTACAAAAAATCCTTTAGTTAAAGTACTTCTGAAGTCTGATGAAGTTGAAGAATTAAGCAAAAAAATAACATTCCATCAAGATGAGCCTTTTGGGGGAATACCAACTTTGGCATACGCTAAAATTTTCGAGCAAGCTAGAAAGGAGGATGTTTTGGTTTTGTTAGATGGGCAAGGAATGGACGAACAATGGGCAGGTTACGATTACTATCTTAAAAAAGAGGATGCAAACATTATTCAAGGGGTAAATAAATCGCCTTTTAAAAAAGAAGTTTTATCGAAAGAATTTTTGGCATTGGCAGAAAAACCAAAGTACCCAAAACCATTTAAAGACGATTTGTTAAATAAACAATACAGAGATTTATTTTATACAAAAATACCAAGAGCTTTGCGTTTTAACGATAGAGTTTCAATGGCAAGTAGCACAGAATTAAGAGAACCTTTTTTAGATTATAATTTGGTTGAATTTGCGTTTGCACAACCTTTAGAATATAAAATTAAAAACGGAATTCAGAAAAAAGTATTAAGAGATATTGTTTCCGAATTTTTAAGTGATTCAATTACATACGCACCAAAAAGACCCTTGCAAACTCCACAAAGAGAGTGGTTGGGGAATGATTTAAAAGATTTTGTTTCTGGAAAATTAAAAGAAATTGAAAAAAGTAGTTTTTCTAATTGGTTTGATTTTGATAAATTAAAAAAAGAATGGGAAAACTATTTAGAAGGAGATAACGATTCTAGTTTTCATATTTGGCAATGGTTAAGTTTAGCATTAATTTTAGACAATAATACTAATTAATGAAAAAACTAATCATCATATTACCAAGAGGAGAATCCATAAAAAACTTTGTGTATTCTGGCATTACAGATGCATTAAGAGAAGAATATAAAATCATATTTTTCTCTGTGGTTCCTAATGAAGAAATTAAAAAATATTTAGTTGCTAAATGTGATGAATTTTATGAATTAGAAGAAGAGCATCAACAAAATAAATATGCAAATGAGTTGTTGAAAATTCTTCAAATTGCGCATTTGAATAAATTAAACTCGGTAACAGGAAATTTAAAAATTGTAAAAGACGATTTACTAAGTAAAAAGTCAATAAACGCTAATATTGTAAGAAAATTAAGGAAATTAATTGCCTCTTTTTATAAATCTGAAAGTTCTTTAGTAAAATTAACGGAAAGGTTTGAACGTGCCAATTTTAAAAACCCAAAAGTTTTAGAATTGGAGAATGTTTTATTAGAGATAGAACCAGATTTGGTATTTAATACGTCTCATATTCATAATTTAATTTCTTTAAATTTAATGTATGCTGTTAAAAAGCTAAAAATAAAAACGGCAACTTTTCTATTTTCTTGGGATAATTTAACTTCTCAAGGTAGAATTATTCCGACTTACGATGTTTATTTTACGTGGAATGATAAGATTAAAAGAGATTTACTAAAAATTTATCCAACCGTAAAAGAAGAAAATGTGTTTGTTACAGGAACACCACAATTCGATTTTCACTTTAATGAAAAATTTATAGATTCTAAAGAAGAATTATATCGTTTTTTGAAAATTCCTTTAGAAAAGAAAATCATTTTGTATTCCACAGGAATGGCTTTTTACACACCAAAAGAGCATATAATTGTTGAAGAAATAGAAAAAGTATTAAGAAAAATAGATGATAATCTTCAATTAGTAGTAAGAATTTACGCGAAAGACGATAATACAGCTTATTATAAATTAAGAGATTCGAACCTAAATATTTGTGTTCCAGACCATTTTTGGGAATTGAATCATTTAACACCAACTTTAAAAGATATTTCTTTGTTTAATAGTTTATTGAATCATTGTTCTATTGGTATTAATGTGGCATCTACAGTGTCTTTAGATTTGGCAGTTTTAAACAAACCAGTTATAAATATTGCATTTAATCCGCCAAATGAAAACATTTATCCTAATGATTATGAGAAGATTTACGAATTCGATCATTACAAACCAATCGTAAAAAGTGGAGCCATAAGTTTGGTGAGGAATACAGAAGAGTTAGAAAAGCAAATTATAAATTACTTAAACGATTCCAGTTACTTGGAAAAGGAAAGAAAAGATTTGGTAAACTCATTTTTTGGAAACGAGTTAAAAAAAGATAAAAAACTTACATTTGTTAGCATATTTAATTCACTTTTAAAATAAATAGAAGTTTGCAAATTACTTTAGTAGTTTTTAATGATATAGATAATATTGATTGGGAATTTGGCCATAAAATAGCCATTTCTTATGCAACCAAATCTTTATTGGATGCAAGAGAAAGCATTTTAAAATTAGAAGCTACACATATTTTATTTTGGGATTTATTTATTGGAAATTTGCCGACCAAAAACCAATTAGAAAAAACGATAAACTCAAAAGGCAATTTATGGCATATTGGGTCTAAAATTGGTTTAAGTGAGAAACCATATTTATTAGATGCTATTCAGCCTACAAGTATGTTGCATTTAACTATCAATCATAAAATAAACCACAGTTCTTGGAAAAATACTTTTAGAGGATGTTTGCTAGAAAAACGTGTCTTCGATTTTATCGATTTATCTAAATATTCAGATTCTTTAGATATTATAGGTTTAGATTTTGGTTACAAAGCAATGAAATCTGGAGTAATTACAAGATATTCAGTAATTTTATCAGAAGATATTGTTGAGAAAAAAGCGTCACTAAAATTAAAAGAAGAGTTATTATTTATCAGAAATAATTTTGATACAAAAGCTTTTATTTGGACATACATTACAAACTTATTTAAAATTTCGCCAATTTCATTTTACAAAGCATTTTCAAAAAATGAAAAGAAAGAACTAATAGTTTTCAACCATTCTAAGGAAGAAGATATTTTAGTAAATAAAGACATTTCTACTTCAATAGTTATTGCAACTTTAGAACGTTACGAAGTTTTAAAAAATGAACTAA
Source organism: Polaribacter haliotis (assembly GCF_014784055.1). Classification (NCBI taxonomy): domain Bacteria; kingdom Pseudomonadati; phylum Bacteroidota; class Flavobacteriia; order Flavobacteriales; family Flavobacteriaceae; genus Polaribacter; species Polaribacter haliotis. The sequence goes on along the minus strand of NZ_CP061813.1, from coordinate 828,321 downwards.
AGGAATTGCAGCAGTTAAATCCTGCCCCAAATGAAATTATTATTGTAGATCAAACTCCAAAAGAAAAGAGAGATGCTACTTTTTTAAAAGGGTTTTCAGATTTACCAATTATTTATTTAGAGATAGAAAAAATAGGGCAGTGTTCTGCAAGAAATCTAGGAATACAAACAGCAAAAAGTAAGTTTATTTGGTTTTTAGATGACGATATGGAAGAAATTCCTATAAATTATCTACAAAAGCATTTAGAAACAATTTATAATTTAAATGCAGGTATATCTTGTGGAATTCCAGATGAGATTGGTACAAATTATATCAACAGAGATATTGCAAAAATAGAATTATCAAGCGGATTTCCAACGAACGACGTTTTGGTTAAAAGAGATTTATTAATTAAAGTCGGTGGCTTTGACGAAAAAATGGATCAACTCCAAAGTGAAGACGAAGAATTGGGTTTGCGTTGTGTAAAAAGTGGTGCATTAAACGTTAAAAATAATCAGTTAAGAATTGTACATTTAAGAGCAAGTAGAGGAGGTTTAAGAAACCATAATGTTCGTAAAACAACTTTTGCATCCTCTAGAAATAGTTTGTTTCAGAGACGTTTTTTGCATTATTCGGAAATTTATTCTCACTTTAAACATTTTACAAAAAAACAAGTTAAAAAGAAGTTGTTATTAAATATTAGAGGTACATTTATAGTGAGAGGTAGTTCTTTTAGAAAAATTGTCAAAATTTTTATTGGGATTTTAATCTTACCTAATACAATTTTTATACTACTGAAAAGAAGTAGAGTCGCTAAGAATATTTATAGAGAAAAATCTAATACACTAAAAAACCTTTAATTATATTGAGAGTATTACAAGTAATAGACAAATTAAATGTTGGTGGTGCAGAGCGTATTTTTGTAACCCTATCGAATCTATTATTTCAAAAAAATATAAACGTTGATGTTTTGATTTTTATAAATAATGGGAAATTACAACAAGATTTAAACAATAAAATAAATATTATCGATTTTCAAAGACAATCTAAGTTTAGTTTTAAAAATGCAAAACAGCTTTCGTTAATATTAAAAAATTATGATATAATACATACTCATATGCGGCATGTTTTTCGGTATGTAAAAGTTGTATCTTTAGTATTTAATGTTAAAACTAAAATAATTCTTCATGATCATTCTAGTAATACAAAAAAAATCCCTTTTTTATTAAATTCTTTTTTAAGCCCTAAATATTACATTGGTGTTTCTAATAATTTAAAAGAATGGGCTATTTCAACTCTAAATATCCAAAAAAAATTTTGCTTTTTATTACATAATGTTGTTGTAAGTATTGATAATTGTGATGAAGTTAAAAAAAAGGAGGGAGCTGTTGTAGTTGGAAATATTAAACCCGATAAAAATCAGTTATTTGCAATACAATTATTACCACAATTAAATACTAGTTTAACTATTATAGGACAAATACAAGATATAGATTACTTTAATAGTTTAATAAGAGAAATAGAGAAATTAAGTTTGCAAAATAAAGTAACTTTTATTCATAATGAATTTAATGTTCAAAAAAGATTAAATAACTTTCAATTTGCATTAAGTACTTCAATTAGAGAAAGTGGCCCGCTTGTTTTAATTGAATTTGTAGCACAATCTTTACCTTTTATTGCTTTTAATACTGGCGAGATAAGTCTTATTTTGAATAAAGATTTGCCTAACTTTTTTATAAATAATTTTGAACAACAAAAATGGATTGAAAAAATTAATAATTTAAAAGAAAATAATATTGATTTAAAATCAATTTATGATAAAAACTTTGCTCCAAATTTATATTTACAAAAATGTCTGAATATATACAAAGAAATATTAAACTCTTAGTTGTATCTGATACAGGGATTGTATTAGATAAAGATGGAAATTATAAAGCTTTTGGACCTGTTGTTAAAGAGTTAAAAAATTTATTAGATGTATTTGATGAAATTACTTGGATTGGTTTTAATAGAAAAAAACAAATTAATAACAAATCCTACGTAAAAATTTCTGATAATAGAATAAAAGTTGTTTTGCTAGAGGAAGTAGGAGGTAATACTATTTTTGATAAAATAAAAATAATTATTTCATACCCAAAGATGTTTTCAATAATTAATAAACTGATCATAAAACATAAATATATACATTCTAGAGCACCTTCAAACCCAAGCATAATAGTTATGTTTTTATCTTTATTATATTTAGATAAAGTTTTCTGGCATAAATATGCAGGCAGTTGGATAGATCATGCTTCTTTTTTCTATAAATTGCAAAGATTTATATTATCAAAATTAAGATCAAACAGTGTAGTAAGCATAAATGGTAAATTTTCAAATAAAAAAAATATTATATCTTTTGAAAACCCATGTTTGGATGAAAAAGACAGGAAATTAGGAAAGTTAATATTAAAAAGTAAAAAATTAAGAGATAAGGTTAATTTTTGTTTTGTTGGAGGATTAAATTCTAAAAAAGGTGTAGATGATATTTTAAATGCATTTAAAAATATAAGTTCAAAAAAAATTGGTGAAATTCATTTTGTTGGAAATAGTGAGTTAAAGGATTACTATATGAAATTATCTGAAGAAATTTCATATAAAACTGTTTTTCATGGTTTTTTGGCAAAAGATGAAATAAAAAAAATCTATAAAATATCAAACTTTATACTTTTGCCTTCTAAAAGTGAAGGTTTTCCTAAGGTTATCGGAGAAGGCATGAATTTTGGTGCTATACCAATAGTATCAAATATTTCATGTATAAATGAATATATAAATACGAATAAAAATGGTTATTTAATAGAAAAGCCAATTTCAGAAAATTTGATAAATGTTATTAAAGAATGTTTAAGTTTAGATGAGAAAATTTATTTAGATTGGGTAGATTCAAATTATAAGATTGCAGAAAAATTTACATATTCATATTACAATTATAGAGTTAAAAATGAAATTTTTAAAATCAACTAAAGTTATTTAACATGTTGAATAGTAAAAAAAATATTAACAAAAGATTATTATTGATTGGTATACATATAGTAATTGGTTTTTTGGGTACGATTCCAATAATCTCTAAGCTAATATTTCTTACAATACTTTTTTATGCTTTTTTTGATGTGTTTACTAAAAAAAACTCAAACAATGAAGCACTCTTGTGGTCAGCATATTTTGTTGGAGCAGAGGTTTTTATTAGAATGACAGGCGCACTTGTTTTTTACGAAACAGGAAAGATTTATATATCATTACTTTTAATATTAGGCTATTTAATTGAAAAATTTAAGAACGTTATAAATGTTTCTTATGTTTTTTATTTATTATTATTATTATTAGGAATTGTTTTTACTAGAATACCAGAAGGTGAATCTCTATCTGGTGCTATTAGTTTTAACTTGAGTGGTCCTATTTCTTTAGGAATTGTTGCTATACATTGTTATAAGAGAGTCATTACTAACAATCTTTTAAAAAAAATATTATTTTATTCTTTACTTCCAATATTCTCAATGGTCATGTTTATGTACTACAGAACACCAGATCTTAGTGAGATTGTTTTTACTGGATCTGCAAATTATTATACTTCTGGCGGTTTTGGACCAAATCAGGTAGCTACTGTCTTAGGGTATGGGATTTTTATTTTAGGTGTTTTTATTTTTTTTAAAATTAGGCTAACAGGTTCTAGAATCGTAGATTCATTGTTTTTAATCTATTTTATTTATAGGGGACTTCTTACATTTTCTAGGGGAGGTATTATTACTGCAGGTATTTGCTTAGCAGTTTTATTTTTAATAATAACTATTTATAGTGAAAAAGGAATAAGAAGTTTTGCGAAATATATTGTCATGATTGGCTTTTTTGTCTTTGGTGCTTGGCTTTATACTTCTGGAGTTACAGGAGGGATGCTAGATAATAGATATGCAGGTAAAAATGCCATTGGTGTAAAAAAAGAAGATATAACATCTGGAAGAATTGCTTTATTTGAAAATCAATTAAATAATTTTTTAGATTCACCAATATTAGGTATTGGAGTAGGTAATGGTAAATATAAAAGAGAGATGAGTGCAAAAAAAATTACAGCAGCTTCACACAACGAGCTTACAAGGTTAATAGAAGAACATGGAATTATAGGGGTTTTTTCTTTATTAATTTTGTTTTTTACCCCTTTAACAAATACAATATTTAATGGAGATGTTTATCAAAGAGCATTTTTATTTTCATTTTTTATATTTTGGTTTTTAACCATTAATCATTCTGCCATGAGAATTGCTTTTCCAGCCTTTATATATGGTATGAGTTTAATAAAAATAGAAGGTAGAGAGTATGTCTAAAAAAATTTTATACATAGGTAACAATCTTACAAAAAAAACAAAATATAGTATTTCTATAACCATTTTGTCTAATTTATTGAAGTCAGAAAACTTTAATATTAAAGTAGTTTCGGATAAACAAAACAAAGTTTTACGGTTGTTTGATATGATAAAAAGCATTCTTATTTTAGGAAAGCAAATCGATTTTATATTAATAGATACCTTTAGCACAACTAATTTTTATTTTGTACTTATAACATCTCAATTAGCAAGAGTTTTTAAAATTAATTATATTCCAATATTAAGGGGAGGAAATTTATCATTTAGATTAAAAAATAATATTTTTTATTCAAATTTAATATTTAAAAATTCTTATAAGAATATAGCTCCATCTAATTTTCTTAAGGAAGAATTTAAAAAGTACAAGTTCAATACTACTTTTATTCCTAATACAATTCCTTTAAAAAAATATAAGTTTAAAGAAAGAAATTTAATACAACCTAAACTACTTTGGGTAAGGTCTTTTAAAGAAATTTATAACCCGAAATTAGCGATATTAGTTCTAAATTTAGTTTTAGAAAAATACAAAAATGCTAAACTTTGTATGATTGGTCCTAATAATGATAAAACTTATTTAGAATGTAAAAAATTGGCAGAGGATTTAAAAATAATAGATAATTTAGAATTCACAGGAGTTTTAACCAAGGAAGAATGGCATAAAAAATCTGAAGAATATGACGTTTTTATTAACACAACCAATTTCGATAATACTCCAGTAAGTGTTATTGAAGCAATGGCTCTTGGGTTGCCAATTGTAAGCACAAATGCTGGAGGAATGCCTTATTTAATAGATCATAAAATTGATGGAGTTTTAGTAAATAAAAACAATGCTGTTGAAATGTCGAATGCCATTATAGAAATTATTGAGGGAAAACATCCAGAATTAAACAAGAGCGCCAGAAAGAAAGTGGAACAATTCGACTGGGAAGTTGTAAAAAAACAATGGATTGAAATTCTAAAATAAATGAGCTATAATGTTTTTTTAGAAAATATAATTTTACCTCTGGGCGATTTTTTTAATAAATCGACCTATTTAGAACAATTAAAATATTGGAGAAAGTTAGATTCGTTTTCTGAAGATCAATTAGAAACATTACAGAAAGAAAATTTAGAGAAAATCTTACAATTCTCAACAAAAAATATAACGGCTTATAACAATATTTCTTTAACAGGAGAAAATCCTTTCGATTGGATTCATCAATTCCCAATTCTTTCCAAAGAAGATTTAAAAACGAATTCAGAAAAATATCTATATACAAATAAAAAAGGCTTAGTAAAATATAGTAGCAGTGGTTCTTCTGGTGTACAGGCATCAGTTTATATGAACAAAAAAGAACAATCTAACATAAGAGCAATTTTAAGTCATTGGTGGGAGTGGAGTGGTTATAAAATCGGTTCTCCAATTGCTCAAACTGGAATTACGCCCCAAAGAGGTTTTTTAAAAACGATAA